>NZ_JBZYAO010000004.1:0-310236 GCF_059820445.1 Paenibacillus sp. sgz302190
TTTTTTTGCTTTTTTAGAGATAAGTATGTCCAAACCCAGCCGTTTTCAAACGCGTTCTGCCATCATACGAGGCTAGAGTTACTTTTTATTTTCGTATAAAGTGGTTACTACTTAGGTACTGAAGCAGAATTTTCTCTCAAAATAAAGGTATTTGGTTTCATACGCCGAAAAGGTAAGATAACCCAAAACGGAGAGAGAGGAGTGTCCCCTATGCATATGTCTACTAAACAAGTTCATTCCATTTGCAAGGGCGACCCCGACATTATCGCTGCCTTCAACGCCTTGTTGCAGGTGATCGATGAACAGGCAAAGATCATTGAACGTCAAGCGAAGCGTATTGAAGAACTGGAACATCGTGTTCAGGAGCTCGAACGTCAGCTCAGTCAAAATAGCAATAACAGCAGTAAGCCGCCTTCCAGCGACGGGTTTCGGAAAGTCAACAACCTCCGCCAATCCGGTGGCAAAAAGGGAGCGCCTAAAGGCCATCGCGGGCAGACGCTACATCCCGTGGCACAACCCGATGAGATTCGGGTTTATCCGCATCTGGTATGGTGAAACGCTACCGGCCTGGACCAGCTATCTAAGCGTCTACCAGTTGTTGCCCTTGGCACGGATTGCCCAGCTCTTCGAAGACTTAACCGGTCATGGCCCCAGTGAAGCCACGCTGCTATCGCAACTGCAGCAGATGTATACCGCCTTGGCACCTGTGGAAGAGCAGATCCGCCAGCACCTGCTCGAAAGCCCGGTCATCCACGCGAATGAGACCGGTTTTCGCGTAGGCGGCAGCGGGGTCTGGATGCATGTCGCGAGTAATGGTGAGTACACACAGCTAACCGTTTACAGTAGTCGGGGGACTCAAGGAATGGCCGAGGGAGGCATCCTGCCCATCTACAAGGGGACGGTTGTCCATGACTGTTATGGACCGTACTTCAATCAAGCGCTGGTTTTCTTCCTTCACGCCCTGTGCAACGCCCATCTTCTTCGCGAATGTCAGGGAATCATAGAGAACGACAAGCACCAGTGGGCAACAGACATGAAGACGTTGCTGCAAGAAAGCTGGAAGATGACGCGTACAGCCCGTGAATCCTACACGCCCCTCACGGAGCCCGTCATCACCGAAATTGAGCAGCATTATGACGACATTCTCGCTCGCGGCAGAGAAGAATGGAGCAAGGACCTGGTTGCCAGGAAAGAGGGCACACGTGGCTGACAAGCCAAAGGGAAGGCTGGAAATTTAGCGGAACGATTCGAAACACGAAAATCCGCTATTCTTGCCTTTCTTCGAGATGCCCGCGTGCCGTTTGACAACAACCAAGCCGAGCGGGATATTCGCATGGTCAAGGTGAAAACCAAAATTTCCGGTGCATTCCGTACGCCCGCAGGGGCTAGGCAGTTTGCCCGCATTCGCTCGGTCATCTCTACCCTTCTCAAACAAGATCGCCCTATCCTCGAATCCCTCTCTTTGGCCCTTCACGGACGCCTTCAATTCTAAACAGACCTAAGTAGTAACCAAAAGTGCAGGTTTTTCACCGAACACATGGACACAGATTCACTTTCAGCGAAATTTCCTGTACTTTTGCAGGTATTTCGTCAAATCAATCCAATTTCGAAGGGAAAACCTGCACTTTTGCAGGTTTTCTCCCCACCAAGCTGCTTCCAGCCCAGCTGCGCACTCACAAGACCTACGCCGGGAAAGGCGCGCATGGTGAAAAAGTGGCTTTCCCCAAATTAGCGCTTCTTCAAGTCTCTAACCCTAGCAAAGTATCGCGACTTTCTCGGCAGGCTGATTGGTCGCCTCTTTCCCTCGTTGGGCAGCGCAGGGGGAGTCTGGCTAACATATGATTGTGTCAGCCAGATCGTCTGATGCGTGAACAAACCATCGCTCGTTTTTGAATCCTCTCCTATGAGGTTTGTTATTTCAACTTCTCGGCGACGGATTGCATTTTTTGTTCCATAGAGGCGTGTTTGTCGCGGCGGTCGTCGATTTTGATGGAGGTGGATACCCGCTGTGCGCCGTTTTGGAAAGGGATCTCGTGTATGGTGCGGATTACTTCGAAGAGCCGGTCCAACGGTCCTTCTATAATGGTTCCCATTGAGGTCATTTCGAACTTGATGCCGCTTTGTTTGGCAAGCTCTTTATGAAGATCGGCAACATAGCCGCTTAGGCTGGTAGTTGCCGTGCCTATAGGAATAACCGTAAACTCAGCAATGGTCATACGCTTATCTTCCTCCTTAGCAAGTCAGTATATTTTTTATTGTAGATGAAGGTAGGAAGGCTTGCAAACAGTCCGAGAGGTTCAAATCTCCTGGGAGCCGGCGAGCCCGATGATGTAATCGGCTGTTCTGGCTGCCAGCGCCATGACGGTATTCGTCGGGTTCCCACCGCTTGACGTGACGAATATGCTGGCGTCGCAAATGAACAGATTGGGAATATCATGGCTTTGGCCGTAGGAATTGACGACGGAGGTGGCGGGGTTATTTCCCATTCGGCATCCGCCCATAAGATGCGCGGAGTCCGGCACAACATATTCGATTTGGCCGCCGGCAGCCTTCAGGATTGTGCTCATGCTTTCCACCGCATGGTCGATCAGCTTCAGATCGTTGTCACCGTAGCTGAAAGTGACTTTGGCCCGGGGCATGCCATGAGCGTCTTTTTCGTCCGATAAGGCGATATGGTTGTCCCAATGCGGGAGCACCTCGCCAACCATGGTCAAACGGCCGTATTGGTTGTAATCGTTCATCGTCCGCCGCAATTTCTCGCCCCAAACAGGGCCGCCTTGTGCGGAACTGATGCCATTTGCCATGCCGACAGGTCTGGCGCCGTGAGCATGAATCGTATAGCCGCGGGCAAAGCCTCTGCTTCTGTCGGTCTCATAGAAATCCTGGGTGGATGCCAGCACGGGAGTACCTTTATACAGCCGGATTTCCTGATCGAATTTGGCGTATACGTCATGGCTGCTGTGAGGCATAAATCCGCGGCCAACCCAGCCGCTGTTGTTGCCGAGACCGTCAGGGTACTGCGGCGTAGCCGAATTAAGCAGCAGGCGCGGCGTCTCGACGACATAAGCGGATACGATGACTATTTTAGCCCGCTGCCGGTAAGTATGGCCGTTACGAACAAAAACAACGGCAGAAACTTTGCCGTCCCCGTTCGTTTCGATATGTGTGGCCATGCAATCGGTCAACAGCTCGGCCCCGGCCTTGATCGCTTTGGGGATATGAACGATCAGCGTGCTGAACTTGGCATTCGGCATGCATCCCTGGTTGCAGAAACCGCGGTTGATGCACGGGGGACGCCCTTCGAACGGGGCGGAGAGTATGGCCAGCGGCGTGACGACGGACTGGTAGCCGAGTGCCTCGCACCCTTTTTGGAACAGGTAGGCGTTCGGGCTGAGAGGTTCGCGCTCCGGATATGGATAAGGACCATGGAAATTGCCCCAAGGGAAGTAATGGGGGCCGGAGACGGCGATTTCTTTTTCAATTTTGCTGTAATAAGGCTCCAGGTCTTTGTAATGTATCGGCCAGTCCTCACCGACTCCGTCAATGGATTTCGTTTTGAAATCGGATTCGTGAAATCGCAAAAAGACGCCGGTAAAATGCTGAGTGCCGCCTCCGACGCCCCAACCGGAATTGTTATGGCCCATCGTTAACGGGTCGGCGCCGTCGACAAGCCGGGTGTCCTGCCAACCCAACGATTTCATAGCGAGTTCATCGCTGGCAAAATCTTTTTGCGGATCGCGCATCGGCCCCGCCTCCAGAATAACGACGCTCATTCCGGCTTCGCTGAGCTCCTTGGCTAGTACGCCTCCGGCTGCGCCGGCCCCGATAATGACAACATCCGCCTCTTCGTGCTCGTGTCTCCATTTCATTGGTTTTTAACCGCCTCCCACGGGTCCAGATGCCCGAGCTGGGTTCTGACGTAGCCGCGCGGGTAAGCGGGGCCTCCATAGCCGATCTCGGACCAGATTTGCGGATGCGAGTAGTAGGCTTCGACGGTCAGGGTCAGGAGCTTTTGAAACAAATGTTTTTGGGATATTCCTTCCCACAGCTTGCTATGACCGAGGAGACCGCCGCTGATGTCTGTCATGATTTGCCTTTGGCGGTTTTCCTCCAGTTGAAAGAACGGCTTGCTGTCCGCCATGTCCGATGCCTCATCGATGGCTTTCAGCCCTTGACGGATCAATACCTGGGCGGGCGGCACGCCGGTTTTTCGCTGACCTTCGCCTTTGCTGCCGGCGAGACTTTCGTCGATGTGGCTGAGCACATACCCGATAATTTCGCCCCGGTCGTCATCCACAAGCAGAGAGCACCATGACCGCAGCATCTCCGCTTCAGTCAACGTTAGAAACCGATAGCTATGTTCGCGCACAAGTCTGGATTGAACGATCGTTTGCGTATGTGCATCCCACTCATCCTGCTGCGACATCACATCGTAGAACGGATAATGCGTATGGTTGTTCATCAGCGTCTACCCTCCATATACGGCGATCAGGCCAAGTATGCTTAAGGCGGAAAAGAGCAGAGGCAGGACGACCGGAGGACCGGTCAGGAAATTGCGCAGAGCGTATCCGCCGACTCTCAGGCCCACTCCCCTGAAATGGAAATAAAAACCGATCAAGCCGGAGATAGCGCCAAGCCAAAACAAAATCTGACTCAGCACGTACCATCCGCTGCTGTTCGCTAGCGTTGAGACGACGGAAGCTAAACAAATGATCGGCGCCAGCAGGACGGGCTCCCACATCGCTTTGTTGTGGAAATTTTGCCTGTAATGCAGCATCGTTACTTGAATCCACAGCAGTAAATAACCGAGGCCGATGACAAGGATGATTACCCGGTCCAAGGCCCATTTATCCCATACCATAATGAAACCCCTCCAAAAATGATGATTCTCGCGGCTACGAGCGCACCTGCGGGAATGTAATACCTCCGTAAGGAATGACTGCAATTTTCAAATCGGGAGCCCCCGTTAAGCGGGCAAGCGTCGAATCGAGATCCGAAACGGGCCGGAAGCCAAGCAGTTCAGTCGTTGCATCGGGCATTTGCGAATACATAAAAACTTCATGTTTGCTCAAAATCCGGTCGATATGTTCGATTTTATGGGCTCCGAGCACAAATTTATCGTTCAACTTTTGCACCATGATGCGGCGGTCCTGGATCGTTTCCACCCAAAATTGGAAAATGCCGTTGCCGAACAGCTCCTCGCAGCGGGCGATGAGCACGATTTGGCCCCCTGGCCGAGTGATTTCGGAGGCGTTTTTTAATGATTTTACGGATTGATACAGCTGCGTGTCTTTGGGATAACCCCCGGGGGAAACGATAACCACATCGTACAGATGGGGAACCTCAACGAGAAAAGCTTGCCGCATCAGGTCCAGCCCCGCGCGATGGGCGGCAATGACATCCCCGGCGACCGCGCCGAGCAGATTGCGCTCATGGTCTACGACGACATTCAGCAGATAATGAACCGGAACGAACTGCAGCATTTCTTCCATATCCGCGCGGACAGGATTGTCCGCATTTCCGGGCGTGGAGGCATACGTCTGCGACAAGCCGTGGTTATGCTCGATTGCAGCGGCTGAAGCGGTGCCCGGGAAAAGCGCCTTGACCCCTCCGGAAACGCCCGCCAAAGCATGCGGCTCCAAATTGCCGGTGACGATGCGGAAATCGGCTTCGGCGACATGCTTGTTGATTTCCACCGGCGTACCCATCCGGGTGACTCCGAGCCGTATACAGTCCTCGGGTAGAGGCGAATGGTTCACTACTTCGATGCGGCGATAGACGGATTCTCCGACCAACCGGATCATCTCTTGCACGGTTTGTTTGCGATGCATGCCGAGAGCAACGACAATGCGTATCCGCTTGTCGGGAATGCCGCCTTGATTTATCTCGTCAAGCAGCTGCGGCAGAAACAAATAGCTTGGACATAGGCGCGATATGTCGCTGATCAGAATGACGGCGTTGCGGCGGCCTTTGACAGCTTCGTGCAGCCGCGGCGCGGCGATGGGGTGCTGAAGGGCGCCTGCGATGCTATCTTTTGAATCTGCTGAGGCAGGCCGTTGATAGCTGATCCAATCGGGTTTCGCGCCTTGCGGGAAATGCAAAGGAACAGTAGTATTCCCATATGGGACGTAATGGATGTGGAACCCTCCTCTCGTTCAAACCATGTTCTAATTGTTTCCATAAACGGGAAGTTTATGAGCGAGGCAGGCGGCTTTTCGCATCCTTTTCCCAACATATGTTACAATGAATTCAATATAGAGAGATTTTGATCGCAGGGAGAGGGACAGATGGATTGGGAACGCATGAAGGAACAATTGGAAGCGGTTTTACATGCACCTATGCAGATTGGTTTGCTGCCCGAGGCGGAATGGAATCGGTTGATGGATAGACAGCGGCAGGAGGGGCGCGATTTTGCCCGAAGCGTTGTTCGCGATCATGATGTGCTTTTTTATCTTGGCAGGGAGCAGGGCGATATTCGAATTTTGCAAGCTTCCAGAGCTGCGCTGACCGATTCGGAGCGCCGCCTTGTCGAATTAATGATGGAATCGAAGCAATCGCAAGAGAAAAAGCAAAAAAATGCCTACGTTTCCGAAGATGAGCGCAAAGCCTACCAGATCAGGGAGTGGCTGATGCATCAAATAGAGCGCGGCGCCGCTCACGCCGAGCTGCCCGATGCGCTGGCCTCTCAGTCCTCACTGTACTCTACCCGGATTCCGCTGCTCATATACGGCGACTATTCGCAGAACCAGCGGGTGTCTTATACGGAACTGAAAAAGCTGCTTGAGTCGTTCTTCGAGTCCGAGATCACCCTGATCCCGCTGCTTGAAAAAGAGTGGCTGATCCTCGCTTCGGAAAGCTTGCTGACGAGCGGAGCGGAGGACCGGGATGGAGACGAAGAGGAAAGCGCGGAGCAAATTCTTGACGCCATCGGCTCCGGTCTTTACGAAATGCTGGCGAACGAATGGGTCGGCGAGTGCCATCTGGCCATCCACTATCCGGTGAAGCCCGCCAAAGTGCTGCCCGGCACAATACTTCAACTGCGCGAGACGATCATGCTGGGGCGCTCCTTTCATGTCGGCAGCAACATCCATCTTCCGTGGGAGCTGCGCCTGGAAAAGCTGCTTCATTTGATCCGGGAGGAGGAGAAGGCCGAGTTTCTGGAGCAGGTTCTCCGCGGCACCGATCATGTCTTGGATGGGGAGACCGTGATGTCGCTGGAGCAGTTTTTCGAACTTGACTGCAATGTAAGCGAAACCGCCAAGAAACTGTACATTCATAGAAACACGCTGCTCTACCGGCTCGATAAATTTAAAAACGAGACAGGTCTCGATGTGAGGACGTTCAACCATGCTGTGTTGGTCAGGCTGGCTTTGCTATTGTACAAAGTAACGAAAAGAAAGTGATTTTTTTGTAAGAGTTGTGCATAGTCAGTCCGTGGCATGTGCGTTAAGATGAATACATGAAGTCCGATAAACCGTAGGGGGAATGAAACCATGGCAGGCGTACGTTTAAATCATATCGTGAAAAGATATTCCGGTGCAGAAGAGTCCACTGTAAAAGATTTCCATCTCGAAGTTGAAGATAAAGAGTTCGTTGTACTTGTAGGCGCTTCCGGTTGCGGAAAATCGACAACTCTTCGTATGATCGCAGGTTTGGAAGAAATTACGGAAGGCGAACTGTACATCGGCGACCGTCTGGTGAATGACGTAGCTCCTAAAGACCGCGACATCGCGATGGTGTTCCAATCTTACGCGCTTTATCCGCATATGACCGTGTATCAAAACATGGCATTCGGCTTGAAACTTCGCAAATTCAAAAAAGCGGATATCGACGCTCGCGTTCGCGAAGCTGCGAAAATCCTTGATATCGTACATTTGCTCGACCGCAAACCGAAGGCTCTGTCCGGAGGACAACGTCAGCGTGTCGCCTTGGGCCGCGCGATCGTCCGCGAACCGCAAGTGTTCCTGATGGACGAACCGCTTTCCAACTTGGATGCGAAACTCCGCGTACAAATGCGCGCTGAAATTACAAAATTGACTAAACGTCTCGGCGTTACAACCATCTACGTAACGCATGACCAAACAGAAGCGATGACAATGGGCGATCGTATCGTCGTTATGGATAAAGGCATTATTCAACAAGCCGCTACACCTGAAGAAATTTACAACCATCCGGTAAACATGTTCGTTGCGGGCTTCATCGGATCCCCATCCATGAACTTCCTGAACGGCACATTGACACAAGAAGGCAGCTCTCTGTACTTCAAATCAAACAATATCAGCGTAGAAGTTCCTGCGGGCAAAGCTCAAACGCTTCGCGACAAAGGTTTCTCAGGCAAAGAAGTGATTCTGGGCGTTCGTCCTGAAGACATTCACGATGAGCCGGTGTTCCTGGAGGCTTCCCCTAACTCCGTATTGAATGTCAACGTGGAACTGACAGAGAACCTTGGTCATGAAATGTACTTGTACCTGAACGGCATCGGCGTTAACACCGTTATCGCTCGTGTAGACGGCCGCGCAGGTATCAAAGAAGGCATGAACACCAAGCTCGCTCTTGACATGAACAAAGTGCACTTCTTCGATAAAGAATCGACTAAGTCCATCTTGGTTAACTAATCAATAATGTTGTAAAAAGATAGGCCAGCCGTTATCGGCTGGTCTTTTTATTCATGTTTGGGCCGTTTAATCAACACTTTAGTTGATTTCGGATAGGGATTCCTTTACGATGAAACTATTGGGAACATTTAGTTTGTGCTGGCGAAGCTCATTTGGCCGAGGCATAACTCGAAGGAGACAAGGTGGATGGCGAAAAAGGTTAAAGTTTCCGACATGGTCGAACAATTTCATATGGAAGTGCTTGCAGGTGAATCCGGGCTGAAAAGGCCGATTACTACGGCCGATTTGTATCGCCCCGGTTTGGAGATGGCGGGATATTTCAATTATCACCCGCGGGAACGAATACAATTGCTGGGCAAAACGGAAATTACGTTTCTTGAAATGCTGACTACCGGCGTCCGCCGCAACAGGTCCGAACAGCTCTGCGCACCCGAGGAGACGCCGTGCATAGTGATAACAAGAGGGCTCGAAGTTCCGTCCGAGCTTCTGGAGGAAGCGGCGAAGCGGGATCTTCCCGTTGTTAGAACCCAGGTGTCGACAACGATTTTTTCCAGCCGGTTGACCGGATTTTTGGAAAACAAGCTGGCTCCGAGCACGACCATCCACGGCGTACTTGTAGACGTCTATGGAATCGGCATGCTGATTACGGGAAGCAGCGGGATCGGAAAAAGCGAGACGGCGCTCGAACTCGTCAAAAGGGGCCACAGGCTCATTGCCGATGACGCCGTAGAGATTCGGCAAACCGCCGACCACGTTCTAACCGGCAACGCGCCTGAGCTGATTCGCCATTTGCTCGAAATCCGCGGCGTGGGCATCATTAATGTGATGACGCTGTTCGGGGCCGGAGCGATCCGTAATATCAAGAAAATATCGCTCGTCGTCAAGCTGGAAAATTGGCAGCAAGACAAACAATACGACCGTCTGGGACTGGACGAGGAACTGACGCGGATTATTGAAACCGACCTGCCGCTCGTTACGATTCCCGTGCGTCCGGGCCGGAACTTGGCGGTTATCGTCGAGGTGGCGGCGATGAACTATCGTCTTAAGCGGATGGGTTACAATGCCGCGCTGCAATTTACGAACAAGCTGACGGAGTCGCTGTCGGAGGATTTTGAAGATTTCGATTGATTCGCGAATGCGCGGCTGTAGGGAGTGCTTACAAAAAAAGGAGGCAACGAGAGAGCGATGTTGGATCCAATCGCATTTGCAATAGGTCCCTTGAAGGTGCATTGGTACGGGATCATACTGGGAACCGCTGCTTTGGTAGGACTGTTGCTGGCTATTAGGGAAGGAAAACGATTCCGCATTCCGCAGGATTTTTTCATGGATTTATTATTGATCGGCGTTCCTTCCGCTATTGTGGGCGCGAGAATCTACTATGTGGCTTTTCAGTGGGATGACTACAAAAACAATCTGGCCGAAATTTTTATGATCTGGCACGGCGGCATCGCTATTTACGGCGCTTTGATTGGCGCTATCATAGGCGGTTACTTTTATACTCGGGCTAAAGGGTATTCGTTTTGGAGAATCGTCGATATTTGCGCACCGGGATTAATTGTCGGGCAAATGATCGGCCGCTGGGGCAACTTTATGAACCAGGAAGCGCATGGCGGACCCGTTGCGGAATCGTTCCTCAGAAACACGCTGCACCTGCCTGATTTTATAGTCAATCAGATGAACATCGAGGGCACGTTTTATCATCCTACGTTTTTGTACGAGTCGTTGTGGAACCTTGTCGGATTGCTGCTGTTGTTCTGGCTGCGCCGGAGACCTTTTTTGCGGGCGGGAGAGCTGTTTTTCAGCTATTTGATCTGGTATTCCATCGGCCGTTTCTTTATCGAAGCGCTTCGTACGGACAGTCTGGACTTTACAGGTCCGGCCTGGCTGGCGTCGCTCATGAACGCTCTTTGGTCGCCAATGAGCATCGTATTTGAGCAGGGTGCCTTGACTTACGGCGGCAATGTAAGGATTTCGCAGCTGCTTTCGCTGCTTATTATTATCGCGGCGGTTACGACTATCATTGTAAGAAGGAAAAAAGGGTACGCAACCGTGCGTTATGCCGATCCGATTATTTCCTCCAAAGCATCATCGGAAAATACTAACGAGAAGGATCAAGAGTTGAATACCAAAGGAGCCGATTATGATTCGAACCGTACTGTTTGATTTGGATGGAACGATTGTTGATACGAATGAGCTGATCGTGCAATCGTTTCTTCACAGCCTTGAAGGGGAAACGCCGGAGCCGGTCACCAAAGATTTGATTATTCCGAACATGGGGCGCCCTCTGGTGGAGCAAATGGAGTTTTTTACAGGAAGAAAAGAAGTGGAAGACGTGATCCGCAAATACCGCGAGTTCAACTTGTCCAAGCACGACGAATTGGTTCGGGAATTTCCGCACGTCCGCGAGGTGATGTCGCAGCTGCATGCCAAAGGATATAAGCTCGGCATCGTAACAAGCAAAATCCGCCAGACGACTTTGATGGGTCTGAAGCTGTGCGGCTTGTACGACTTTGTCAGCGCGATCGTCACGGTCGACGACGTCAAGCAGCCGAAACCGAATCCGGAAGGGATTCGCATGGCGCTGGAACAGCTCGGCAGTAAAGTGGACGAAGCGATCATGGTCGGCGACAGCCATTACGACATTCAGGCGGCGCAAAACGCGGGCGTCACTTCGGTCGGCGTATCGTGGTCCTGGAAAGGGCGGACCTACCTGCAGGAATACAAGCCGGATCATATCATTGACGATATGCGCGAGCTGCTGGCGATTGCGGGAGCCGCTCCGGAAGTGGAAACGACTTGAGACGAACGGAGAAATTTCCGGTCGAAGGCCCGAATGCGCTGTGGCAAATTTATCATACGGTCAGCAAATGGAAGGCGATTCGCAACTTTATTTTTATACAAATAAGCCGGTATTCGCCGTCTTTGCGGGTCAAGAACTGGATTTACCGCAGCGTGCTGGGGATGAAAGTCGGCGAACATACGGCGTTTGCCCTTATGGTGATGGTCGACGTGTTTTTTCCGGAAAAAATTCATATCGGCAGCAATACGATCATCGGGTACAACACCACGATTCTGGCTCATGAATATTTAACGAAAGAGTACAGGCTCGGCGAGGTATGCATCGGTTCCAACGTGATGGTAGGAGCGAATTCGACGATTCTTCCGGGAGTGACGATCGGGGATTACGCGGTGATCGGGGCGGGCTCGGTCGTGCATAAAGATGTGGCTCCCCACAGCTTTGTCGCAGGCAATCCGATCCGGGTCATTCGCGAAGGACATGGGGAAGAGTAAGATTGTACTGCGAGCAGTACGCGGAGAAAACCTGCAAGAGAAAGACTGCCGAAAAACTCACGCGCTAGAAGATAGCACATCCAACATGGCAACGTGAAGTTACCTGCAAAAGTCAGGCTATCTGGAAACCCGCATGCCAGAAACTAGTTGCACTATCTATCTGGTTGCGCGAAGAAAACCTGCAAAAGTCAGACTGCCCAGAACCCCGCGTGCCAGGACCAGTCGAACGATCTGCCTGGTTGCGCGAGGAAAACCTGCAAAAGTACAGTTTTTGCCCGGTGGATGCGCTGGCTACGACAAATTCCTGCAAATGTGCAGGCTTTTTGCCGCGAACATGGGCTCAGATTCATTTTCATCGAAAATTCCTGCACAATTGCAGGCTTTTCGCCAAAATGAAGCATTTTTCTGAGAAAAACCTGCACTTTCGCAGGTTTTCCCCTGCCAATCCGACGTATGCTCCCCACTTCAGCGCTGCACCCGTGTAGGAGAGGCGTGGGTTGCCCGTCACTTTATGAACAATTTGAGCTGTACTGCTTGCAGTACGGCTCTTTTTTTACCAAGCGTGGTCGACCGACCGCCGTCATGCAGCGCAACACCGTGCGCTGGGAGCTGCGCGCGGTGAAGACCGATAGCCGCAAAGGACGGGTTCCTGCATCTGGCGATTGACGCCCAAAAGGTAACGTGTTAAAATTACCGTACATTCTTTATTTTGGTAGTATGGTAGTACGTTATCGCACTAAAGCATCGAGCGAAGCAATGCACATGCCTGAGGCATGATGACGGATATAGGGTAGAGGTGAGACGGTGTCTAAGCCAAAAGTGTTTGAGAAGCCGATTGGGGTAAAGGATTATTTGCCCGAAGCGGTAGCAAAGCTGCGCAATATTGAGTTCCGGGTGCTGGCGTGCATGGAGCGCTGGGGATACAGTCAGATTATGACGCCTACTTTGGAATATTATGATACGGTAGGAGCAGCGAGCTCTACGGAAGACAGGAAGCTGTTCAAGCTGCTGGACCGGAAGGGCAAGACGCTTGTTTTGCGTTCGGAATTAACGGCGCCGATTGCGCGGGTCGTTTCGTCGCTGCTGAAGGAAAATGCCTTTCCGCTGAGATTGTCCTACCACTCCAACGTGTTCCGCGCGATTGAAGAGGAAGCGGGCAGAGACTCCGAGTTTTTTCAAACCGGCGTAGAGCTCGTGGGAGATGCTTCCTCCGAGGCTGATGCGGAGGTTGTAGCGCTCGCTATCGCGTCGCTGCAGGCGGCAGGGGTGGGTGAGTTTAAAATCGCACTCGGCCACGTCGGCTTCCTGAACGGGCTGTTTCAGGAAACGCTGGCAGGTCGCGCAGACGCCCAGACGCTGCTAAAGGAATGCTTGCTGAACCGGGACTACGTCGGTTACCGGGAAGCGATCAAATCGCTGTCGCTTCCTCCTGAGGTGGAACGCGAGCTTCAAGGCGTACTCCGGCTCAGAGGCGGAGATGAAATTTGCGAGCAGGCGCGCCACGTCTCCAAAGACCCGGTCGCGCAGGAAGCGATTCGCCATCTGTGCGAAGTCTGGGATGTGCTGAAAGCTTACGGGGTCAGCGAGCATGTGGTCATTGATTTGACGATGATCGGGGATTTTTCCTATTATACGGGCATGACGTTCGAAGGCTATGCCGCGGATCTCGGTTTTCCGGTTTGCAGCGGCGGCCGTTACGACAACCTGCTCAGCCAGTTCGGGCGTCCGGCGCCGGCCACCGGCTTTGCCCTCAAGACCAACCGGATCTTGGAGGTCATCGGAAAAGAGCCGGCCGAACAGCCGGGACGCACGTTGATCGCCTACGACGCGGAGCACCGGGAAGAGGCGCTGCAGCTTGCCCGGGAGATGCGCAGCCGGGATGGGCTGATCGTCGTGACGCAGCTTGTCGGCGGCGCGGATTGGGCTGACGAGGTACGGACGCTACCGAACGGACAATACGAACTGCGTGGAACGGTGTATCACGATATTATCAAAATGATTCCTTAAGCCGGATCAGGCTTACAGTTTTGCTCACGAGACGGGCGTCCTGTCCGGAGGCCCGAAGGAGGCTTTGCATCATGGAAGAGATTTTAAAAGTAGCGATGCCGAAAGGCCGCATCTATAAACAGGCAGCCAAACTGCTGCTTAAGGCGGGACTGCCGATTCCGGAGGATCTGGAGGAAGGCCGCAGGCTGATCATTCCGGTTCCCGAAGCCGGAATGGAATTCATTCTTGCCAAGCCGGTCGACGTTCCAACGTACGTGGAGTACGGCGTGGCGGATATCGGCGTGGTCGGCAAAGACGTGCTGATGGAAGAGAACCGCAACGTCTACGAGCTTTTGGATCTCGGCATCGCGCGCTGCCGCATGTCGGTGATCGGGCTGCCGGATTGGAAGCCGGTGATCCATCCGCGGGTGGCGACGAAGTATCCGAACGTCGCCTCGCAATATTTTCGCGAGCAGGGGCAGCAGGTCGAGGTCATCAAGCTGAACGGCTCGATTGAGCTCGCGCCGCTGATCGGTCTTGCCGACCGGATCGTCGACATGGTCGAAACCGGGCAGACGCTCAAGGAGAACGGACTTGTCGAGCAGGAAGAGATTTTTCAGATCACGAGCCGGCTGATCGCCAACCGGGTCAGCTACCGGATGAAGAACGAGCAGATTCAGCGGCTGTGCGATCTTTTGCAAGCGGTGCTGCCTGTGCCGGCGCAGGTGTAACGGGTTCGGAAGCTAGGAGTCTGTCCGATGAACCAAGTAGAAGGTATATATACAAAATGACAGCAAATATGCAGTCATGATTCACCCGGTATGCACAAAAGTAACTCCGTCGGACAGACTCCTGTGCGATAGAAACAGGCAAAAGAGCGGAGCTCCATGGAAAGGATGAATAGACATGCGGATAGTACCTGCCTCGGAATTTGATTTAAAGCGGGAGGTCGAGTACGGCTCGCCCGAGCAAAATGAGAGCGTCCGCCGCATCATCGAAGCGGTGCGGCAGGAGGGGGATGCGGCACTGCGGCGCTTCGCGCGGCAGTTCGATGGCGTAGACGTCGCCGAGCTTCGCGTGAGCGACGAGGAGGTCCAGGCGGCGTACGCGCAGGTCGACGCCGGTTTCGTGGCGGCGCTGCGGCAGGCCGCCGCCAACATTCGCGCGTTTCATGAGAAACAGAAACGCGCGTCGTGGATGGACCTGCAGGCGGACGGCAGCCTGCTGGGCCAAATCATCCGACCGCTGAAGCGGGTCGGATTGTACGTGCCCGGAGGGAAGGCGGCTTACCCTTCCTCCGTGCTCATGAACGCCATCCCCGCGCTCGTGGCGGGGGTGCCGGAGATCGCGATGGTGACGCCTCCGGCCACCGCGGGCGAGGAAGGCATCAACCCGCACATCCTCGTGGCGGCTGCCGAAGCGGGCGTGCGGGAGATCTACCGCGCAGGCGGCGCCCAGGGGATCGCCGCGCTGGCCTACGGCACGGAATCGATCCCGGCGGTCGACAAAATCGTCGGGCCGGGCAACATTTACGTAGCGCTGGCGAAGCGCTATGTGTTCGGCGTCGTCGATATCGACATGATCGCCGGCCCTACCGACATCGTCGTGCTGGCCGACGGCTCGGCCGACCCTGAATATGTCGCCGCGGATCTGCTCGCGCAGGCGGAGCACGACGAAATGTCGCCGGCCATTCTGGTGACGCCGTCGCGGGAGCTGGCCGAAGAGGTGAAGCAGGAGCTGTGGAGGCAGCTGGACGTGCTGCCGAAAAAAGCGATCGCCGCCGTGTCCACAGCGACCAGGGGCGCGATCCTGCTTGTGGAGAGCTTGGACGAAGGCATCGGTGTCGTCAACAGGCTCGCGCCGGAGCATTGCGAGCTGCTGGTGCAGGAGCCTTTTGCGCTGCTGCCGCGCATTGAGAACGCGGGGGCTATTTTCCTCGGCCCATACAGCACCGAACCGGTAGGCGATTATTTCGCCGGTCCGAACCATGTGCTGCCGACGAACGGTACGGCGCGTTTTTCGTCTCCGCTGAACGTGGACGATTTTATAAAAAAATCAAGCGTCATTCACTACAGCAAGGAAGCGCTGTTGGCGAACGGCGAACAGATTATGATATTGGCCCGCAATGAAGGGCTGGAAGGCCACGCCAGAGCGGTGGAGGTCAGACTCAAAAAGGAAGGGAAGTTGAAGTAGCGATGGCGGAACAAGAACAGCTTTCCCGCAGGGCGAGCGTTTCTCGCAAGACGAACGAAACCGACATTCAGTTGACGTTCGAGGTGGACGGCACGGGAATTTCCGAGCTTGAGACGGATGTGCCTTTTCTCAACCATATGCTCGATTTGTTCACGAAGCACGGGCAGTTCAACCTGAACGTGGTTGCGAAAGGCGATATCGAGATCGACGATCACCACACGGTGGAGGATATCGGCATCTGCCTCGGCCAGACGCTGCGCGAAGCGCTCGGCGACAAAAAAGGCATCAAGCGCTACGCGAGCGTATTCGTTCCGATGGATGAGGCGCTGGCACAGGTCGTCATCGACATCAGCAACCGTCCGCATTTTGAATACCGCGCCCAGTATCCTTCGCAGAACGTGGGCAGCTTCTCGACGGAGCTCGTGCAGGAGTTTCTGTGGAAGCTGGCGCTCGAAGCGCGGATTACTTTGCACGTTATCGTTCATTACGGCCAGAACACGCACCATATGATCGAAGCGGTGTTCAAAGCATTGGGCCGCGCGCTGGATGAGGCGACTTCAATCGATCCTCGCGTGCAGGGGGTTCCTTCGACGAAGGGAGTGCTGTAGCATGATTGCAATTATCGACTATGGAATGGGCAATTTGCATAGCGTCAGCAAAGCCGTGGAACGGCTCGGGCATGAGGCTGTCGTGACCGGCGACGCGGAGCGGATTATGGCCGCAGACGGCGCGATCCTGCCGGGCGTAGGGGCTTTCGGCGACGCGATGGAGCATCTGCGCGAATCGGAGCTGCGCGATGTCGTCGTCCGCTATGCGGAGTCAGGCAAGCCGCTGCTGGGCATTTGCCTGGGCATGCAGCTGCTGTTCTCAAGCAGCGAGGAGCACGGCGATCACGAGGGGCTGAATCTGCTGCCCGGCCAGGTTGTGCGCTTCCGGGGCGATTACAAGGTGCCGCACATGGGATGGAACCGGCTCAGCTACAAGCAAAGCGGGAGCCCGTTGTTTGCCGGCATCGAAGAAGGCCACGTATACTTCGTGCATTCTTACCATGCGAAGCCGGAGCGGGAGTCCGATCTGCTCGCGGTGACGGATTATTATCAGCCTGTGACGGCTATTGTCGGCAGAGACAACGTCTACGGCATGCAGTTTCACCCGGAAAAGAGCGGCGATATCGGCATGCGCCTGCTCGATAATTTTTTGAAAATGTGTTAAGCGAGGTGCGGGAATTCATGTCTTCATTCATCATTTACCCGGCTATCGATATTCGCGATGGCAAATGCGTCCGTCTTGTGCAGGGCGATTACAACCAAGAGACGGTTTACAATACAAATCCGCTGGAAGTCGCTCAAGACTGGGCGGCCCAGGGCGCGGCATGGATTCATCTGGTCGATCTGGACGGAGCCAAAGCGGGCCATCCCGTGAATGACAAGCTGATCGGGCAAATCGCGCAAAGCGTCAAAGTTCCCGTGCAAATCGGCGGCGGACTGCGCACGGAGCAGGATGTGGACCGACTGCTCTCGCTCGGCGTATCGCGGGTCATTATCGGAACGGCGGCGATTGAGGACCGCCAGTTTGTTTATAATTTGCTTGCGAAGCACGGTGAAAAAGTGGCGATCGGCATCGACGCGCGCGACGGCTTTGTGGCGACCCGCGGATGGCTGGAAACGTCGCAGGTGAAAGCGGAGGATCTCGCGGTCGAGCTTGCGGAGCGCGGCGCCAAGACGTTTATTTTCACCGATATTTCCCGCGACGGCATGATGGAAGGCCCGAATACGCAGGCGATCGCCCATTTGGCCAAAGTGTCGGGACAGACGGTCATCGCTTCCGGCGGCGTCAGCAAAATGGACGATCTCATTCGTCTCGCCGAGCATGCGGATCAAGGCGTCGGCGGCGCGATTGTCGGCAAGGCGCTGTACACGGGCAGCATCAAGCTGGAAGAAGCGGTCAAGCTGATTTCCCGCTGATTGTTCCGGCATTAATGACGAAGGAGGTGCCCTTATGTTGGCAAAAAGAATTATCCCTTGCCTCGATGTGAAGGACGGTCGGGTCGTCAAAGGAGTTAATTTCGTCAATTTACGCGATGCGGGCGATCCGGTGGAGCTGGCTGCGATTTATGACCGCGAAGGCGCGGATGAGCTTGTATTCCTCGATATTTCGGCTTCGCACGAAGGCAGGGCTACGATGGTTGAGGTCGTTCGCCAGACGGCGGGGGAGATTACGATTCCTTTTACCGTGGGCGGAGGCATTGCCAGCGTGGACGACATGAAGCGTCTGCTGCGGGCCGGTGCGGACAAGATCGGCATCAATACTGCGGCGATCCGCAATCCGCAGCTTGTTTCCGACGGGGCGCGCAAGTTCGGTTCGCAGTGCGTGGTCGTCGCCATCGATGCGAAGTATAACGCGGAGTGGGGCGAATGGGAAGTGTTCACGCACGGCGGGCGCAACGGTACGGGCATCAAAACGCTGGAGTGGGCCCGCCGCGTCGAAGAGCTGGGAGCCGGCGAGATTTTGCTGACGAGCATGGATGCGGACGGAACGAAGGACGGCTTCGATTTGAAGCTAACCAGTGCAGTATCCGGGTTGGTTGGCATCCCTGTCATCGCATCCGGCGGAGCGGGCCGGGTCGGACACTTTTACGACGTATTCACCGAAGGCAAGGCCGATGCGGGCTTGGCCGCCACCATTTTTCACTATAAAGAGCTGACGATCCAAGAGGTCAAGAACGACCTTAAGGACAAAGGAGTTGAAATCCGATGACATTTGCGATAGATACGATCAAATTCGACGCTCACGGACTTGTGCCTGCCGTCGTGCAGGATGCCGTCAGCAAAGAAGTGCTCATGCTGGCTTATATGAACAGCGAGTCGCTGCAGCGCACGATTTCCACCGGCCAGACGTGGTTCTGGAGCCGTTCCCGCGGGGAGCTTTGGAATAAAGGGGCCACTTCCGGCCACACGCAAAAGGTTAAGGCGCTGCGCTATGATTGCGACGCCGATACGCTGCTCGTTCTGGTCGAGCAGACGGGTCCGGCTTGCCATACCGGCAAGTACAGCTGCTTCTACAACAGCATTCCGCTGGAAACGGAAGGCGCCGCGGCGGAAGCTATCGAAGCTGCGCCGGCAGGCCGCTTCGCGATTTTGTCCGAGCTGGAAGCCGTGATCGCATCGCGGGAAGCCGAACGCCCGGAGGGAGCCTACACGACCTACCTGTTTGAAAAAGGCGTCGACAAAATTTTGAAAAAAGTCGGCGAGGAAACCGCGGAAGTGATCATCGCCGCGAAAAATCAGGACAACGACGAGCTTCGCTACGAAGCGAGCGATTTGATTTTCCACTTGATGGTGCTGCTGCGCAACAACAAGCTCCCGCTTGACGAAGTCATGAAAGAGCTGGAGCGCCGGCACGTCAAAAAATAAATATTTTGCAGACCTGGAGTGATACGGATGTTGATTGATTATCATACACATCATGTGCGCTGCGGTCACGCCTCCGGGGAACTGGAGGATTATGTCAAACGCGGCATCGAGATCGGGCTCACGCAGTTGGGGCTGTCGGATCATATGCCGCTTTTGCACGTGGACCCGGCGGCCTATTGGCCCGAGATGGCGATGCCTATGGATGAGCTGCCGCGCTACGTGGAGGAATGCCTGCATCTGAAAGAAAAGTACAAGGACCGGATCGACATCCGCGTCGGGCTTGAAGGCGATTATATCGAAGGCTTCGAGGCCGAGATCGAGCGGATCGTCAAGGCATACCCGTGGGATTACGTGATCGGCTCGGTGCATTTTTTGGGCGAGTGGGATATTTCCGATTTTCGCCAGGTAGCGGGATGGGACGGCAAGAATGTCTATGAAGTGTACGCGCAATATTACGATGCGGTGATGAAAGCGGCGCGAACGGGATTTTACGATTATATCGGCCATATCGATGTCATCAAACGATTCGGGTATAAGCCGGAACGCGATCCGTGGGAGCTGGAAAAAGCTGCGCTGGACACGGTCAAGGAGTGCGGGCTTGCGATCGAGCTGAACGCATCCGGCCTGCGCATGCCGTGCGAAGAGATGTTTCCGAGCAGGCGGATGCTGGAATATTGCCATAAGGTGGGAATTCCTTTAACCATCGGTTCGGACGCGCACCAGCCGGAGCGGTTGTCCCAATATTTGGACCAGGCCAGAGCGCTGCTGAAAGAGCTAGGATTTAACGAAATAGCCACATTTTCTACGAGAAAGCGGCATCTTGTTACTTTTTAAATTCGACACCTTTCATGTATAATGATATAGGCATGAATAATCCTATTTAATGAAACCTTCGGAGGTAGCCATTAACCATGTATAGCGACAATGTTAAAATATTTTCCGGATCGTCGAATCCGAAGCTTGCGGAACGTATTTGCAATGAGCTCGGCCAGCCGCTTGGGCAAATCAAACTGTCCCGTTTTAAAAGCGGAGAAATTTACTGTCTTTACGAAGAATCGATTCGTAACTGCGACGTATTTCTGGTACAAACGTTTTCCCATCCGATCAATGAGCATATGATGGAACTTCTGGTCATGATGGATGCGGCGAAAAGAGCCTCCGCAAGAACAATCAACCTTGTCATTCCTTACTATGGCTACTCCCGTCAAGAACGTAAAGCTGCTCCCCGTGAGCCGATTTCCGCTAAATTGGTCGCTGACCTGTTCAGTGCCGCGGGCGCACACCGCGTGGTGACAATCGACCTGCACGCTCCTGCGATCCAGGGCTTTTTCAATATTCCTGTGGATCACTTGACCGCACTTGATTTAATCAGCGATTGCGTCCGCAAGAAAAATCTTGTCGATCCGATTATCGTATCTCCGGATGCCGGGCGCGCGACGACCGCCGAGAAAATGGCGAACATTCTCGATGCGCCTTTTGCCATGATGATCAAAAAACGTCCTGCTCACAACGAAGCCGTGATCACGCATGTGATCGGCGATGTCGCGGGCCGCACGCCGATCATTATCGAGGATTTGATCGATACCGGAACGACGATCGTCAATGTTGTGGAAGGGCTCAAGGAGAGAGGCGCTCACGACGTATATATTTGCGCGACTCACCCTGTTTTCTCCGGTCCTGCGCTCCAGCGTCTCGACCATCCGAACATCAAGGAAGTTATTATTACCGATTCCATCGCAATTCCGGACGGCCACTCCGAGAAATTCCGCGTGCTGTCCGTAGCTCCGCTGCTGTCGGACGCTATTCGTATTATTACTGAAGGTGGATCCCTATCCTCCCTCTTCAAATACGGCGGCGTGTAAGGAAGTTTAAAAAGCCGGCTTTGATAACGAAGTTGAATCAGGAAGCTTAATCGGCATCGAATCTTGAACGAATCCGGGAAGTCCGGTACTCACGTAGAAGCCCTCTACGCTCCGTTCCTCCTTCTCCGGATATCGTCCAACCTTCTCGGTTCTGAAAGCCGGCTTTTTAAACCTGATCTAAATTTTTCCTCCTTTTGGATAAAGTTTTTGGCTTCCGGGTGATCTATGGTATAATTTGATGGAAATCAATTTACCGGAGGTGCCTTGCTATGGAAAAGAAGAAGCGTGTGTCCAAAGCGCTGAAGCCCAAAGTCATTTCAATCAACATGGATGCCGCATTCTTTTTCGAGAGAGCGGTTCAATCCCTGGATCGATTTCATTACGATAAGGCATTAAAATATTTCCGGCGTGCTGTAGAGTACGAACCGGATAACCCGGTGAATCACTGCAATCTTGCAGGGGTTCTCTCTGAGACGGGCAATTACGACGAGTCGAACCTTATTTTGCAGCAAATTCTTGATACAATCGATCCGACGATGACGGAATGTCATTTTTATATGGCCAACAACTACGCCAACATGGAAAATTTTGAGCTGGCGGAGCAAGCGTTGGTCCAATATTTGGAGAACGACCCGAGCGGGCAGTTCCTCGAAGAATCGGAAGAAATGATGGAGCTCCTCAGCTACGAGCTTGAACGCCCTGCCCCTCTCACTAGCATCAAGAGTCGAGAAGGGCTCTTCGAGCATGATAAGGCGAGGGCCCTTCTGGAAGAAGGCAAATTTGCCGAGGCGGTGCGCCAGCTGGAGAAGCTGATCAAGAAGCATCCGGATTTCCTGGCGGCCCGGAACAATTTGGCGTTGGCCTACTATTACATGGGCCAGTTCGAGAAATCGATGTCGACGATCCACAGCGTTCTCGAAATCGATTCCGGCAATTTGCACGCGCTGTGCAATCTGGCCATTTTCCACCAGCATTTCGGCAATAAGAAAGAGCTTGCGGAACTGGTGGAGCTGCTGTGCAAAACGTATCCGTTTCAGCAGGATCATGTATTCAAGCTTGCTACGACGATGGGGATTTTGGCCGAGCACGAGAAGGCGTACCATCTGTTCAAGCGTCTGATTAAGGCGGGCGAAGGCGCAGCCGATCCTTGCCTGTATCATTATGCCGCGGTAGCTGCGTGCCATATCGGCCGGTTCGCGGAGGCGCAGCGCCACTGGAAGCAAGTGGAGAAGCTCGACCCGGGGACGGAGATTTCCAAATTTTATTTGGATCAGCTGCGAAACCTCAAGGACGATGCCGCAACGCCGACGTGGAGCTACCATTACCATCTGCCTTTCGAGGAACAATTCCGCGTGCTGGAAAAATCGACTCAAGGCATACCGGAGCAGTTGAAGAAAGACCCGCTGGTTCGCTCTTCGTTCTTTTGGGCGCTTCGGCACGGGGATATCGATACCAAGCTGCAGGTCATTCAGGCGTTCGGCCTCATTGCCGACAATGAAGTGAAGGATGCCCTGAAAGATTTTATTCTGGAGCGCGAAGAGGACGATTATTTGAAAAAGGTCGCCATATTCGTACTCCGCAGCATCGGCGTCCGCGATCCGCTGCCGGCGGTTCTCGAACAGCGCGACGTCGTCGTGCAGGCTTCACCGTACTCCCCGCACTTGCCTGTATGGGATTCCAAGTGGCAGGGAGTGATGGAAACCGCGCTTGCGCATATGCATAAGCGGTATGATATGATTCAGCAGTACGATCTGGAAATTCTCTGGGTCGAATATTTGACCAAGATTTATCCGGGTGTGCCCAAAATCAACAAGTCGGAAGGCTGGGCCGCAGCTTTGGAATATTTGATCGCCAAAATGCACCGCCGCGCCATTTCGTATCAGGAAGTGTCGGTTCGTTACGGCGTCACCGTCTCTACCGTAAGCAAAAACGTGAAACTGATCGACGAAGCTTGCGGGCTGCGTGAAAAAATGGAAGCCATTTTCCCGAAATTCACCAGTATTTGACCGGTTGTGACCGCCGCTTGCGGCGAACCCCGGCTTTCTTTTCCAAATCCAGTAGGCGGAACTCATTTCTGCTTGCATATATAAGCTTTTCAAATAGGAGGGAAACCATATGTATAAAACAGTCGTTGTAGGAACAGGGCCATCCGGTCTGACAGCAGCCATTTATTTAGCTCGTGCCAACCTTAGTCCGCTTGTCATTGAAGGTCCGGAACCGGGAGGCCAATTAACGACCACAACTGAAGTAGAGAACTTTCCGGGATTCCCTGAAGGAATTATGGGGCCGGAGCTCATGGAAAATATGCGCAAACAAGCGGAGCGTTTCGGCGCCGAGTTTAAAACAGGCTGGGTCAACTCCGTTGAACTGACGAATCGTCCTTTCAAGCTGCAGGTTGAAGGTCTGGGCGAGATCGAAACAGAGACGCTGATTATTTCTACGGGAGCTTCCGCCAAACTGCTGGGTATCACCAACGAAAAAGACAGCATCGGACGCGGCGTCAGCACTTGCGCTACATGCGACGGATTTTTCTTCCGCGGCAAAAAAATTATCGTAGTCGGCGGCGGGGACTCCGCGATGGAAGAAGCGAACTTCCTGACTCGCTTCGCCTCCGAAGTTCGCCTGGTGCACCGCCGCGATGAGCTGCGCGCCTCCAAAATCATGCAGGACCGCGCACGCGGCAATGAGAAAATCAAATGGGCGCTCAACAATACGCCGCTTGAAGTCGTTTCCGGCGACAAAGGCGTTACCGGTTTGAAAGTGAAAAACAACGAAACCGGCAATGAAGAGATTATCGAAACGGACGGCATTTTCGTAGCGATCGGCCACACGCCGAACACGAAATTCCTCGGCGGTCAAATTACGACTGACGAGCAGGGTTACATCCTGGTCAAGCCGGGTACGACAGAAACGAACATTCCCGGCGTATTCGCGTGCGGAGACGTTCAGGATACGAAGTATCGTCAGGCAATTACGGCCGCAGGCAGCGGATGCGCAGCGGCGCTTGAATGCGAGAAGTTCCTTGAAGGACATATCGTGCACGATTGGAGCCAGTCGCTTTAATTCGACCGGATCTGTTACGAAAACGTGGAGGGCAATGCTTTCCACGTTTTTCTTACTGTATGGGGAGCTGCTAAATTCTGTTCAACCTTGACCTGTATTCGGGCTTGTCATATAGTTGGATCAGGAGCTTATATCTGAAAATTTTATGATTATTCGTTGAGGTGACCTTGCAATGTCAAATCAGATTTATATCGGTGTAGATTTAGGCGGTACCAGTATTAAGGTCGGCATTTGCGACGAGCACGGAAAGCTGCTGCACACTTATGAGGGGCCTACGGGCGCGGATCAGGGGCCTGAGGCGGTTTTGAACCGGATTGCCGAATATGTGCGCAAAATTGTTGACGATTCTCCTTTCGAGTGGGAGCAAGTGGCCGGTATTGGTGCAGGTCTTGCGGGATTTCTGAATATTCCGGAGGGCATTGTCAAATTTTCGCCGAACTTGCAATGGCGCGATGTCCACGCAAAAAGCACGCTTGAAGCTTTGCTTGGCAAAACGGTAAAAATAGACAACGACGCGAACGTCGCCGCTCTTGGTGAAGCATGGGCGGGAGCGGCTGCAGGCATCGATAACAGCGTATGCTATACGCTGGGAACGGGTGTTGGCGGAGGCATTATCATTAACGGGAAAATTTATCAAGGGTCCAACGGTATGGCCGGCGAGCTCGGACATATTAGCATCGTTCCCGATATCGAAGCGATCAATTGCGGCTGCGGTCAAGTGGGCTGCCTGGAGACGGTTTCTTCCGCGACGGGAATTATCCGCATGGCCAAAGAAGCTGTAGAGCGCGGCGAGCGCACGTCGCTTGCTCTGCACGACAATATCGAAGCCAAACACGTGTTCGATGCGGCGAAAAGCGGGGACGAAGTGGCGCTGCGTATCGTGAACCGTGCCGCTTATTACCTCGGCCGTTCGATGGCGACCGTTTCCATCATACTGAATCCGAAGCGCTTTGTTATCGGCGGCGGCGTATCCAAGGCGGGAGAAATCCTGTTCGCCCCGATTCGGGAGACGTTTAAAAAATATACGACTGAAGTGGCGGCCGAGGGCGTTGAGATCGTTCCTGCCACACTCGGCAACGATGCGGGCGTCGTTGGCGCCGCCGGTTTGAGCTTGCGTTAGTGTCAGCCATGTTTCGCAGACGGGCTGCAGCTTTGGAGAAAGGATCTCCGGGTGCCTGAAAAGCAATGCGTCTTTATCGCGAAGGCTAGCGAAAGGCTCGGCCGTTCACGGAAATTGCGAAGCGTTCGTCTTCGCAAACGTGCATCCGACATCCGATATTCGGAACGGAAATCCTTTCCCAAGCCTCAACACCCGTCCTCGAAACGCACTCCAAAGGAAGGTGTGTAACCATGGAAGAAATCCACCCTTTAGCGAAGCTGGTCATCATCACAGGAATGTCGGGCGCAGGGAAGACGATCGCTGTACAGAGTCTGGAGGATCTCGGATTTTTTTGCGTCGATAATTTGCCTCCGGTGCTCATACCCAAATTTGCCGAACTGATCGAACAGTCGGCGGGCAAAATCGGGAAAGTCGCGCTGGTGATTGATTTGCGGGGGCGTGAGTTTTTTACGGCGCTTCAGGAGTCTCTGCGCAGCATTCGAGAGAATTATACCCTGACCTACGAGATTCTGTTCCTTGACGCTACGGATGCTGCCCTGGTGCAGCGTTATAAGGAAAGCCGCCGCCGCCATCCGCTCGCTCCGCAGGGCGTACCGCTGGACGGTATCGGCCTGGAGCGCAAGCTGCTTGAAGAGCTGAAAGGCTTGGCGACACAAGTCATCGATACGAGTGCGCTTAAGCCGACCCAGCTCAAGGAAAGAATTATTTCCAGGTTTACCAACTTGGAAACGAATCGCATATCTATAAATGTAATCTCTTTTGGATTTAAGTACGGAATCCCGATTGATGCCGATTTGATTTTTGACGTGCGCTTTTTGCCGAATCCGCATTATGTCGATCAACTGCGTCCGCAGACCGGTCAGGACCCGGATGTGTACGATTACGTCATGAAATGGAACGAAACGCAGGAATTTCTTGCCAAACTGCTGGATATGCTGCACTTCCTGATGCCGCAGTATAAGAAAGAAGGCAAGAGCCAGGTCGTCGTCGGAATCGGTTGTACGGGAGGCAAACACAGGTCTGTCGCCATTTCGGAATATTTGGGCAAAGTAATGGGGACCAGCGAGACGGAAGTCGTGCGTGTAAGCCACCGGGACGCCGAACGGGACCGCGTATAAGAAGCTGTTCATTATTTAAGAGGGTGTATAGATGAAAAGAGATAGCTTGCAGAGCGTTCCCAAGATCGTTGTTATCGGCGGCGGCACCGGGCTTTCGGTTATGCTTAGAGGATTGAAAGAGAAGCCCGTTGATATTACGGCTATTGTGACAGTCGCCGATGACGGGGGGAGCTCTGGGATTCTCCGAGCGGAAATGCAGATGCCGCCACCCGGCGACATTCGCAACGTGCTGACGGCTTTGGCCGATGTGGAGCCTCTGCTTTCTTTAATGCTGCAGTACCGGTTTCAGACGGGAACCGGGCTTGCCGGACACAGTCTCGGGAATTTGATACTGGCTGCTCTCACGGACATTACAGGCGACTTTGTCACCGCTGTCAAAGAGATGAACCGGGTGTTCGCGGTCAAGGGCAGAGTGCTGCCGGCATCCAGCCATGCGATTGTGCTGAAAGCTGTCATGGAAGACGGCTCAACGGTCGAGGGCGAGTCCAAAATCCCCAAGGCGCAGGGCCGGATCAAGCGCGTATTGATCGAACCTCCCGATGTCGCTCCTCTGGAGGAGGCGCTGCAGGCCATTCGCCAGGCGGATGCGATTCTGTGCGGTCCGGGAAGTTTGTACACGAGCATACTCCCCAATCTGCTGGTTCCCCAAATCGCTCAGGAAATCATGAGCTCGGACGCCGTGAAAATGTTCATCTGCAATGTGATGACGCAGCCGGGCGAAACGGACGATTACTCGGTCGGCGACCATTTGGACGCGATTCACAGCCATTTGGGCCACCATTTGTTCGACTATGTCATCGTCAACAATGGCGAGATTCCGCCTCAGGTTCAGGCCAAGTACGCGGAGCAGGGCTCCAAGGCCGTCCACCTCGATTTGGATGAAGTGACGAAGAGAGGGTACCAGGTCATTGCCGACCGGCTCGTGCTGTTCCGTACCTACCTGCGCCACGATGCTGAAAAGCTGAGTGACCATATTTATCAGCTCGTCGAAAGCTGGATGTTAAGGAAGAGGTGAGACCTTTGTCCTTTGCGGCACAAACCAAAAAAGAACTGACTTTAATCGAAACGGATGCGTGCTGCGAAAAAGCGGAACTGTCGGCGCTGATCCGTATGAACGGCACCGTGCAGTTGTCTAATCAACGCGTCATCCTGGACATTTCAACCGAAAACGCCGCCATCGCAAGGAGAATCTATACCCTCCTGAAAAAGACGTACCACCTCCATACGGAGCTGCTTGTGCGCAAAAAAATGCGCCTCAAGAAGAACAACGTGTACATCGTCAGAGTGCCCGGACAAGTGCAGGAGCTTCTGAGCGACCTGAAAATCGTCTCCGAGGGCTTTCTGTTCACGCCCGATATCGAAAGGGAAATTATCCGCGGCAACTGCTGCAAACGGGCGTATTTGCGCGGTGCATTTATGGCCGGCGGCTCGGTTAACAACCCCGAGGGCTCCTCGTACCATCTGGAGATCGCCTCGATCTATGAAGAGCATTGCAAAGCGCTGTGCCAGTTGGCGAACAAGTTCGATCTCAATGCGCGCTTCATCGAGCGCAAAAAAGGGTTCGTCTTTTACATCAAGGAAGGCGAGAAAATCATCGAATTCCTGAGCATCATCGGCGCTCATCAAGCGCTGCTGCGGTTCGAGGACGTGCGCATTATGAAAGATATGCGCAATTCGGTGAACCGTATCGTGAATTGCGAAACGGCAAACCTGAACAAGACGATCGGCGCGGCCGTCAGGCAGATCGACAACATCCGACTGCTGCAAAGGGAAGTCGGCCTCGAGAACTTGCCGGAGAAGCTGCGGGAAGTCGCCGAAATCAGGCTGCAGCATCCGGATATGAACCTGAAGGAAGTCGGCGATATGCTAAAAGGCAGCGTCAGCAAGTCGGGCGTGAATCATCGCCTTCGAAAAATAGATGAATTAGCCGAAAAACTGCGAAATTCGTAAGTACGACACAACCAAACAGCTAATTCGCAAGTTTTTCTCAATTTTTCTAGTGTACTTCCGCGAAAAATGCTATAATGTTTTAACATAGGGTAATGAGATGTATTCGACAGTATTTCATATAAGCTTGAGTAGGGGGAATTAGTTCCATGTCCAGACGGCCAGTCGTTGTGAAGTTGAGAACGGGACTTCATGCCAGACCTGCGGCATTGTTTGTTCAAGAGGCGAATAAATTTTCATCGGAAATCTTTGTTGAAAAAGATGAAAAGAAAGTAAATGCGAAGAGCATCATGGGTATTATGAGCCTCGCCATCAGCACAGGGACCGAAGTTTTCATAAGTGCGGAAGGTTCGGACGCCGAGCAGGCTGTAAACGCTTTAGTCACATTGGTCAGCAAAGAAGAATTGGAGAACCAATAATTCGAACGAAGGCTTCCTCTCGGGGAAGCTTTTTTGCGTTTTTACCTTAGTTGCTCAAAGATGCGAGGGGGCGGAGTCGATTGCGTAATCCGCCTGGCCGTGCTGCGTAGAAAGCCTGCAAAAATCAGGCTGCCCAAGACCCCCCGCAGCGTCAGAGGCGATAGCCGCAATCTGCCAGGCTGCACGAAGAAAACCTGCAAAAATACATGAATTTGCGTCCTTGATCGCTGGCCGCGAAGAATTCCTGCAAAAGTGCAGGCTTTTCACCGAATACGTGGGCTCAGATTCACTTTCGGTGATAATTCCTGTACTTTTGCAGGTTTTTGTCCAAAATAAGTCAATTCCACAGGGAAAACCTGCACTTTCGCAGGTTTTTTCACGCCAAGCTGTCTCCTTCCCGATTGCGCAAGCGGCCGGCCAAGAGTGGCCGGCGCCTGTCATTTCGAAGGAATATATGTTTCCGCCGGGCCGTTCGCCCAATTTCCTTTATCAGCTAATTTCGTGGCAAAATTGTTAACAACTTGTGAATGTGAGAAACCTTTCTCTTGATGCGCGCGTCTAATTAACGTGACTAAAGAAGGAAAAGGCTTTTTGCCATTTTCACTTACTTATCGGACAAAAGGAGTCAGAAGATGAAACAGTTCAAGAAAGAGCTTACCCTGCTGCTGGCGCTGGTTATGTTTGTGTCGAGCATTGCAATAGCGCCTGTAGCCGGTGCGGTTTCCGCAAGCGCCTCCATGATCCTGTTGTATTTGGACAAGACGGATGCATTTGTGAACAGCGAGCAGGTGCAATTGGACGCCCCGGCCACGATTATTGACGGCAGCACGTTCGTTCCCGCCAAATTCCTCGGCGATTCGATGGGATTCAAAGTCGAGTGGAGCGACGCGACCCGGACGATTCATATGACACCATCAGGTTACGATATCGTACTGGATGTCGACAACAAGAAAGTGACGATCAACGGCGTCGATACCCCTTTTGATAAAGTTGCTTCAATCGTGAATGGCAAGCTGCTGGTGAAGCTGACATGGGTAGCGGACTATATGGGGGCCAAATATACGTACAACGGCGAGCTCCGCCGGGTGGAAATCATTTCGTTTCCTGCGGCTGAGGGTGTTTATGTAGATCGGGACAGCAACTCCACACCTGTCGCCAAGTTTACAACGGCGAAGGCTTCGTACCGGCTCGGAGAGCCTGTCAAATACGTCGACCTGAGTTACGATCCGGATGCGGAAGGCCTTGTATCTTACAACTGGAAAGGGAAGCAGGAAGCCTTTTTCCAACCGGGCAAGTATCCGGTATCCTTGACGGTGGCCGATGCCCATGGACATGTGAGCAAGGAGTTCAAAAGCTACGTCACAGTCGTCGACCAGCAGTATTTGAGCGAGTTCGAGTATCCGATTTACACCAAGCCGATCGGCAGCTCGATCAAAGCGGACTGGGGCATCATCTGGGCGCATTTTAACCAAATGCCGGCTTTGACCAAGAAGGTGACGCAAGAGACCGACCGCAAGCTTCTGGTTAGCGACAGTCCCGAAGAGTTTACCGAGAGAGGGATTTTGTATCAGGATAACATCAACGGAAAAGCGCGCTTGTATGCCGATCACATTAACGGCACGAAGCAAAAGATGACGATGGCGATTTTCGCCACCAACAATACGGACCAAGCCGTTACGATCAAAACGACGAACAAAGGCGAAGTATACCCTTCCGTATATGCGAATTTGATTGGAAGCGAAGCTTCCGTGGACTTTTTGCTAAACAATGTGTATGATCAAAAGCTGACCATTCCGCCGCATCAAACGTATGTTTACGCGAAGCTTCCCGATTTTTATCCGGGTCAAGGCGTGAACTTGTTCTACGACGTGGAAACCGATGGGGAACTGCAAATGTCTTTTGCCGTTACCGAGAAGCTGTCCACGAACTCGTTGAAAGATCTTCCGCTGCTGCCTTACACCGGCCATGTGCGGGGAACGTTCCCGGTCTCCCAGATTAATTGGGATATAGATGCTTCATCCTTTACCAAAACATCGGTGGTATCGATCGGAGACAACAAAACCGACCCGTTCGTCAAAGGCTACGATGTGATGCGCAAGGAAAACGTGGATAACGGCGGCAACTACGGCGTCGTGTACAAAATGCATATCAACAAGCCGCGCAAAATGGCGGTCATGATGATGGCCAAAGGCGGCGTGTTCAAAGGCCCGTTCAAGGTGAACGGAGAAATGATTCCCGTTCCGTATTCCGGCGTAGTCACGGCGTTCGACGGTTTGACGCTGCTGGCCCGGACCACGGGAAGCGAAGATTCCCTGGATATCGAGTTCACGCCTCCGGCGGGATCGGCGTTCCCGATCGATCTGATTTTCTACCCTATGGAAGATAAAAAGTAAGCATAAAAAAAACAGCCCCTGAGCGCCCGGAAGCGTTCGGGAAGGCTGGTTTTTTGTTGTTTTGAGCGGATGGCGTTACACGCGCTCGATGACTTTGTCGATAAGTCCGTATTCCGCCGCTTCCGCAGCGCTCATGAAGTAGTCGCGGTCCGTATCCTTCTCGATGCGCTCCAGCGGCTGGCCGCTGCGCTCGGCAAGAATTTTGTTCAGGTTGTCGCGCATTTTGAGGATGCGTTTCGCGCGGATCTCGATATCGGAAGCTTGACCTTCCGCACCGCCGAGCGGCTGATGGATCATCACTTCGCTGTTAGGAAGCGCGTAGCGTTTGCCTTTGGCGCCGGCCGTCAGCAAGAATGCGCCCATGGAAGCGGCCATGCCCACGCAGATCGTGGAAACGTCCGGCTTGATGAACTGCATCGTATCGTAGATGGCCATCCCTGCTGTAATGGAACCGCCTGGGCTATTGATGTAAAGGCTGATATCTTTGTCAGGGTCTTGTGCGGCCAGGAAAAGAAGCTGGGCAATAATGGAGTTCGCGACGACATCGTTTACGCCGGTACCGAGGAAAATGATGCGGTCCTTCAGCAAACGGGAATAGATATCATAGCCTCTTTCGCCGCGGGCGTCCTGTTCAACGACCATAGGGATAAAACTCATGAGAATTACCTCCTTCGATGGGTACAATGGTTTCAAATGGAAATACTACTTACAGTATGGCCAAGAGAATGTTTAAAAAGTCTGCGCCTTTCTTAATACGAAAGGGAACATTTTCAAACGAACTCGTTGTTAACTAGTATGATACCGAAAAAACAAACAAAGGTCAAGAAAGGTCAAACTTATAATCAAAAAAAATCAGTTTCGCAACTGATCTTCGTTCGTGTTGGCGCGCCCGAAGGGAATCGAACCCCTATCTCAGGCTCCGGAGGCCTACGTCATATCCATTGGACCACGGGCGCATGCAATTGAAATTTAGTGAAGCAAGGGTTATTATATGACACCGAATAAAAAAAAGCAAGACTGAAAATGCTTTCAGTAAAAAAAGGCAAAAATATTTGAACAATTGTTGAATCTGACAAAGCAATTGGTTATAATAATAATGCACGGAACGATATATCTCGACAATGTGCGATTCAAGTTAAAGACTTACCGAATTTGAAGTACTGGCAGTACTCAATTTTTTTTGCTCGGGTGGGACGAAAAATGCATACCCGGGACATAAAACGTCCAATCAATGGAGCAGGAGCGTTGTGATCGTCATATGAGAGAAATCCTTGACATTCAAAAGCAGCTCTTGCCGGACCTCATGGATGTTATGAAAAAACGTTACTCGATTCTGCGCCACATCCTTGTTTCCGGTGTCGTAGGGAGAAGAACGCTGGCCAGCTCGCTCGATATGACGGAGCGCGTCCTGCGCGGCGAGGTCGAGTTCCTCAAGGAGCTGGGCCTGCTGGAGACGGATGCCACCGGCATGAAGGTCAGCGAATCCGGCCACCGGCTTCTGGAGAAGATGGAACCGATCATTAAAGCCGCTTTCGGTCTGACCGACCTGGAAGAGAGCATCAGCCGGGCGTTTCAAATCGCCCAGGTAATCGTCGTGCCCGGCGATTCGGACGTCTCCGCCTTCACGAAGAAGGAGCTTGGACGGGCAGGAGCGGCCGCTTTGCGCAAACACGTCGCCAAAGACGATGTCATTGCTGTAACAGGCGGATCGACGATGGCGCAGGTTGCGAACCATTTGACGATCTCGTCGCGCATGAAGGGCAGTTGGTTCGTACCGGCCCGGGGCGGACTCGGCGAGAGCGTGGATATGCAGGCGAACACCATCGCATCCATTATGGCCAAAAAGACAGGCGGCAAATACAGGCTTTTGCATGTGCCCGACCATTTGGGCGAAGAAGCTTATCAGACTTTGATCCAGGACCCGCAGATCCAGGAGGTTGTCGACGTCGTGCGCAGCTGCCGCATCGTCGTACACGGAATCGGAGAAGCTATGGTCATGGCCCGCAGGCGCAAGGTGGATGCCCGGACGACGCAAAGCTTGCAGGAAGAAGGAGCTTTGGCCGAAGCGTTCGGCTATTATTTTGACCGGCAAGGAAATGTCGTCCACAAGATGGCTACAGTCGGCCTCAGGCTGGAAGACATTCAGCGCGTTGAAGTCGTCATCGGCGTCGCAGGCGGCAAGAGCAAGGGGGAAGCGATCGCTTCAGTACTGCTTCACGGCCAGGAAGACGTGCTCGTGACGGATGAAGCCGCCGCGCTGGAAATTATGAAGCATGCCCCACAAATGCCATCATGACGTGTCTTTTTGACCGTCTTGACCATATAATTTTTAAATCTTAGGAGGAATTCGCTATGGTAAAAGTAGGTATTAACGGTTTCGGACGTATTGGACGCAACGTGTTCCGCGCAGCTCTGAACAGCACTGAAGTTCAAATCGTGGCAGTAAACGATCTGACAGACGTAAAAACATTGGCTCACTTGCTCAAGTACGACACAACTCACGGCAAACTTAACGCTACTGTAGAAGCTGGCGAAGGCGAACTGATCGTGAATGGCCGTTCCATCAAAGTATTCGCTGAGCGCGACCCTGGAAACCTGCCTTGGGCTTCCGTAGGCGCTGAAATCGTTGTTGAATCTACCGGTATTTTCACAGCGAAAGAAAAAGCTTCCCTTCACCTGAAAGGCGGCGCTAAGAAAGTAATCATCTCCGCTCCTGCAACTGACGAAGATATTACAATCGTTCTTGGCGTTAACGAAGATAAATACGATCCTGCTGCACACACTGTAATCTCCAACGCTTCTTGTACGACTAACTGCTTGGCTCCGTTCGCGAAAGTGATCAACGATCAATTCGGTATCGTTAAAGGTATGATGACTACTGTTCACTCCTACACGAACGACCAATCCGTGCTTGACCTGCCGCACAAAGACCTTCGCCGTGCCCGCGCAGCCGCTGAGAACATCATCCCTTCCAGCACTGGCGCAGCTAAAGCGATCGGCCTTGTTCTGCCAGAACTGAAAGGCAAACTGAACGGTATGGCTATGCGTGTTCCTACGCCTAACGTATCCGTTACGGACCTGGTTGTAGAAACAAAAGTCAACGTAACTGTAGACGAAGTGAACGCAGCTCTGAAAGCAGCGGCTCAAGGCGCTCTGAAAGGCATCCTGAACTACTCCGACGAGCCTCTTGTATCCAGCGACTACAACGGAGATCCTGCTTCCTCCACGATCGATGCCCTGTCCACAATGGTAGTTGGCGACAACATGCTGAAAGTGGTTTCCTGGTACGACAACGAGTGGGGCTACTCCAACCGTGTCGTTGACCTTGCCGCTTTCATCGCAAGCAAAGGTCTGTAATTCATAATCAGCACACTTGTAGACACTTGAAGAGGAGAAGCGATTCTCCTCTTTGTGTGTGATTGTTACCAAAAAACCGCTCGGGAGGCCTGTTCCATGAATAAAAAAAGTGTCCGCGATGTTGAAGTATCCGGCAAAAAAGTGTTTGTTCGCGTAGATTTCAACGTACCTCTGGAAAACGGTCAAATCACAGACGATACCCGGATCAGAGAAACGCTGCCTACAATCAAATTCCTGATTGAAAAAGGCGCAAAAGTCATTTTGGCGAGCCACCTTGGACGTCCGAAGGGTCAAGTGGCCGAAGAGCTTCGTCTGACTCCGGTTGCCGCAAGACTGGCTGAATTACTTGGCAAGCCGGTAGCGAAAGCCGACGAGGCGATCGGTGAAGCAGTTAAAGCGCAAGTCGCTGCGCTGAAAGACGGCGATGTGCTGCTGCTTGAAAACGTTCGTTTCTACGAAGGCGAAGAGAAGAACGATCCCGCTCTGGCGAAAGCTTTTGCCGAATTGGCCGATCTGTACGTGAACGACGCGTTCGGTGCGGCTCATCGCGCTCACGCCTCCACGGAAGGCATCGCACATCATCTGCCGGCCGTATCCGGTCTTTTGATGGAAAAAGAACTGGATGTGCTCGGCAAAGCGCTGAACAATCCGGAGCGTCCTTTTACCGCGATTGTCGGCGGCGCGAAAGTGAAAGACAAAATCGATGTGATCAACAACTTGCTGAACATTGCAGACAACGTGATCATCGGCGGAGGCTTGTCCTATACATTCCTGAAAGCGCAAGGGAACGAGATCGGCAAATCTCTCGTGGACAACGAGAAGCTTGACCTGGCGCTCGGTTTTATTGCCAAAGCGAAAGAAAAAGGCGTGAACTTCCTGCTTCCGGTCGATATCGTAGTCGCCGACAAATTCGGACCCGACGCGAACACGCAAATCGTTCCGGTGGATGGCATCCCTGCTGAATGGGAAGGCATCGACATCGGGCCGAAAACCCGTGAAATTTATGCGGACGTCATTGCAAAATCCAAACTGATCGTTTGGAACGGACCGATGGGCGTGTTCGAAATCGAGCCTTTCTCCCACGGCACCCGCGCTGTAGCTGAAGCTTGCGCTGCCACTTCCGGCTACACGGTTATCGGCGGTGGAGATTCCGCGGCGGCTGCTGAGAAATTCCATCTGGCTGACAAAATGGACCACATCTCGACAGGCGGCGGAGCTTCCCTGGAGTTCATGGAAGGCAAAGCACTGCCGGGCGTTGTGGCTCTGAACGATAAATAAGGGAGGATCTTTCGATGAGAAAACCGATTATCGCAGGCAACTGGAAAATGTTCAAGACCGTTTCCGAAGCGGTCAGTTTTGTAAACGAAGTGAAAGGCGGGGCGGAAGTAGACGGCGTAGAGAGCGTAATCTGCTCCCCGTTCACGAACCTTCCCGCTCTGGTTGAAGCCGTTAAAGGCACAACCCTCCATATCGGTGCGCAAAACCTGCACTTCGAAGATAACGGCGCATTCACCGGCGAAATCAGCGGCGTTATGCTGAAAGAGCTGGGCGTAGAATATGTCATTATCGGACACTCCGAGCGCAGAGCGTATTTTGCCGAAACCGACGAGATCGTGAACAAAAAGGTTCAAGCGGCATTCAAACACGGCTTGACGCCGATTCTGTGCGTAGGCGAGAAGCTGGAAGAGCGCGAAGCGGGTCAAACCAAAGAAGTTTGCAAAGTGCAGACAGAGGCGGCTTTCCAAGGCCTTAGCGCGGAGCAAGCGGCTAAAGTCGTTATCGCTTACGAGCCGATCTGGGCGATCGGTACGGGCAAATCTTCCACAGCGGAAGACGCTCAAGACGTAATCGGTTATATTCGCCAACTGGTGAGCGGTTTGTACGGGGCTTCCGTGGCGGATGCGGTTCGCATTCAGTACGGCGGCAGCGTGAAACCGAACAACATTGCCGAGTACATGGCACAGCCTGACATTGACGGCGCGCTTGTAGGCGGAGCGAGCCTGGAGCCTGCTTCCTACATCCAGCTCGTCGAGGGGGCGAAGTAAGATGTCCAGACCGAAACCGGTAGCGCTGATCATTCTCGACGGCTTCGGGCTTCGTTCGGAGGAGCAGGGCAATGCGGTCGCACACGCGAAAAAGCCCAACTACGACCGTTACTGGTCGACTTATCCGCATACGACCTTAATCGCAAGCGGCGAAGCCGTAGGTTTGCCGGAAGGACAGATGGGGAATTCCGAGGTAGGGCACCTGAATATCGGAGCGGGACGTACCGTGTATCAGGACCTGACCCGGATTTCCAAATCGATTCGCGACGGCGAATTTTTCGATAACGAGACGCTGCTCGGCGCCGTTCGCCACGCCAAATCGACCGGGAAGAAGCTGCACCTGTACGGGCTGCTCTCCGACGGCGGCGTGCACAGCCACATTCAGCATTTGTTCGCACTGCTCGATCTCGCGAAAAAAGAGCAGCTTGAAGAAGTGTACATTCACGCTTTCCTGGACGGCCGCGACGTGGCTCCGGATTCGGCGAAAAAGTACATGGAAAGCTTGCAGCACAAAATCGCGGAAGTCGGCGTAGGCAAAGTTGCCACCGTGCAAGGCCGCTACTACGCGATGGACCGCGACAAGCGCTGGGAGCGTACGGAAAAATCGTACCGCGCGATGGTTTACGGCGAAGGCCCGACTTATACCGATCCGATGCAAGCGATCATCGATTCGTATGAAAAGTCGGTCTTCGACGAGTTCGTCATGCCGACCGTCATCGTAGGCGCTGACGGCAAACCGGTAGGGCTCGTGGAGTCCGGCGACGCGGTCGTCTTCTTCAACTTCCGTCCCGACCGGGCCATCCAGCTTTCGCAAGTGTTTACGAACGAGGATTTCCGCGGGTTTGACCGCGGGGACAAAGCTCCTCGTAATCTTTACTACGTGTGCCTGACTTTGTTCAGCGAATCCGTAGACGGCTTTGTCGCGTATAAACCTAAAGATCTCGACAACACGCTTGGCGAAGTGCTGGCCCAGAACAATCTGAAGCAGCTGCGCATTGCCGAGACGGAAAAATATCCGCACGTGACGTTCTTTTTCAGCGGCGGGCGCGATGTGGAACTGCCGGGCGAGACCCGCATTCTCATTCCTTCGCCGAAGGTCGCTACTTACGACCTGCAGCCTGAAATGAGCGCGTACGAAGTGGCGGAAGCGGCTGTGAAGGAAATTGAAGCGGAGCGCCAGGATGTCATTATCCTGAACTTTGCCAACCCTGACATGGTCGGCCACTCCGGGCTTCTGGAGCCTACGGTGAAAGCTATCGAAGCTACAGACGAGTGCTTGGGCAAAGTCGTCGAAGCGATCTTGGCCAAAGGCGGCGTCGTGTGCATCACCGCCGACCACGGCAATGCGGACGTTGTGACGAATCCGGACGGAACGCGGAACACGGCGCATACGACAAATCCGGTGCCTTTTATTGTTACGGACAAATCTGTTACACTAAGAGATGGCGGAATTTTGGCGGATATCGCCCCGACGATGCTGGACTTCCTGCAAGTACAGCAGCCTGAGCAGATGACGGGTTCCACCATCATCAAGCGATAATCATACTAACCAACATAAAAGGAGTGTTATCAACGATGACTATTATTTCTGACGTTTACGCTCGCGAAGTTCTTGACTCCCGCGGCAATCCGACTGTTGAGGTGGAAGTATACCTCGAATCCGGCGCTTTCGGCCGCGCAATTGTGCCTTCAGGCGCTTCCACAGGCGCATACGAAGCCGTTGAGCTTCGCGACGGAGACAAAGCCCGTTACCTCGGCAAAGGCGTTCTGAAAGCCGTTGAGAACGTGAACGAAATCATCGCTCCGGAAATTATCGGATTGGACGCTCTGGACCAAGTCGGCATCGACAGCAAAATGATCGAGCTGGACGGAACTCCGAACAAAGCGAAATTGGGCGCTAACGCAATTCTGGCCGTTTCCATGGCTGTAGCCCGCGCGGCTGCCGACGCTTTGGACGTGCCTCTGTACACATACCTGGGCGGATTCAACGCGAAAACTTTGCCTGTTCCGATGATGAACATCATCAACGGCGGCGCGCATGCCGACAACAACGTCGACGTTCAAGAGTTCATGGTTCTGCCAGTAGGCGCAGCCAACTTCAAAGAAGCGCTTCGCATCGGCGCGGAAATTTTCCACAACCTGAAATCCGTTCTGAAAGAAAAAGGCCTGAACACGGCAGTTGGCGACGAGGGCGGATTCGCTCCGAACCTGAGCTCCAACGAAGACGCCATCCTGACCATCATCGCCGCTATCGAGCGCGCAGGCTACAAACCGGGCGTTGACGTGTTCCTGGGTATGGACGTTGCGTCCACGGAGTTCTTCAAAGACGGTAAATACCACCTTGAAGGCGAAGGCAAATCCTACACTCCTGCCGAGTTCGTAGACTTCCTTGCTGCATGGGTCGACAAATATCCGATCATCACAATCGAAGACGGCTGCTCCGAAGACGATTGGGAAGGCTGGAAATTGCTGACTGAGAAACTGGGCGGCAAAGTACAACTCGTCGGCGACGATCTGTTCGTAACGAACACAAGCCGTTTGTCTACAGGCATCGAGCAAAACATCGGCAACTCCATCTTGGTTAAAGTAAACCAAATCGGTACGCTGACCGAAACTTTCGACGCTATCGAAATGGCAAAACGCGCAGGTTACACAGCGGTTATCTCCCACCGTTCCGGTGAGAGCGAAGACAGCACAATCGCTGACATCGCCGTTGCTACCAACGCCGGCCAAATCAAAACAGGCGCTCCTTCCCGTACGGACCGCGTAGCGAAGTACAACCAACTGCTTCGCATCGAAGACGAGCTGCACTCCGTAGCTCAATACGCAGGGAAGAAAGCATTCTACAACCTGAAAAACTTCAAATAATTTCGCTTCGCTTCACATAATTTAATACCGGGAGGGGGTTGCACGATGAGCAATTGGGTGAAGACTATTTTATTTTTGATAGGTTCCGCTTTGCTGACTCATTGGATCCCCTCTTCTTTTTTTCGCAATTTGGATACGATGGTTCATGAGTTCGGCCATGCCGCCGTCACGCTTGCGCTTTCAGGGAAAGTGCAGTATATCGAGCTTTACGCCAACCACAGCGGGGTTACGCACTCTTTAATCACGAAGTCGTGGTCGATTGTTCCGGTTGCGCTCGCCGGTTATACGACGGCATCCTTGTTCACCTGGTTTTTATTCTCGGCTTATGCCAGAGGGAAGCAGCGATTGGGACTTCAAGTGATGACAGTGTTGGCCGTGATTTCTTTAGTGCTGTTCGTGCGGAACGCGTTCGGCATTACGTTTATTATCGGCTTGATCGCCATAACCGTACTTGCCCTGGCGTTAGCTCCCAAATGGCTGCGGGACATCTATTATTTGCTGCTCGCTTTCCTTTGCCTGGAGGAATCGGTGTTCGGGCCGTTATCGCTGGTGCTGTATGCATGGAGAAATGCGCGTGCGGCAGGCGATGCTACAAACCTGGCCCTTTATACGGGTGTGCCTGCTATCGTATGGGCCGCGTTTTTCTTGTTGTTTTCCTTATGGTGCGCAAAACAGGCCGTTCAGGCATTTTTGGGCCGCAGGGGAAACAGAGCGAATCACCCGCAATCGCCGGCAGCTTCCTACCGGAATTAGGAAAGGAATTGTAATCTTGGACGAACTATGTTAAAATACTCATGCTGAATGTATAGGCAAAGATCAGGCTATTGGGGTGCTAACATGGTAATCTTATTCAAGGTTTTGTTGATCATAGCTTCAATCGGATTAATTTGCATCGTATTGCTGCAAAAGGGTAAAAGTGCGGGGTTGTCCGGCGCTATTTCCGGCGGTGCGGAGCATTTGTTCGGCAAGCAAAAAGCGCGCGGTTTAGAGCTGTTCTTGTCCCGTTTCACGATGGGGCTTGCTGCCGCATTTTTCATTCTCTCCATTGTCGTAGCTTACGTAGTGAAAGCTTAGCACACATAAAACGATAACAGCAGGGGAACATTACTCCTGCTGTTTTTTCATTTTACAACGAAAGTCTATGTGTGCAGGAGTGCAACGGAGAAAAATGGGCGAGAATAGAATATATAAATCGACGGAGCCCTTCCTCTGGCAGGGCAGCGGGGCGAACGGGCAAACCGGAATTTTAATGATTCACGGCTTTACGGGAACGCCGTCGGAGTTTCGAAGAATCGGCTATTATTTGCAGGATCAGGGGTACACGATTCATGCGATTCGGCTGCCGGGCCACGGCACTTCGCCGGAAGAGATGCTGCGAACCGAATGGACGGATTGGTATGGGCACGTGCAAGCAAGCTATGACGAGCTGGCCTCGCAGTGCAGCCATGTTGTAGTCGTAGGCCATTCGATGGGCGGGCTGCTCGCATTCATGCTGGCCGCAGAGCGGAATGCCGCAGGCATCGTATCGCTGGCTGCTCCGGTATATCTGGCAACCCGGAAGACAGCGCTTGCGGTCATGCTGCAGCATTTTATCACCTATGTGGAAAAGAAGCCCAAGAACATCCCTACGCTGCTGGATGAGTCATGTGCGTATACCAAAACGCCGATTCGTTCCATAGTCAGTTTGCGTAAACTAATGAAGCAGGCGAAAAAGCTGCTCCCCCGGGTAGCTGCGCCGGTATGGATCGGACAAGGAGCCATGGACGCCGTCGTCCTGCACCGAAGCGCCGCATTTTTGTATAAGAAAATAAATTCGGCAATCAAAGAAGTGCATTACTATCCGCAGTCGTCCCACGGAATGCTGCTGGATCAAGAAAGAGACAAGATTTATGAGGACATTTCTTCATTTATCCGGTCTCTGAAGCTGCAGCCCGGCAAGCAGGAAGCTTATCCGTGAAAATTACAAGAAGGTGAACAATACATGATAACAGAAAAAGAAATTTTGAGCTTTATGCAGGAAATGGCCTATAAACCGATGACTTATCAGGAGCTCGAAAAGCATTTTGGCGTTGGGAATGCCAACGAATTTAAAGAGTTTTTGAAAATTTTAAACCATTTGGAGCAGGAAGGATTGATTTTGAGGACCCGCAACGACCGTTATGGCGTGCCGGAACGAATGAATTTAATTCGCGGCAAGCTGCAAGCGCATGCGAAAGGCTTCGGCTTTCTCATTCCCGACGACCGGGATCACCCTGACGTGTACATACACGCCAACGATATGAATACGGCGATGAACGGGGATATGATTCTTGTCCGGGTTACATCCAAAAGCCAGGGAGGCGGCCGGATGGAAGGCGAGGTCGTGCGGGTAGTATCCCGTGCGAACACGCAGATCGTCGGAACTTTTCAGAGTCAGGAAACGTATGCGTTCGTAGTGCCGGATGATAAACGGATGACACGGGATGTTTTTATACCTCAGCATGCGTTCATGGGGGCGGTTACAGGGCAAAAGGTAGTCGTCAAGCTTGTCAGCTATCCGGAAGGCCGGGCTGCGGCTGAAGGGGAAGTCATTGAGATTCTCGGCCATAAAGACGATCCGGGCGTCGATATTTTGGCGATTGTCCGCAAATTTCAGCTGCCGGAGGCTTTTCCTGAAGAAGTGATTCTGGAGGCGGATGCCGCCCCGGATGCGATCAGCGAAGAGGAGCTTCAAGGCCGCAGGGATCTGCGCGGCAAGCGCATTGTGACCATCGACGGGGAAGATGCCAAAGATTTGGACGATGCGGTGAACGTCGAACGGCTGGATAACGGCAACTACTTGCTGGGCGTGCACATTGCCGACGTCAGCTACTATGTCAGAGAAGGTTCAGCGCTCGATCGGGAAGCGTATAATCGCGGCTGCTCAGTTTATTTGACGGACCGTGTCATTCCGATGCTGCCTCACCGGCTGTCCAACGGCATCTGCTCGCTGAACCCGCGTGTGGACCGGCTGACGATGTCCTGTGAGATGGAATTCGACGAGAATTTGCAGGTGGTTAGGCACGATATTTTTACCAGTGTGATTTGTACAAGCGAACGAATGACGTATACCAACGTGCGCAAGCTTTTGACGGATGAGGAAGTCGAGCCTGAGCTTCTGGAGCGTTACGAGTACTTGCTGGAAGATTTCAAGCTGATGGAAGAGCTGGCCATGAAGCTGCGCGGCAGAAGGATGAAGCGCGGGGCGATCGATTTCGATTTTGAGGAATCGAAAATTTTGGTCGATGCCGAAGGCAAGCCGACCGATATCGTCAAACGCGAACGATCGATTGCCGAGATGATGATCGAGGAATTCATGCTTGCCGCGAATGAAACGGTAGCGGAGCATTTTCATTGGCTGAAAGTGCCGTTCCTGTATCGGATTCATGAAGATCCGGATGCGGAGAAGCTGATGCATTTTATGGAATTCATTACGAATTTCGGCTATGTGGTTAGAGGGAAAGGCAATACGGTACACCCGCGGGCGCTGCAATCCCTGCTGGAAGAAATTCGCGGCTCTGCGGAAGAAACCGTGATCAGCAAAGTGATGCTTCGTTCGATGAAGCAGGCGCGCTACGATGCCCAGAGCTTGGGCCATTTTGGGCTGGCGGCCGAGTTTTACTCGCACTTCACCTCGCCGATTCGGCGGTACCCGGACTTGATCATTCATCGGGTCATTCGGGAAGTGCTGGCAGTCGGAGTGCTGCCGGATCAGCGCCACGAATCGCTGGCCGGGCGCATGGACGACATCGCGCGGCAATCGTCCGAACGCGAGCGGGTAGCTGTCGAAGCCGAACGGGAAACGGAAGCGTTGAAAAAAGCCGAGTACATGCTGGACAAAATCGGCGAGGAATTCGAAGGTATTATCTCGTCCGTTACCAATTTCGGCATTTTCGTCGAGCTGGATAATACCGTTGAAGGTTTGATCCGTTTAAGCGATTTGACGGACGATTATTACCACTATCATGAAATGCAGCACGCTCTCATTGGTGAGCGTACGTCGCGAATTTACCGCATCGGCGACGGCGCCAAGGTGCGCGTGGCGCGGGTGAACATGGACGAGCGGACCGTCGATTTTGAGATGGTCGACATGAAGCCGCGCGGCAGCGGCAAGGCGAATTTTGTGCGCGGCGGGGACAAGGCGGGCTTTGCCCGCGGTGGCAAAGGCGGCAAAGGCGGCAAGGCAGGCAGCTTTGCCGGCGGTGGCGGGAAAGCCGGGGCCCGGGCCGCAGGCAAGCCCGGCAAGGGCGGCGGTGCGCGAGCTGGCGGCGCCGAGAGCGCGAAGGGCGGCAAAGCCGGTAAAGGCGGTGGCCGCCGCAGTGGCATTTCGCTAGGGGGCGAAGCCCTGGCGGGTGTTGGCGCCTCGCCCGCGGCGGGCAGCGCGGGCGATTGGGCGAGCGGCGTGAACGCGCTCGCCAAGAGCGGCCGCCGCCGTGGAACGGGCGGCGGGAGCGGCGGTGGCAAGAAGCGGCGGAAATAGTCGCCGCTTCTTGCATTTCCGCCGTGAACTTGCTACAATAGGTTGCACATTGTAGCAAGTTCACGCATGCTTTTTTCCGCGTGAGTTGCGGAAGGAGGATCCCGCGGTGGCAACGAAGAAGGCCGATGGCAAAGTGCTCGCCCAGAACAAGAAGGCGTCACATGACTACTTTATTGAAGATACGTATGAGTGCGGCATCGTTTTGACCGGAACGGAGATCAAATCCTTGCGTGCAGGCAAAGCGAACTTGTCCGACAGCTTTTCGACGATTCGTAATGGCGAAGCTTTTGTCCATAACATGCACATCAGCCCGTTCGAACAGGGGAACCGGAGCAATCCGTCCGACCCGACCAGAGCGCGCAAGCTGCTCATGAAGAAGGCCGAAATTGCCAAGCTGCTGGGTCATGCCAAGCAGGAAGGCTACACGCTGGTGCCGCTCAAGGTGTACATCCGCAACGGCTACGCCAAGCTGCTGCTGGGACTGGGCAAAGGGAAGAAGCAGTACGACAAGCGCGAAACCGCGGCAAAGCGGGACGCACAGCGCGACATTCAGCGCGCGCTTCGCGAGAAGCAGAAGATCGCGAGATAATGGCGAGTGGCAGTTTTGCCACATAGCTGCCTGAGCTTCCATGAACATGGACATTCGTTTCTCGTCCGATTGTGTTATACTAAGTAAGCAGCAACGAAAGAGCATCAAGCTATACCTTTCACCTTCCTTGGTTCGAATGAACGAAGCGGAAGGCAATCCGGGGGCGTTTTTGGATTCGACGGGGATAGTTCGAGCGCGGGTTGCGGGTAGTGGGGACGCGTCCACTTCATCAACGCTAAAGCCTATTAAATGGCAAACAACAACCTAAATTAGCTTTCGCAGCTTAATAACCTGTGAGCTAGCTTCTACCCTGCATCGCCCATGTGCCGGGATAGGGGCCCAACTTTAGTGGGATACGCCGCTTCGGTCTCCGCCTGGGGTCGACGGAAGAAGACAATCAGGCTGACCCAACGCAGAGCGGGTTACGGCGCGCTGCTCGGGTGACATCAAAACTGTGACTACACCCGTAGATGCCTGTGTGGCGATATTTTCGGACAGGGGTTCGACTCCCCTCGCCTCCATACTTAAAACCCGCTCATAGAGCGGGTTTTTTGAGAGTTAAACCAAAACTTTGCCGCTGCGGCAATCGATTGCTTTAATAAACTCGCGGCAAACATTTGCTTTAATAAGTTTAAGACTATTTTACCTCGGGGCCGTTTATGGATTCGACGGGGATAGTTCGAGCATGAGTAGCGAGTAGTGGGGACGCGTCCACTTCATCAACGCTAAAGCCAATTAAATGCATATTTTTGTCCGAAATTGGACGGAAATATGCTTTTGTTTTATAAACTTACTTGCCAAAATATAGGGTGGATCAAATTGGATAATTTACCTTCTATCGGAGAAAGAATAAAGTCTATAAGAAAACAACATAAATTGACGCAAATTGAATTTGCCCAAAGCTTAGAAATATCACAAGGTACGCTTAGTGAGATAGAATCTGGAAATGCTAAGCATTCTTTCGATGTCTTAGTTGTGTTAGCGAATAAAGGTTTTAGATTTGATCCGTTAAAAGAAACAGCGGCGGATCAAGACTAGAAAATACAGTCTTAGACCTGCCGCTGTTGTCATTCAACTAATGTTCCCGAGAACTTCTGCAACCGCCAGCTTCCGACCCGAGAATACTACCAACATGGACACGCCGCACGGCGGGCAGGGGAGTTTCAGGCGCGAACTCCCTCCATTACTCTTAGCGTAGGAACGCTGCCCGTTAAGGCCTACCGCTGAACCGCTCGAGCGCTTCCTCGGTAACCGGAGCGAAGAGGTTGACGAGGTTGCCGTCGGGGTCGCGAAACAGTGCTGAGCGGTTCCCCCATGGCATCGTGGTCGGTTCCTGTACCCACTCGTCGACAAGCGGCTTCAAGCGGTTGTACTCGGCATCGACGTCGTGGACGCGAAACTCGATGATGACGGTGTGGTTGTCGGCCGCGCGCGCGGAACCGGCGCCGAACAGTTGCACCGTCTGGGAGTGGCCGATCGCAAGGGTACACGATGGCAGAACGAACTCAGCGAAGACAGGCGCGGGGCGCTTCGCCAAAACACCTGTGACTTTCTCATAGAACACGACGAGTCGATCCAAGTCGTCAGTAATTATGCGTACAGAAGCGAAATTCACAAGACATCATCCTTTCAATAATTTAACGATACGATACCGTATCGTATCGTATCGTATAATATCATATTGACCTGGATAATACAAGTTACCGTACGACTAACAAAAATGGTGCTCGAAAATGCTTCGTTGCCTCACTGAAGCACAAACAAGAAGTGCTCTAAATGGCAAGCCGAAATCCCCGGCGCCAAGGATGCTTTCATGGTATAATGTGAAGGACTTTTTATTTTAAGGCAACGAATCCGAGTCTAAAGTACTTTTATGTTGGAGGGAAGATGGTGACTACGTCTAAGAAATCTGAACGTGTGCCGTCGGCCAATTTGAATAGACGCGTCGAGCGTTCACGACATGCCGTCCTGACCACTGCGTTTGAACTGCTCAGCGAAGGCGGTGTGGCTAGCTTCTCCGTCGACGAGGTGGCGCGTCGTTCCGGGGTCGCGAAGACGACCATCTACCGCCACTGGCCGACGCGTGAAGCACTGGTGATCGACGCCTGTTCACGGATGATTGCCGAGCAGGAAACGCCCGACACCGGCTCACTCGAAGGTGACGTCACGGCTATCCTGGTGGAAATCGCGCACCTGCTACCGACGGCGAATTGGTCCTTCGTCCTGCCGTCAATCGTCGACACAGCCGAGCGCAATCCGGAGTTCGCGGAAATCCACAGTCGGATTCAGCGCGGACACGCCGCCCCCCTGCGAGAGGTCCTACAGCGCGCGGTAGGCAGAGGCGAGCTGTCGGCACACGCCGACGTGTCAACTATCGTCGCAGCCCTGCTGGGGCCACTCTTCTACCGCCGCTGGTTCTCACGTGAACCGATCGACGACCAGTTCGTAAAGGCGATCATCAAACGCGTACTCGCTTCACTTTAGTACGAGACGCCTACCACTGCTTGGCCGAACATCGATGGCGGACCAGCAAACAGCAAATATCTGTTTTGCGCGCCCAAAGGCTTCGGCATCCTGATGCAACGCGATCGAACCTTCGACCTGGAGAGCGAGGGTTCGAAAACAGATTAGATACATGAACGGTGTTTCTTCGTATTTCGAGGCGTTCTTAGAGTCCAAATTCCTGCTCTAATTAGCGTATGTTTTCGATGTTGGCAGTCCCCTACCCGATCTGGTTGTAGTGTCGCTATTCCAACCTGTCCGTTAGTTTACCACTATTTAATATATATAAGACACAGTTTATTTACCGTCGAAAGGTGTGCGTCATTTATAGTTCGCTTACTATCGCAATTCCGCGAGATATTTGGCGGTGCGAATCATTTGGCTGGTAAAGGAGTTTTCGTTATCATACCATGCCGCTATTTTCACCAGGGTATCTGTTCCTAGTTCCGTTACCTTTGTTTGCGTAGCGTCGAATAAGCTGCCGTAAGTCATACCGATAATATCGGACGAGACAAGCTCTTCCTCTGTATATCCATATTGCTCCGACTGGGACTGCTCCATCTTCTCGTTGACCTGCTCCGCAGTTACGGAACCGCCCACGACTACTGTCAATTCTGTTAGGGAGCCGGCCATAACCGGCACTCTTTGGGATACACCATCCAGTTTGCCATCCAAGGAAGGGATTACGAGTCCTATTGCTTTTGCTGCCCCGGTTGACGTTGGGATGATGTTGCCGGCTGCAGAGCGCGCCCGGCGCAAGTCACCTTTGGCGTGAGGGCCATCAAGGGTATTCTGGTCGTTTGTATAAGCATGTATCGTCGTCATAAAACCTTTTTTAATCGGCGCAAGCTCGTTCAAGTAATAGACCATTGGAGCCAGGCAGTTCGTGGTGCAAGATGCGGCCGAAACAATAGTATCTTCTTTAGTTAGCGTGTGTTCATTAACACCATATACAATAGTAGGAATATCTTTCCCAGCAACGGTTGAGATGACTACTTTTTTTGCACCTGCCTCAATATGGGCTGTAGATGCTTTTTTTGAGGCGAAAAAGCCTGTACACTCCAGGACTACATCAACTTGCAATTCTTTCCACGGGAGTTTGCCGGGATCTCTTTCGGCATAAATCGGAATATCCACGCCGTTTACGGTTAAGCTGTTATCACTGTAATCAATCTTTTCATCATAACGTCGCTGCGTTGTGTCGTGCTTTAGCAAATGCGCAAGCATCTTCGGACTTGTTAGGTCATTGATAGCGACAATCTGATAACCTTCTGCATCAAAAAGCTGCCGAAAGGCAAGCCTGCCAATTCTGCCGAAACCATTTATCGCAATGTTGATTGCCATAATAATAACCACCTTTCTTCGTCTGTGTTAATTATACTCCTCGAATCTTTGTGGTACACTGTTATAAGTGAAGCAATTGACTATACTATTTGTCAGGAGAGGACCATGCCGCAAGTTGACCGCCACAAAGACAGAACGGTAAATATTGAATTTGTTGCCGCCGAGGACTTGAACTGTCTTCCCTATCCGGAGCGGCTTACTTTAATCTTGATTACATCCGGCAGCATCAACGGGGTACTCAACGAACGACCGATAGCGATTTCAGCCCCCGGCGTTCTCTGTTTATCCGAAGATGATACGATACAAATACTTGAAAAGCATAACGCCTCTGCGCAATCATTCAGTTATCATCCCGATTTTCTTATTACCGTACCGAATTCTGAAACGAAAGACTACTTTCCTAGCCATCTGAAAATACAAACAGGGCTTTCGCTTTTTCAGGGCAATCAAACACGCACCGGAGTACCTTTTGTTACCGAGAAAGCCTTTCCGCAAGTATTTGAGTGGTTTTTTGTACTTGGGACTGAAGTGTATGCGCAAAGCGATGCAAACTGGGCGTGCAGAATCAAAAAATATCTCATCCAGATATTGGGCCTGCTTGAGGATTTGAACCGCCAAAGCGAACAATCCCCTGTTGATTTAGTGCTGGAATATATACACACCAATTATGCTAATAAAGTCACCTTGGAAGATTTAACTAAATGCGCACACTTGAATCGTGTGTCGCTTAATAAAATGTTTCAGGAAAGATGCGGGTGTACAGCAATGAGATATTTGCTGTCGCACCGCTTGAAAGTTGCGGGAGATCTCCTCACCCATACAGGTATGAGCTTGAACGAAATTGCGCGTGCCACCGGGTTTGAGTACGACACTTACTTCATCAAACAATTTACGGCTAAGAGAGGGATATCTCCAACCGTATACCGGAATATCTCCCGCCAGTTCGCTACTGCTCAATAAGGCTTTCCAATGACTCTTCAATTCATGTGTCGCCTGCGCCGTTCGGCACTCATCCACTCAGGAGTCCAGGTTTGCTCTTTGTCATCGGGGAGATGATGAAGATGAAAACGACAATAAGCTTAAAGACGGTTGACATCGAAACGAATTTCCGAAACATCGAAGCCATGCGAAACGGCATGACTTCGATGTTTTTCTTTATGAGCGGCTCGGGTTCAAGACTGTGCTGCCGCCCCTAGTTCTATGATCCGTACCGACGGCAAGGAAATGGTTTTAGCGAAGCCATTGCATTTAGATTTGGACTCCCTTAACTAGTCCTTTATCCATATTACTATTGTGTCCAATCGTTTAACGAGACCGCTAATCTTGCACAAAGATCCCCATTCGTTTCTACCGATGTTATTACCCATAATTTGCACACCATTTTTTTTATCCCTTGATACGCCGAATTCCTTGCACGATCTGTTCCCTCTCGCAATCTCTCAACGAATAGAGTACAGGTGCCGTAGGAATCTCAAATTTCAGATGAGAATGTGGAATTTCTGTCAATAAAGATCCAATAGGTTGTTGGCTTTTTTTATGACGGACAACATTCCAAAATATCCTGGATCTATTTTCTTCGGTTCCCCATTTCTCAAGCGAATTTCGAAATAGCAAACATTTGCCGATAACGAAATCATGTTCCACGAGGGGTTCCGTTGCTTCGAAACCAGCGTCCTCAAGGCAATCAAATAGTGCAGGCATTAACTGGTCCAAATACAGCCCATAGGCAGCATCCTCGATTTCACGAAAAGCAACCGTTAGTTGATCGTGCATCGAATCGTACAAGGGCTTCCATACCGATTCAATATACCGATTGCCTGCCACGCCAAGCTCCTCGATTGTCATGTCATAATGGAATATTGGTTTTACGGTCATACTTACTCCTCCTTGAATTGGTTTATTTCCATCATATAACATGTAAGCCAATTGGAAGGTTTTGCGAAAATGTTTGAAGGAAATCAACAAAAAGATCAGAATAACATTACAATGGTTTTAATGTTCGTGCATTAATTATAAAGGTGTGATTAGCATGGGCTCGCGACCTAAAAAATTGGCGGGGAAATTTAAGATAAGCGCCAGCACTTTGCGGAACTATGAAGCGAAGGGGTTAATCCCTCCTGCGGAGCGATCCGCCACCGGATACCGTATGTATACTGAACGGCATGATGCCTATCTGGCATGTATTCAAGCCATGGCCCCAGCATTTGGGATGGAAGTGACGACCGAGGTGCTGCATAGTCTCCAAAGAGATGAGTTGGACGATGCATTGTGGATCGTTAGGGAAAGGGAAGTCATGTTACATCGGCAAAAAGCAGATTTGGATCAATTGATAAGGGAGTTGAAATCGTATGCCAATGGAAGTCAAGCTTACGATTTGAACCAACGCATCAGCATCCACGAGGTCTCAAGACGGACAGGGGTTCCTAAATCAGCGATCCGTTACTGGGAGAAAAGCGGCCTGTTCACTACAGAGCGTGACCCTGATAACGGCTACCGACTATATAATGAAGCACTTCTACTTAAAATTAGGATGATTCAGGTGCTGCAAAGTTCTGTATATTCCGAAGACACCGTGAACTTGAAGCAATCGATTGCACTTTTAGATTCTCATAACATCGAACGTGAGATAAAGCTAGCGGAAAGTATCCGAACCTACCTGCATAAAACGATCAAATCCCAGATCCGAGGTCTCTACTACCTATATCGCTTGATTAGATCGTTAGGCTTTTCGGAAATAAACGAAGGCCATCAATAGTACCGACGGCACAATGAAAAACCCGACCGTGTAAGGTCGGGCTTTTGTCCATGTGATCGTATAACTCTATTTTGCATGCTCATCTGGCTGATGAATACCAAAAGTATTTCCTTCTGTGTCAATGTAATACCCTTGCCATGCCATTCCAGGCAGTGCATACTTGGGCAATGCGAGCTTGCCTCCAAGACTAAGAATTTTTGCTTCGGTAGAATCGTAATCTCCGACTCCCATCGTACATGCATAACCATTCATAGCCTGACCGGGTTGCGGGGAAGCGCCTTGACGTTGCATTAAAGCCCCGTTGATTCCAAGTTCATTTGCATCGCCTGTCACAGCTCCCCAATAAGGCATTCCGGCATAAGTACTCCAATCCTCAAATTTCCATCCAAATACCTCTCCATAAAACTTCTTAGCACGTTCCATGTCATCTACATGAATTTCGAAATGAACTAATCGGCCCATGACTTCCTCCTATGTTTTGACTTCCTACATTTTTATATTATTATACTTTCCTATTTCGCTAAATATATAAAATTCAAGTGGGAATTTTTTGTAGTCCGTGGGAGGCCCAGGTGATATCAAAACTGTGACTGCACAGGATGGAATACTTTCACCCCGTATATCCGCATACGCCCACACGCGGAGAATTGACAACAGGAAGAAGCATTTCCTCTCCGCATTCGTGATTTTCCGAACAAGTTTCGCATAACCATCCGGACTCGTTGTATTGGCATTCCGAGCAGACGTTTTCCGCCGCGGCGTTTCCGCATTCGGTACATTGGATAACAGGAGCATTGTTGCGGGCAAGGAGCTCTACGTCAGAGGAAGCGCGTTTGGCCCCGAACCGTTCCCCGACTACCTTCAGCGTCAGTTCCGTTGTCGATCCCATATCGTACTCGTGCCTGAAGGAAAGGCCTTTATACAGCAAGTTACCCAGTTTGACCTGCGTGCTTTTCTCACCGTAGGATTTGTCGGGTTGGGGGGAATAGATTTGATTTTCGATCGTGAACAGACTCAAATGTCCGCAGCATTCCAGCCAAATATTTCTCAGGTAATCATCCAGCCTTGTTAACGTCAAGTCAGCGCTTGCCTCGAGGAAGAGCCAGTACTCCGGCGAGTAGCGGCCCTGTACACTGATCAGGAAATATCGTACGACCCCATCGTCCAGCGCTCGTTCGTGACAGTTTTGCAGATGCTTCGTAACGGTTGCCTTGCTGAGTTCTTTCCGGCAGCATGTACAAATTCCTTTGCTTGTTTTGCCCATGTAGATCACCTTTCAATATCTTTTATTATGTTTATTATAACTATTGGGGCCAGCGAACAAAAGGAGTTCTTCAGACCGGAGCCAAGCCCCCTTCCCAATGGCTATTCCGGTTATGATAAAATAGATGAAGCCTGAATGAATGTAACGGAAAACAACACGAAATCCGGGGAACCCCCCCTTTTACTTGCGCCTATGGTGTAAAATATACGAATGGCGGGAATTACTTGAAGAGATTGTAGTGGGAACGAGGGATGGAATTGAGCAAACCTATGAAACGAGAGAACCGGCCATTGCCGGAGCCTGAATTGCGGGCGATACTGCGGGCTGCTGACGATATCATTGCAGAAGGTGGACGATCGCTGCTAGCCAAAATATTGAAGGGCTCAAGGGATCGAAAGCTGCTGGAACTGGGGCTGGATCGAAATCCTTCTTATGGATTCTACAAAGATCTCACTTTGGAGCAGATTATGGATAAAGTAGATCATATGATTCGCACCGGCTATTTAAGGATCGAGAAGCAGGGCAAGCTGCCTATGATCGTATTTTCTCCGTTCGGATGGGTGATCGAAAGAGAGCGGTGCGCAGAAGAATTATTGCAGGAGTGGGATCGCTGGATCGAGCAAAACGTCACTCCGATTAGCATGGAGTATTTAAAGGAACGCAACCGGGGCATGATGTTTTTGTTCCTGTACAAAATTTTATGTACCGGGAATACAAAGTACATTCCGTTTTTGACTTTGTGGGAAGGCATCGATTTCAAGAAAGTGCGGGAGGAAATACGCAACGTGATCGAGGTATTAAAGCGACGCGATCAAATGGATGATTCGGCTTGGGAGCAGCTGAAGCGTGAACGAGCCCAATCGCTGCTGATTCGCTTGGATGATCCGATTATTATGGCGTGCAAGCACTGCGGAGATCCTTACATATTCGATGAGGCAAATCCTGAAAACTACACAAGTGAAGGGCTGCGGTTTCCGGAAAAGTGTCCGGATTGTTTGAACTACGACGATCGGCATCAGAAGGCATAGCCTTTTTCCGGCAGATGCGCACCCGTGAACCGGGTATGCTAGGAGTCTGTCCGACGGAGTTACTTCGGACAGACTCCTAAGAGTTTGTATTTTTGTGCGATAATGAAGGTGGAGGATGGCTATGAAGCCCGCAGCGCTACTCGAACCCATGGATATGCCCGAACCGAACTTCCCGGTGAAGGTTCATCGTTGTAAGGCAGATGAATATGGTACGACCCTATTCACAAACCATTGGCATAAACATATTGAACTGCTGTACTTCATATCAGGGAAGGCAGTGATCAACTGCAATTCGGAAACTATCCATGTACAGCCCGGCGACCTTGTCTTCGTGAATAGCAACGATTTGCACGCGGGTGTAAGCCTTTCCAATAATTTGTTCTATTATGCGCTTATTTTTGACCCTGCTGTTCTGCAAAGCCATACTATAGACGCCGTAGAAACGAAGTACATGCTGCCTATCATTCGGAATCTTATTCTTTTTCGCAACCGTATTGAGCAGCCCGGCGACGTTGCGGACGACCTCATGGCCATTGTTCGGGAACTGGACGGGCGCGATGAAGGATACGAGCTGTCCATCAAAGCTCACTTATATCGTTTGCTGGTGCGTCTCGTACGAAGCGGTGCTGCGCAAGATCAACCAACTAAGGATCAAAGAGTTCGTATGCGGCAGCTTGAGCAATTTACCCCTGTGCTCGCTTATATCGAAGACCATTATCATGAGGAGCTTTCTATCGAGCTGCTAGCCGCCAAGGTCGGTTTAAGCCGCTTTCATTTCAGCAGACGGTTCAAGATGCTTACTGATAAGTGCGTTACTGAATATATGACTGACATTCGCATCCGACATGCGGAATACTTGCTGTACAATACACAGCATACGATTTCCGAAATCGCCCTTTCCGTCGGTTTCCGGGATATTTACTACTTCAGCCGCATGTTTAAAAAATACCGGAATATACCGCCTTCTCATATTCGGAACCAGAATTGAATCAGCTTTTGCTGCGGGTACGCAAATAAATACTAATAAAGCTTGGTCACTTAATGTGGCTAAGCTTTATTTTTTTGTAAGGGTCTATTTCAGACAAATATTCGTTCTTAAGCTCTGTATCTAGCGGTGAAAGAATGATAAATAAGTAATATTATGTAAAAATATGAAGCGGGACGGACAGAAAGCGTTATTTTCCTTCGTATAAATAAATACCCTGTCGAAATTTGTCCGGTTTCAGAGAAAGGTGGTGAATTACTGGAACAACTTTGCAGAAAGATGTGCAGGTGAACTGCTATTCCTGCCATATTTTTGGGTTCAGGCAGATGCGGTTTAGAAGACTTGTCCGGATAAAACGGCGCAGTCCGCCGAAGCAAGGGGCCAAGGCGAGGCTGGGCCAGAGAGAAGAGCCATTAACTCTTTTCAAAAGCCGTAAGTCTTAGTTGTATTCGTTGAACTTAATGATGCAGAAATCAAAAGGAGGGATGGCCGGTTTCCTATCTTACTTCGTTAAACTATCTGGGAGGATGAGAAATTAATGTATTCCGATTTGAAGAAAAAATACGGCTCGATCTCTATGATCGCAACGCTGGCCGTATCCATGTTTGCAGGCGTGACGGGCGTAGCGCCGGAAACGCTGCACGCCGCAGCCGCTACGGATGTTTCCGTCCAGGCAGCATCCGATTCTATGAATAAAGAGCGTTTCCTGCAATTGTACAACCAGATCAAAGATCCGAAAAGCGGTTACTTTTCCGCCGAAGGGGTTCCTTATCATTCCGTTGAAACCCTGATGAGCGAGGCGCCTGCTTACGGGCATATGACGACTTCCGAGACTTACAGCTACTGGTTCTGGCTGGAAACTTTGTACGGTCATTACACAGGAGACTGGTCGAAGCTCGAAGCGGCTTGGGATAACATGGAGACTTATATTTTGCCAAGCAGCAAAGAGCAGCCGACGATATCGAACTATAATCCGAACAGCCCTGCGACTTACGCGGCGGAGAAAAAACAGCCTGACCAATATCCGAGCGATTTGAACGGCCGTTATCAAGCGGGCCGCGATCCGCTGGATTCCGAGTTGAAGGCGGCTTACGGAAACAACGAAACTTATTTGATGCATTGGCTGGTTGACGTTGACAACTGGACTGGCTTCGGCAACCTGCTGAATCCGTCCCATACGGCTTCGTACGTCAATACGTTCCAACGGGGCGAGCAGGAGTCCGTATGGGAAGCGATTACTCATCCATCCCAAGACAACCAAACGTTCGGTAAACAGGGAGAAGGCTTCATGTCCTTGTTCACGAACGAAAATAAGGCTCCTGCCAAGCAGTGGCGCTATACGAACGCTACGGACGCCGATGCGCGCGCCGTTCAAGCAATGTTCTGGGCTAAGGAATTAGGTTATAACAATACCAAATATTTGGATAAAGCCAAGAAGATGGGCGACTACCTTCGTTACGGCATGTACGATAAGTACTTCCAAAAAATCGGCAGCGGAGCTAACGGCAATCCTACGCCTGGAAACGGCAAGGAAGCCAGCCACTATCTGATGTCTTGGTACACAGCTTGGGGCGGCGGCCTGGAAGGCGGCAACTGGGCTTGGCGGATTGGCGCGAGCCATGCGCACCAAGGCTACCAGAACGTAGTAGCGGCTTACGCATTATCGCAGCCTGAGGGCGGATTGAATCCGAAATCGGCAACAGGCAAGCAAGACTGGGATACGTCCCTGAAACGCCAGCTTGAGTTCTATACATGGCTGTCCTCGGCTGACGGCGCGATCGGCGGCGGCGCAACGAACAGTTGGAACGGCGACTACAGCAAATATCCGAGCGGCGTAAGCACGTTCTACGATATGGCTTATCAGGAAGCCCCTGTGTATATGGACCCTCCGTCCAACAAATGGTTCGGTATGCAGGCTTGGCCGGTTGAACGTATAGCAGAGCTGTACTACATCATGGCCTCCAATGGAGAGACGAACTCCGAGAACTTCAAAATGGCCAAAACGATTGTTGAAAAATGGATCGATTGGGCCATTGATTACACGTTTGTGAACAAGAAGCCGGTAACGGACAGCGAAGGATACTACCTCGACGCAACCGGCAAACGCATCATGGGCGGTGCCAATCCGGCTGTTGCGACGGTTGACGATCCAGGTCAATTCTGGATTCCGGGCGGAGAAGAGTGGGCAGGTCAGCCGGACACTTGGAAAGGCTTCTCTTCTTACACGAACAACCCGAATTTCCGTGCAATTGCAAAAGATCCGGGCCAAGACGTTGGCGTACTTGGAAGCTATGCCAAAGCGTTGACGTTCTTCGCGGCGGGAACGAAAGCGGAAAAAGGCGCTTACAGCGATCTCGGTACTAAAGCTAAAGATCTGGCTCAACAACTGCTGGATGTTTCTTGGAAGTTTAACGACGGCAAGGGAATTGTCCTTCCGGAAAAACGTGAAGACTACGCTCGTTTCTTTACCAAAGAGATTTATGTTCCTAACGGCTGGAGCGGTAAATACGGCCAAGGAAACACAATTCCGGGCAACGCAGGCGTACCTTCCGATCCTTCTAAAGGCGGAAACGGCGTATACATCAGCTACTCTGATCTGTATCCGAAAATTAAAAACGACCCGCAATGGTCGAGCCTTGTCGATCTTTACAACAAATCGTACAACCAAACGACTAAAAAATGGGAAAATGGCGTGCCGACTTACACGTACCACCGTTTCTGGTCGCAAGTTGATATCGCAACTGCCTATGCGGAATTCGACCGTTTGATCGTAAACGCTGAAACTCCGAATCCGCAGCCTGACGAGAAACCAGGCGTTCCTACCGGCGTAGAAGCCAAACTCGAAGTTAAACTGAGCTGGAATTCGATTCCTGGCGCGACCAGCTATAATGTTAAACGCGCTTTAAGCGAAGCGGGTCCTTACACGACAATTGCCGGTGATTTGAAAACGACTAGCTATATCGATACGAATGTAGTTAGCGGAGTTGCTTATTACTATGTGATCAGTTCCGTGAATGCGGCAGGCGAAAGCGCAAATTCGGCTCCAGTGTCTGTAATTCCGCAAGGCGGGGGCTCTACCGACCCCGGACCGGTCGTTCAAGCGCCTGGAAGCTTTACGCTTAGCGGCACAAGTGATACTGCGAAAATCGATTTGAGCTGGACGCCGTCGGCTAACGCGACACAGTATGAAGTGAAGCGCGGAACATCCGCGAATGGTCCTTTCGCAGCGATCGCCAATGTGACGGGCAATGCTTTCACGGATACGACAGCAACTGCGGGAACCACTTATTACTACCAAGTAACGGCTAAAAACAGTGCCGGAAGCAAAGATTCCAACGCGATCAGCGCGGCGCTGCAGCCTACGGACCCAGGAAACACGAACAGCAATCTTGTGGTTCAGTACCGTACGGCTGATACGAATGCAAACACGAACCAATTTAGACCTCTTTTCCAAGTTGTTAATAAAGGCGCGACGCCTGTATCGCTGAGCGGTTTGAAACTCCGCTATTACTTCACAGTTGACGGCGACCGCGCTCAAACATTCAACTGCGACTATGCACAAGTCGGATGCTCGAAGCTTTCAGGCAGCTTTACGAAGCTGGGCAGCCCTAAAGCCGGTGCGGACTCCTACCTGGAGGTTACATTCAATTCGGATGCAGGCACGTTGGCTGCCGGAGCTTCGACCGGCGAAATTCAAACGCGCATCAACAAAAACGACTGGACGAACTATAATGTGGCAGATGACTACTCCTATGATCCTACAAAGAACCAATTTGCGGATTGGAGTAAGGTGACGCTGTACCAGAACGATAAGCTCGTTTGGGGTCAGGAGCCTTAAAGCCTGACGGAGCGGCACCCGTATGGGTGTCGCTCTTTTCAAATTGAAGGGAGGAAAGTAACATGAAGGAAAGAAATAGTAATAGTGTTATTTTGTCCAAACGTTCCAAATGGCTGCCTGTCGTCATGGCATGTGCGGTTACAGTGGGGGGCGCACTACCGGCTCAAACTGTCGTTTACGGCCAAACGGAAAAAAATGTCACCATTCAAGTCGATACGTCCAAGGATCGGAATCCTATTAGCCCTTACATATACGGTACGAATCAGGATTTGGCAGGGGATGAAAATATGGCCGCCAGACGGCTTGGCGGAAATCGGCTGACCGGCTACAACTGGGAAAACAATATGTCCAATGCGGGAAGCGATTGGCAGCAATCCAGCGATAACTATTTATGCACCGTTAGCGGCTTGACAAAATCCGACTGCGACAAGCCTGGAGCGGTGACGACTTCGTTTCATGACCAATCGCTGAAGCTTGGCGCCTATTCTTTAGTTACGCTGCCGATGGCCGGTTATGTGGCCAAGGATGGAAACGGAAGTGTGCAGGAAAGCGAAAAGGCCCCTTCCGCTCGTTGGGATCAGGTTGTAAACGCCAAAAATGCGCCGTTCCAACTGCAGCCCGATTTGAATGACAATAAGGTTTATGCGGATGAATTCGTCAACTTTTTGGTGAAGAAATACGGCGCTTCTTCAACAACGACGGGCGTGAAAGGGTATTCACTCGACAATGAGCCTGCCCTTTGGTCGCATACGCATCCGCGCATTCACGGCGACAAGGTCGGGGCGAAAGAGTTGGTAGACCGGGCGGTAAGCTTATCCAAAGCCGTTAAAGCGGTCGACGCGGGCGCGGAAATTTTTGGCCCGGTTCTTTACGGATTTGGCGCCTATAAAGATCTTCAAACCGCACCTGACTGGGACTCCGTAAAAGGCAGCTACAGCTGGTTCGTGGACTATTACCTGGATCAAATGCGCCTCAGTTCGGCAGCCGAAGGCAAGAGATTGCTGGATGTCTTCGATGTGCACTGGTATCCCGAAGCGATGGGCGGAGGCATACGAATTACGAATGAGGTAGGCAACGACGAGACGAAGAAAGCCAGAATGCAGGCGCCTCGTACTTTGTGGGATCCGACCTACAAGGAAGATAGCTGGATCGCTCAATGGAATAGCGAATTTTTGCCTTTGCTGCCTCGATTGAAGCAGTCGGTGGACAAGTATTACCCCGGAACGAAACTGGCTTTGACCGAGTTTAACTACGGCGGCGAAGCCGATATTTCCGGCGGTATCGCTATGGCCGATGTGTTGGGCATTTTCGGCAAAAACGGCGTCTATATGGCAAACTTCTGGAAGTTAAAGGATGCCAACAACTACGTTAGCGCCGCTTACAAGCTTTACCGCAACTATGACGGAAATCGTTCTGCTTTCGGCGATATCAGCGTTAACGCGCAAACGTCGGATATTGTCAACAGTTCGGTGCATGCTTCCGTAACGGATGCATCCAACAAAGAGCTGCACCTCGTTGTCATGAATAAAAGCATGGACAGCGCATTAGACGCCCAATTCAATCTTTCCGGCGGAACGACTTACGGCTCCGGTAAAGTTTGGGGCTTCGACGGAACAAGCTCGCAATTGAAGGAAGCGGCGCCGATCGCGCAAATTGCAGGCAACCGCTTTACCTATACAGTGCCGCCTTTGACGGCTTATCACATTGTGTTGACTGCCGGCAATGATACGCCTGTGCAAGTTCCTGGAAGCTTCACGCTGAAAGCCGAGGCCGGCGATGGGAAAGTCGCTTTGTCCTGGGGCGTTTCCAGAGGAGCTGCAGGTTACAGCGTACAGCGGGCAACGGCTGCAAGCGGTCCGTTTACTGCTGTAGCATCCAACTTGACCGCAACGTCTTATACGGATACCAACGTAACGAACGGCACTTCTTACTATTACAAAGTAACCGCAAGCAACAGTGCGGGAACGAGCGATTCCAATGCCGTGAATGCGGTTCCGCAGGCGCCTGTAAACGGCCCGGTTCGCTATGAAGCCGAAAACGGCACACTGAAGGGAACTATTGTGTCATCCAGCGGGACCGGCTTCTCCGGTACCGGTTACGTAACTAATTTCCATAACCCAGGGGATTCGCTGACGATGACGATCCAGGCTGAGGCGGCAGGTTTGTACAATCTTACAATCGGCTACCGTTCTCCTTATGATGACAAACGCACGAATTTCTCCTTAAACGGCAATGCGTCAGGAGAGCTGGTGCTTTGGAAAACGGCTGATTTCAAAGAAACTTCCGGAGGTAAGCTGCTGCTGAATGCGGGGGCGAATACGATCGGTTTTGAAACGGGCTGGGGATGGTATGACATCGACTACGTCAAGCTGGAGCCTGCCACCGACCGTCCGCCGCATGCGGTAACCAAATCGCTCACCAATCCGAACGCGACGGTGGAAGCAAGAGCATTGATGAACTACCTCGTTGATCAATACGGCAAGAACATCCTTTCCGGTCAAGAGGAAATGACTGAGATCGACTGGCTTCAAGCAAATGTAGGTAAAAAGCCGGCTATTGCGGCGCTTGACCTGATCGACTACTCGCCAAGCAGAGCGGAACACGGTCTTCGTTCCACAGAGACGGAAAAAGCGATTGAGTGGGATAAGCAAGGGGGCATTGTTACCTTTGCATGGCACTGGAACGCGCCGAAAGGTCTTATCGATACGCCGGGAAAAGAATGGTGGAGAGGCTTCTATACCGATTCGACTACATTCGATATCGAATATGCGATGAATAATCCGGAGTCTGAAGATTATAAACTGCTTATTCGCGACATCGATGTGATTGCGGAGCAGTTGAAGAAATTGCAGGATGCGAAAGTACCTGTCCTGTTCCGTCCTTTGCACGAAGCGGAAGGCAAATGGTTCTGGTGGGGCGCTAAAGGTCCTGAGCCTGTCAAAAAATTGTATATTTTGCTTCACGATCGTTTGACAAATGTGCACAAATTGAACAATCTGATCTGGGTCTGGAATTCTGTTTCCCCCGACTGGTATCCGGGAGACGCCTATGTGGATGTTTTGAGCTTTGACTCTTATCCGCAAGCAGGCGACTACAGTCCGCAAATTGCAAAATATGAAGACCTGGTTACATTGGGCAAGGACAAAAAGTTAGTTGCCATGAGCGAAAACGGACCTATCCCGGACCCTGATCTGATGAAGGCGTATCAAGCTCATTGGAGCTGGTTCGCTACATGGTACGGGGATTTCCTGAGAGACGGCAAACAAAACAGTCTTGAGCATCTGAAAAAAGTATATAATCATCCGAACGTTATTACGTTGGAGAAGCTCCCGACCAACTTAAAAACGTATGGCATCTCCGAGCAGCCGCCGGTACCGGGCAGCTTCACGCTGAGCGCAGCGGGCGAAACGGCGAAAGTAAACCTGAGCTGGACAGCATCGGCGAATGCGGCAAACTATGAAGTGAAGCGTTCGACGGCTGCAAACGGCACGTTCACGATGGTAGCGAGCGGAGTAACCGGAATCACCTACACAGATACGGCGGTGACGGCAGGCACGACATACTATTACCAAGTCGTAGCGAAAAACGATGCAGGCCAAACGCTTTCGAACACGGCCAGCGCAGCACCGAAACCGGATGTTCAGCAGCCGACAACCGGACTGGTGCTCCAGTATCGCACACTGGATACAAGTGTGAACGACAATCACTTCAAGCCGCACTTCCAAATTTTAAACAAAGGGACAACTTCCGTACCGATCAGTGAGTTGACGATTCGCTATTACTATACGATCGACGGCGACCGCGCGCAGACATTCAACTGCGACTATGCGACGCTGAGCTGCTCGAAGCTGAACGGTAAGCTGGTTAAAATGGACAAAGCTGTAGCCGGCGCTGATTATTATTTGGAAGTCAGCTTCAATTCGAATGCAGGCGTGTTAGCACCTGGAGGCAGCACGGGTGAAATTCAAACCCGTATTAACAAAACAGACTGGTCGAACTATAACGAAAGTAACGATTACTCGTATAAAGGCACGCAAAATTCATATGCCGATCATACGAAAGTTACGTTGTATCAAAATGGCGTACTTGTCTGGGGAACCGAGCCGACAGCTAATTAATGAAGTGATTACAAATTGGAAAGTGGTTGCCAGATGAACAACTTATCTGAAAAATGCTTGCCGCAGATTCGCAGCGGCGATGAGCAGGCACGGTCGGCTCTGATCGGTCAATACCGGCCCTTTATATTGAAGGTTGTCAAACACGTCTGCAGGCGCCGAATTGGATGGAATGATGATGAAGCAAGTATAGGTTTGATCGCTTTCAATGAAGCTGTCGATCGATACCGTACGGAGTATGGAAAAACATTTAATAATTTCGCTTTTCTTATGATTCGCAGACGATTGATCGATGATTTTCGGAAAAAAATCAAAATTTCCCAAAACGAAGCCGACTGGAAAGACGAAGAGGAAATGCTGTACATTGCAGATAAGGTAAGCTCGCTGGATGCTTTTGAAAGGCAGGAACGAGCCGCGGCGCTGGCGGAGGAATTGGTCAGCTACGATGAAAGGCTCCAGGAATTCGGCATTTGTCTTCGGGAACTGGAAAATATCATGCCCAGCCACCGGGACACCCGGCAAATGCTGGTGCGGATTGCCCGCTATTTTTGCAACAACCGGGAGTGGCTGAACGATCTTTTTCAAAAAAAGAAGCTTCCCTTGAAGGCAATGACCAAAGAGATCAACGTCAGTAAAAAGACGCTGGAACGCAACCGGAAGTATCTGATATCGCTGATCCTGATTTTCGGCTGCGAGGATTTTACGAGAATCCGCGAGAGCATCTCTTTTACAAGCGTGGAGGAGGAAACGCGGCGCGTAGAGCAGTTGTAACGAGATCCCGCGGCGCCACTTTCCTTGCCCACTAAAGCGGAACGCCTTGCCGGACGAAACATCCCGATGAGTTGTATCATGGTGTGACAGTATAGGATTACAATGAAGAGTTACTGACGTAAAGGTGTCGGTAACTCTTTGTTATGGTGGAGGAACTTCGATTTACAGAGGAACTCGTTAACATGAATACGATTCAAATCGCGCAAAGCCTGTGAAACGACTCGATTTGGGCATCTTGTCCAGTCGAGTTTTGTTTATGTTATAATTTAATTATCTATGAAAGCCTGGGGGTGATGGGATGCGCTGGGAAGAAGTGCAGGACCGATTTCCGAATGAATGGGTAGTTCTTGAAGCAACAAAAGCACACTCTATGGATGGCAATCGTTACATTGAAGAAGTGGTTGTCGTTGATAGATTTGATGATTCAACGTCAGCGATGCGCCGATACTACGAGTTGCATAAGCAGGACCCTCAACGTGAATACTGCTTCTTTCATACGTCTCGTCCCTCTTTAGTGGCCCGTGAACGTTATGTCGGCGTACGGGGGCCAAGATGAAACTAAACGAGAGTTTTGGTTTGCCATTTGTTACAGTTACGGTCCAATTTCGCGGACAGAAACTGACATTGGAAAAAGTCTTACTAGATACGGGATCTGCAGGAACGATCTTTAAAGCAGATGCTGTTGGCGTAATCGGAGTGGTTCCCGAATCCGGGGATGTAGTGGATTCCATTCAAGGTGTTGGCGGAATCGAGTACGTATATACGAAGAACTTCGATGCGATTCACTTCGATGGTGTTTCTATAAACAATTTTCAGGTTGAGATTGGGAATATGGAATACGGGTTAGATATCGAAGGGATCATCGGTTTTGACTTTATCCGAACGGCCGGTTTGGTTATTGATGCAGTAAAAATGCAGGTCTATTCAGTTGCAAAATAAGGCCTCTCCCTTCACGCCAATTCCTCAAACATCCGAACCATCGCGCGGCGATGAGTTGTGGATTTATCACACCACGGTTTGTTTGCATTTAGGAGACGTGTGGAGAGAGACGGAGCGCGGGAATTAAAGATTTCGATACCCCCTCACATACACCATGTAAATCCACAACCGCATGATGTTTGTGGGTTTTTGCTTTATGTCTTGAGCAAGATTTTGATAAAAGGTGTGGTCAAGTTGACGAGCGATAAACGAAGGGTGATTCGCAAAATAGGACGAATGGGAAACAGCTTGGGTATAAGCCTGCCTAAAAGTCTTGTTGAAAAATTAAATGTCTTACAAGGAGACGAAATCGAATTCATCGAGAATGAACGTGGTGAAATTGTGCTGAAAAAAGCAAGGCAAGGTAAATTGCCTGAAAATGTCCGTCCTGAAGTTTTAGAAGCTTTCTTTGATGTTTTTGAAGAAGACGAGGGTATTCTTGAGGACTTAAGGGACAGATGATATGACGGAATTTCTGACAAAAGAAGAGGTTATCTCGGCACACTATTTCATGATGAAAAGAATGAACGACGCAGAGCAAGCGGGAGTAAAAAACCACGGTCTACAGGAATCTGCGGTACATAGGCCCCAGCAAAGTATTTTTGGAGAAGATGCTTATCCATCCTTATTTGATAAGGCCGCGGCCTTACTGGAGTCCCTTGTCAAAAATCATTGTTTTCATAATGGGAATAAGCGGACAGCCTATCTTGTTACCAAGTCGTTTTTGCTGTTGAATGGACACCATTTGCAAATGGAACGCAAGTATGCGGTGGAGTTTATAGTCGATATTGCAACAGGATTGCATACATTGGAAACTATCTCTCGTATTCTAGAAGAACATTCGGATGAAAGTTGATTCTTCGGAACATTGTTATGTCGACATCAAAATTATGACTACTTGTAACAACCACCCGTAGATGCCTGAGCGGCGATATTTCGGACAGGGGTTCGACTCCCTTCGTCTCTATACATGGAACCCATGTAAGTGATTTCCGTGTCAAATGCGTCAATTTCGCGGGACGGCTGGATTATGACACGATCCACGTATTCTTGAAGCACTTGCTTCTTATCGTCTTCATCGCCGGTAAGAAGGGAGTGCTTCTTTTCTAGCCGTACGGCGAGCGTCCGCACGCGTGAAATGCCTTTTATGGCGTTTCAAGGATACCTTTCCAGGCTTGGGCGGATTCCTTCCAGGGATCCAAATTGTGTTAATTAATATAACAATTTTTAGGATATATAGCAATAAAGAGGATAATACTTTACAAAAAAAAGAATTTAAGGTATATTATTGAATGTGATTCTTGGCCAGTTCACAGTTCACAATCATAGACTAGGAGTGATTATTAATGATGAACTTTAAATTTAAAAAGTCTTTGTCAGCCGCTGTTGTCGTATTAAGCTTACTTGTATCCGCTCAGTCCGCATTCGCGGTTAAAGGACTTGGTGACGCTGAATCGTCACCGATTTATGCCGCCCCTAACACGCACTATACGTTTCCGCTCCAAAGATCCGCTGACGACGTAGATTGGTTCGTTTATACCAATAACACTTCTAGCAGTGTAACTATAAATGCCTCTATGACTCCTCCTAGCGGGCAAAACTATAACTTGGATGCATTCTGGTACATAAACGGATCAGACAAAGACCGAACCAAGTTGGCCGTTAACGATAATGGAGTCGGAAAAAAGGACTCTTTTATTCTTACGAATCTCAAGCCGGGTGAGAAAATCACTTTCCGAATCTATTCGGCAACCGGTACTGTCAGCACATCCGGTTACGATTTCTATTTTACTGCTAACTGATAAACGATTGATTTGACGCTCACGAAGATGCAGATCTTTAGATGACGGACATTAGCCCGTAAATAATCCATAAAATAAAAAAAGGAACTCAGGACTTTAAGTCTTGATTTCCTTTTTTTGTTTATTGAAGCTTTCCTGTGTATGTAAATCGATCCCTCGGAAAACAATATGTGTAATGCTTTTGATCCTCGGCCAAGATGTCACTTTTCCGGTTTTCTGGAAATAATCCCTTACTAAAGGAGTACTACTGCCATGCATCATCATGTGTTTTGGCTTGAAATCGTGTTTATCTTGCTCGCTTTCATTGCCATGTGGTATTCGTTTTCAAATTTCGCAAGCGTGAAGAGAATTTTCATCGGTCGGCCTTTGCGAACGAAAGAACTTCATGCACAGCATACCAAGCTTTTCTGGATGATCGCTCTTCCCATTTTATCCGCGGACCTTTACTCTTCGGTAGCTTACGGTCCTGAAGCGGGAATAACGGAACTGATCGGGTTGGGCGCTTCCGCAAGATGGTTCATTTTGCCCATCACGGCTTCAACGGTCGTTTTGCTTGCAATTCTCATTACGTCTTATATTATGGGAGTCATTGCGTATCCGAGCGGTGGTGGCGCTTATGCTATTGCAAAGGACAATTTTAAAAATCGTGTGCCTTCTCTAATTGCTTCGAGCTCTTTGCTCGTTGATTATGTGTTGACGGTTGCCGTCTCGGTTTCGGCGGCTGTAGAAGCGGTCTCTTCTGCATATCCGGCGGTGGGGCCTTATGAAACGATACTTGCCATCATCTGCATATGCGTGCTTGTTGTCATTAATTTACGCGGAGTCGCAGAGTCCGCTAAGATTTTTGCCTGGCCTACATTTGTATTCATGGCTTGCATGCTTTTTTTGATTGTTTCAGGTTTATTGAATGAAGCGCGGCATGGATTTATTCAGGATGTTACGCCTTCCTTTGGCACGTTTCCTCAAGGGTTGACGACGCTGCTTATTTTAAAAGCTTTCAGCTCTGCCTGCTCGGCATTGACCGGTATTGAAACGATTTCCAATGCGGTGCCGGTTTTTCGGGAGCCTCGGCAAAAAAGCGCCATTAAAACTTACATTGCCCTAGGCGCTATCACGGCGGTTACGTTGCTCGGTTTTGCGTATCATTTATATGTGCAAGGGATTGCGCCGAATCCGCATAACACCATGCTGTCCCAGTTGGCGGAGGTATATTATGGACGGGGGGTTCTTTACCAAATCCTGATTTGGTCTACATTTGTCGTGTTAATATTAGCTGCGAATTCGACATTCACGGGATTTTCACAGTTAGCGGCTATTGTTGCAGCTGATGGTTATTTACCACGTGCACTAACCAATCGCGGCGACCGATTAGGTTATTCGAACGGCATTTTAGTTTTAGCCGGTTTCGCGATTCTGCTCATTGTTGCTTTCCGTGCCCATACTAACGCTCTTATTCCGTTATATGCAATTGGCGTTTTTATTTCGTTCTCTGTAGCTCAGATCGGATTATTGCGCCGCTGGAAAAGGGTAAAGGGCGCCAAGTGGCGTGTGAAATTTGTTATTAATCTAATCGGTTCCGTAATAACGGTTCTCGTTGCGTTGATTTTTGCCGTCACCAAATTTGTGAGCGGGGCATGGGTTGTATTGATCGTACTGCCCGTAATTGTTGCTATATCCATATTGATCAAACGACACTATAATCAAGTGGCGGCGGAACTCAAGATAGATCCAAATGAAACCCGTCCGGTTATGCATCGCGTTATTACTATTGTACTCGTTTCCGGAGTGCATCGCGTGGTCAACAACACGCTATCTTTTGCGACAAGTCTCGGTACAGAAATCATTGCCGTATATGTAGGCTTTGACGATGAATCCATCGAAAAAATGGAACAAAAATGGGGAGAATGGGGGGAGCCGTGCAGATTGGTCGTTCTGAGAAGCTCGTACCGATCCATTCTCGAACCAATATCAAGATTCATTCAGACAATGGAGAAAATGGAGGGTGGGAAACCCGACCATATTCATATTGTTGTTCCACAATTTATCCCCAAGAAATGGTGGCACCATGTGCTGCACAACCAAAATGCGCTGCTGCTCCGCGCCTGGTTTTTTAGGAATAAGGATGTGATTATTACGACCGTACCGTATCATCTTCAAAAATAGTGTCGCAGCAATTGTTTCGTATCGTTCCAAAGCTTATTTTGCATAGCGGTATCTCCGCCGGGGTGGACAGGTGTAATAGGACTGCCGTTTCCAACGTTGAAATACCCGCCGGTCACCCCATCGTATTTGGACTCAACAACTAAGCGTGTAATGATGTCAGCTCCTCTACGCGGATCTCCGATACGTAAAAAATTCAAAATGCGTTCAAGCATAGCGGCAAACCGGAGCTCGCGCCCGAGACCTGTTACATTAAAACCCGGATTTAGCGCGTTAACAGTAACTCCGGTTCCGGATAATTGACGGGCCAGTTCCCCAGTAAATAGGATATTAAATAGCTTGGTTTTGCCGTAAAGCGCTGACGATTCCCTCATGGTAAAAGCAGATGTATCGACCAAATCCTCAGGCAGTTTAAGTTCACCATGGTTGCGCGATGCTTCAGAAGCAACATTTACAATTCTGGCAATTCCGGACCTCACCAAAGATTGCTGTAATGTTTGCGTTAATAGCCATTGCGCCAAATAGTTTACGGCTATCATTTCAGCAAAGCCCTCAGAGGTTATCCGCTGCTCGAATGCATGCAGTCCTGCATTATTCACTAGTACATCAATCTTGGGGTATGCGGCTTTAATCTCATTTCCGATGCGCCTGACATCCTCCATTAAGGAAAGATCTCCAAAAAAAAAGTCCACTTCTGTTTTTGGCGCAAGATCTTTCAGCATGTTCCTAGTCGTCTCGGCCCGATTCTTGTTCCTGGCTGTTAGTACAAGATGAGCACCGCGCTTAGCCAATTCAATTGCAGCGAGTTGTCCAATACCGCTGGTCGCGCCGGTAATTACAATAATTTGGTTAGTCGTCATAAAGATTCTCCTTATGCTTGGATAGTGAATCGAAGCTTTTTGACAGGCAGCAGTTAAAAGATTTATAATTGATATATATCAACTATATTCATTTGTTTGACATATGTCAATTATATTTGTTAGGGGAAACTATGGCGGAACATACTAAAGACAAAAATACTGCGAGAGTGCAGTTGGAACTGAAGCTGGGTGAACAGCTAAGTGCACTTATTAGCGCCGCGCATGCACTCAATGTCAGAGCTGCGGCACGTTTCGATTCATCACTGCAACCCGCGGCTTTCCTTATTGTCCGTTGGTTGTATTCATTCGGCCCGACAAGTGCCACAGCTTTAGCGGAATCGACGGCTATGGACCGCAGTTCGGTTAGCCGACTCGTCAATCATCTCAAGCGCTTGGGTTATGTGAAAAGCGAACCCTCTCCCGAAGACCGTAGAGGAGTACTATTATCTTTGACTGAGCTTGGACGACAAAAGACTGTGGATGCTCTAAAAGAGAAAGAATCCGTGTTCTATGAATGCGTTTCAGAATGGAATGACGGCCAACTTGAAAATTTTATTGAGATGCTCAGGCACTTCAACGGTCATGGTCGCGGATAACGAGATTAGTTATTAAGATTGGTGGCGGACCGCAGACTTTTTCTTTTTTTGCATTAAGTATTGACATGGATAAGAAAATGTTTTATCTTAATATTAAGATATTCGATTTGAAGATATCTCAACCAAAGACATTTTTGAATAAGGAGGTAAAAATATGCTTACAATATTAGAAAGAATTAATCAGCTTTCAAAAAAGGCAAAAGAAGTCGGATTAACTGAAATTGAAAAAACGGAACAAACCGATCTTCGCAAGGAATACCTCCAAATATTTCGGGGTACTATAAAAAGCACGCTCTTGCAGGTCACCGTTTATGATCCAAATGGAGATGATGTGACTCCTGAAAGACTAAAAAAAGAACAGGCCAAAATAGTTCAACAATGAACTCCATTTTGCAAAATATCTTAATTTTAAGAATCTTCGATTGAAAATAATTTAAATAATGATTTTTAGAGGAGGATTTCATATGTCACTTCAAACTACAGGTATCCATCATATCACTGCTTTTGCCGGTAATCCGCAGGAAAATGTCGACTTCTATGCCGGTATCCTCGGACTCCGGTTAGTGAAAAAAACGATCAACTTCGATGCCCCGGAAGTTTACCATTTGTACTTCGGCAACGAGGCGGGAAGCCCCGGCACCATCATTACGTTCTTCCCCGCAGCGGGCTCGCCCAAAGGGCGAATCGGAGGCGGCCAGGTGGGCATTACCTCGTATGTGATACCGCCGGACTCGCTTGATTTTTGGCACAATCGTTTGCAAAGCTTTGGCATTCAGGTTACGAGAACGAGCCGGTTCTCCGAACAATATCTTCAATTCGAGGATAATGAAGGTTTGCGCCTAGAGCTTGTCGAACGTGAAGAGGGGGCGAACAGCACCTGGTCTTTCGGCGGCGTTCCGGCCGATAAAGCCATCAAGGGGTTTGGAGGCGCCGTGCTGTTCAGCGTCAACCCGCCCAAAACGATGGATGCGCTGGAAAACATACTCGGATTTACGAAAGTCGATGAGGATGCCGAATATGCCCGTTATCGGTCCACAGGAGAAATCGGCAACGTCGTCGACGTTCCGCTCGCCAAAATGGAGTTCGGCGTGGGCGGAGCAGGCACGGTACACCATATTGCATGGCGTGCGAAAGATTTCGAACAGCATGAAGAATGGAGAAGTACAGTTCAAAATTACGGCTATCAGCCGACTCGGGTCATAGACCGCCAATATTTTAATGCGATATACTTTAGAGAAGCAGGCGGCATACTATTTGAAATCGCTACGGATCCACCTGGATTTGTTAACGATGAGCCTGCAGAGACTCTAGGACAAAAACTCATGCTGCCAAACTGGTTTGAACCGCATCGCGCTGAGATCGAAGCGAACCTGCATCCCATCGAAGTGAGAACATTAACGGCAAAACAAGAGTGAACAAATCTTTTAAAAGAATAGAAAGTGACGGTGGATAACTAATGGCATCTATTGATCCAACCACTCAAAGCGATCAGGAAAATTATAAGCTGCTGATTGGCAGTATCGTACCCAGACCGATCGCTTTGGTGACTACGCTTTCCAAGGAAGGGGTGCTCAATGCCGCTCCTTTCAGTTTCTTTTCGATTGTATCCAGTGCGCCGCCCCTAATTTCGGTGTCCGTTCAACGAAAACAAGGGGTAATGAAGGATACGTCAAGGAATGCGACGGAGACCGGAGCTTTCGTCATCCATATCACGGACGAATCGATTATAGATAAAGTGAACGAAACGGCTGCTAACTTGCCCCCGGACGAAAGCGAGGTTGCGAGAGCAGGTTTCACGCCGATAGCGAGTGAAGCGATTGTTGTGCCGGGTTTGAAAGAGGCCAAAATTCGCATGGAATGCCTGCTGGAACAAGCGATGCCAATCGGCGGTACCGGCGAACAGCCCGCTTGCGATTTGCTTATTGGGCGAGTTGTTCGCTTCCATATCGCGGATGAAATTTATGAGAACGGACATATCGATCCGGGCAAATTGGCTCCTGTCAGTCGGATGGCAGGCAGTTATTATGCCAAACTAGGCTCCCTGTTTTCCATGGAGCGTCCTAAGTGAGCAGTTCTCATAGGCCGCGGCGAGGCAGCTTGCTTTTCCAGTAAATAAGATCCCGAGGGAGTTTTGACGGTTATGGTTGAGAAAAAGGTTACCTGGCTGGAGCTTTTTTATGATCTGCTTTTTGTAGCAGCCGTTTCAAAAGCAAATCATGTCTTGCTGCACGCCGACCACGGGGCCATCCCTATTGAATATTTAAGTAAATTCGTATTGATTTTTATTCCGATCTGGTGGGGATGGGTGGGTCAAACTCTCTTTATAAATCGGTTCGGCCAAGATATCGCCAGTCACAGGATATTCCTCATCCTTCAGCTGTTTTTTGTTTTAATCATGACAGCAAGCCTATCCGTTAATTTTGATCAATATTACATTCCTTTTTTTATTGGTTATATAGGTTCGAGGGCATTGACAGCCATTCAATATCTTACGGTACACAAAGCAAAAAGCGCGCATCAGCAGCGGACCGCTAAATATTTGGGAATTTGCTTTTTGATAGGAATATTGATATCTGCTTGTTCGCTGTTCTTTGACTCATGGATCCGATACGTCATTTTGTATGCCGGAATCGTTGTAGATACGATACTGCCTTTAATCGGGCGGCGGCACCTGGTAAAAGCACCCATACACACCCATCACTTATTGGAACGTTTTGCCTTGTTTACCCTCATTCTGCTTGGTGAATCCGTGATCAGTATCATTGCTGTTTTGCAGTTCAGTAACTGGAATTTGCCATCTATTTTATTTGTCAGTTTTACATGTGTATTAGTTATCGCAATGTGGTGGCAGTATTTCGAGAATGTGGAGAAGAAAGTAAGCAAAGAGATGCAGACAGCCGGCCAAACGATTATTTATGGCCATTTATTCATCTATTTATCCATGAGCACGTTGGCTGCTTCGATCCAGCTGTTGTATCTGGAACAACTAAATTATTCGTTCATGCTGGGTTTCGTATTTGGGTCTGTGCTGCTTTATTTTTTATCTACGTCTCTGGTTTTTCACCGGTACAGACATCAACATCTGCGGTTGAAGCCCTATCATTTGGCGATATTACTAGGGGTTATTGGAAGTTTTATAGCGCTAGACTTGCTCTATCATGTGCCTAATTATGCAATCGCCGGAGAAATGATGGTGTTCTTTATCGTATATGCGAAATTAACGACATGAGCGGATGCAAAGCCCTTATAAAAAAAACGGGTTCAAAAACCTGGCATCGGCCAGGCTTTCGAACTCGTTTTTTTATAAGTGAGATCCGCCGCTTGCATCAATGAGTTGACCGGTTACCCAACGGCTGTCCGATGAGGCGAGGAAAGCGGCAATATCCGCCACATCTTCAGGCTCCCCCCACCTGTTGAAGGTTGAAAGACCGGCGGCATATTTCTGTCCATTGGGATCTTGCAGCGTCCCGGCATTCATTTCTGTATTAATAATACCAGGCTGGATGGCGTTTACCGTAATATTACGGCTCCCAAGATTGCGAGCCAGGGCAAGCGTAAGTGTGTCGATTGCGCCCTTCGACATGCTATAGGCGAAAACGCTAGGGGAGGCTGCTCGTGTAACAAACGATGAGAGGTTGATAATGCGGCCCTCATCTTTCAGACGCGGCAAAGCTTGCTGGATAACAAAAAGCGGCGCTTTGACATTCATGTTCATGACTTCGTCAAAAGATGCTTCCGTCGTCTCTTCAATGCTTATAATTTGCCCGATTCCGGCGTTATTCACAAGAATATCAAACCGATTATCGCCTGTGCGATTCCGAAGGGCGCCATCCAATGCCGCATATAAATTGTGAATGCCGTTAAGCGTACTTAAGTCAGCGCCGATCGTGAATGCGGAACCTCCATTTTGTTCAATTTGAAGAACCACTTCCTCTGCTTCATGCTGTCTCTTTCCATAATGCACTGCGACTAATACGCCGTCCTGTGCCAGACGCAGCGCAATGCCGCGACCGATCCCCCTGCTTGCACCGGTTACTAAAGCGATTTTGCCATTCAACTTACTCATGCTCTCATCTCCTTGTTTGAAATTCATGTTAGTTATATCACGAGGCGACATTTGCAATGTTGCTTTCTCATTCGGGAATTAGAACAGTCGAAAAATAAAGATTTTTGTTGTAAAATAGCGAAACATATAGTACTATCGATTCATAAACCGATTTAGTAAATCGGTTTATGAATCGATAGTACATAACAAGTCGTCCAATTCGGCGCTACTGCCGTATCGTATCTGGAAGCGATTTCCCGGCAGACGAATCTTAGGAGGTGATTAAGAGCTGTGCATCTTAGTTAACATCCCGGTTGTTGAGGAGATTTGACATGTTAATCAAAAGGGAGGACAAAAAGTGAAAACGTTCACTTACGCAAAACCGTTAGTTTTAGTGACAGCATTATCTATGGTTCTTGCCGCATGCGGCGGCGGCAATAGTTCAAGCGGTTCGGAGAGCAAAGGAACCGGTGGCAATACTAACGCCAGCGACTCAAGTAAACCTGTTAAAATTTCGTTCCTGAATTCGAAAGGGCAGATCCAGGCGGCAGCCGAGGAAGCTGCGAAAGAGTTCACCAAAGCAAATCCTAATATTACAGTGGAAGTATTGACAGTGGCAAGCGGCCAGTCTCCGTTCGAGAGGGCATCTGTGTTGTATGCATCAGGCAATCCTGCAACACTGAACATGCTGGATGCAGGCGACATTGTTAAATTTCAAGATAAGGCTCTCGATTTATCCGGAGAACAATGGGTGAAAGACCTCGCGCAGCCTAATCAGCTCGACGGAAAAACGCTAGCTTTCCCGTTTGCAGTAGAAGGCTACGGGCTTGTCTACAACAAAAAAGTTCTAGATAAGGCAGTCGGCGGCACATTCGATCCCTCCACAATTAACTCCGCCTCTGCACTGGAAGCGCTCTTTAAAAAGATTGAGGCTTCCGGAACTGCGCCATTGATCATCGGCGCCATGCCATGGTCTTTGGGCAATCATTTTATCCCGATTACGTATGCTTCTCAACCGAAAGGCGATGTTAACGCGGTCTTGAACGATTTAAGAGCCGGTAATGCAAAGCTGGCCGACAATGCTGTGTTCAACGGTTTGCTTGATACTTTTGATATGATGAAAAAGTATAACAAACGGAAAGGCGATCCGCTCGTTGTAACCGCTGATGATATTGCTGCCGCCGTAGCAAAAGGCGAGGCAGGAATTACATTCAACGGAAACTGGATGATCAGCCAATTGGATAGCGTGCAACCGAACGGGGAGTACGGCTTCATACCGGTTCCGACCAGCAATGACGCAGCCGATAAAAAGAACGCTTCGATCCCGGTGGGCGCCACGAAACAAATATTTATAGATAAAACGGCAGCTACGCCAGCTCAACAGGAAGCGGCCAAGAAATTTTTGAATTGGATCGTATATGAAGGAGCAGGTCAAGATTTCTTGGTCAATAAAGCAAACATTCTTCCCGCTTTCAAAAATATTAAGCTGGAACCTAAAGATTCACTTGCCAAATCAATCAAAACATATATGAATGCCGGCAATACGCTTCAATTCGGTGCCAATTATGTACCTGGCGATCACTCCAAAGTGATTGGCGCATCCATGCAAAAATATCTTGCCGGCGAGTCCGACCGCGCTGGATTAATCAAAGAAATCGAAGGGTACTGGAAGGATAAAAAGTAGTTATCTTTTTCAGTCAAGTCCACTGCGATAAGCAGCAAAAGGCGATGGATGAGAAGCGGTTCGCTTCCATCCGTCGGCTTTCCGAAGTTAAATCAATGAGAGCGGAGTAGATCCCAATTGATCTCAGAAAAAAGTCTAACTAAAAAGATAGGCAACCAACTTTTTTATACCGGACCGGCGACATTGATCTTTTTCATGGTGATGATCGTTCCATTTCTTTATGGTATTTATTTGACATTTTTTAAGTGGGATGGCATTTCGCCCAATATGCCGTTTGTGGGATTTGAAAACTATATCGGGGTTTTTCATGATGCAAAATTTTGGAAATCGATGTGGATTACCATTAAATATGTCATCGCCACGGTTTTTCTAATAAATGCAGTAGGGTTTTTATTAGCTTACTTGGTAGTGTCAGGGATCAAAAGTCAAAGTTTCTTTCGTGCGGCATTTTTCACACCAAGCTTAATTGGCGGTTTGGTTCTAGGATTTCTGTGGCAATTTCTATTCAATAACTTCTTCGTAAATATCGGCACTAAATACGGGCTCGCTCTATTAAGCAAATCTTGGTTGGGCAGCGCGGATAAAGCGTTCTGGGCTTTGGTCATCGTCACCGTATGGCATTATGCAGGCTATATGATGGTTATTTTTATCGCCGGCCTTATGAATGTCCCCAAAGATATTCTGGAGGCATCGACAATCGACGGTACAAGCAGATGGCAGCAGCTTATCCATATGACACTCCCCTTGATGGTTCCTTCGTTTATTGTGACGATCTTCCTTTCTTTGCAGAGAGGCTTCATGGTTTATGATTTGAATTATTCCTTAACCGAAGGCGGTCCCTTTGGAAGTACGGTGTTTGTTTCTATGCATGTATTCGACAAAGCGTTTAGAAGCTACGATTACGGCATGGGACAAGCGGAGGCATTTGTGCTGTTCTTCATTGTTGCAGCTGTAACGATTATGCAGGTATATTTCAGCAAGAAAAAGGAGGTCGAAATATAATGGAGACCCGCCTCCTTGCCCGGCAGGTGTCGATTTATTTGATAGTTGTAGCGGCGCTGATATTTAGCATGCTTCCATTTGTTCTGCTTTTGATTAACTCCTTCAAAACGAATGCGCAAATTTTGGCTTCACCCTTTAGTCTGCCTGCAACCTTAGATTTCATAAATTTTAAAATGGCCATCCAGCAAATGAATTATTTTAGGAGTTTTATCAATACAGTCATCATTACATTCAGCAGCGTACTGATCATATTGCTGTTCTCGTCCATGACGGCTCATTATTTTGTAAGAAATAAATCGAAGTTGAACAGCACCCTGTTCTTGCTGATGGTGTCAGCGATGATTATTCCGTTTCAAGCGATTATGATCCCGCTGGTCAGTATTTATGGAAAGATGTTTGGCTGGATAACCGCAATGCCGCAGCCAACTTTGATTTTCATGTATATCGGATTCGGCACTCCGCTGGCCGTGTTCATCTATCATGGATTTATCAAAAGCGTTCCGCTTGAGTTGGAACAAGCAGCCCAAATAGATGGGTGCAATCGTCATCAAACATTTTTCAAGGTTGTGTTCCCGATCTTGCGTCCTACTTCCGTGACGATCGCGATTTTGCATATTTTATGGATCTGGAACGATTTCTTATTGCCGTTAATTGTTCTTCAAAATGCGGGCAAAGAGAACCGTACATTGCCACTGGCGATACAAGTGTTCAAGGATATTTATTCCACGGATTATGCCAAATTTTTGCCGGGTATTTTATTGATTACTTTGCCTGTCTTACTCATCTATCTTTTTGCTCAACGATACATCATTCAAGGCGTTATGCAAGGAGCTGTTAAGTAAAGCTAAGAAGTTTGACAAACAACAATTTTGCACAGAAAAGAGAGATCATTTTGGATAAGAGTCTGGATGTCATTACAATAGGAGACGGCATGGTGACAATGAACCCTAAGAGCAAAGGGCCGCTGCGCTATGTCGCTGATTTCGAACGCAAAGTTGGCGGGGCCGAATTAAACCTGGCGATCGGTTGCGCCCGATTAGGCATGAAAGCAGGGTGGATTAGCCGGCTTGGCGATGATGAATTCGGCAGGTACATTTATAATTTTGCAAGAGGCGAAGGCATCGATGTGTCCAATGTCAGGTTGATGGAGGGATTCACCACATCGGTAAATTTCAAAGAGATATGGGAAGACGGCGCCGGGCGCACATTTTACTACAGGACGAATTCGCCTACGCTTACGATGAAAGCTGAAGATTTGCCGTTGGAAGACATCAAAAACTCCAGAATTCTTCACATAACCGGCGTATTCTCGGCAATCCGTCAAAACGATATGTCCGTCATTCACAAGGCGATAGAGACGGCGAAAAACAATAATGTCTTAGTGGCATTCGATCCGAATATCCGTTTGAAACTTTGGTCGAAAGAAGAGGCAAGACAATGCCTCACGCAATTGCTTCCCTACGTCGACATTTTGCTTACGGGCGAAGAAGAAGCCGAATTTTTGCTTGGCATCAGTGATCTGGATGAGATGATACGGAAATTTACGGAGTACGGAATTGGCCGTATTGCAATCAAACAAGGATCTGCCGGCAGTGTAGGTTATTATGAGGGGCTAAAGATTAACATGCCTGCCGTAAAAGTAAATACGATCGCAGATACTGTCGGGGCCGGCGACGGATTTGACGCGGGTTTCCTGTTGGGAATCGTAAGAGGATGGCCGCTTGAAAGAACGCTGACTTTTGCGAATACAGTGGGATCCATGGTTGTAAGCGTATCGGGAGATAATGAGGGGCTTCCGTATTATGAAGAGGTTTTGCAAAAACTTGGGGTAAGAGAGTTTATTGAACGATAAGAGGGTGTTAGCTTGAAGCTGCAATTGGCATTGGATCGGTTGACGCGGCAGGAATGTCTGGAAATCGTCGAAGAAGTGAAGGATCTGATCGATATCATCGAGATTGGAACCGGGGTTATCAAGCAATATGGAGTAGACATCATTTCAGATTTGAAGCGGAGATACCCCGATAAGACAATGTTGGCCGACATGAAGACTTGCGATGCGGGAAAGCACGAGACGGTGCAAGCTTTGTCCGCTGGAGCCGACATTTCGACGGTGATGGCATTCTCAGCCGAACAAACAATCAAGGATGCGTTGGAAGCAGCCCGTTTATCGGGCGGACAAGTCATGATCGATTTGTTGGGGATACAGGACACGGGTTCAATCGCCCGATTGTATGAACAGGGAGCCCGCCTCTTCTCCGTACATATAGGAAAAGACATGCAAGGACAACAGGGAGCAGGGTTACGGGAAGCGGAAATGATTTCGTTCCTGCATACTCTGGAGGGGATCGATTTTGCGTATGCAGGGGGAATAACGGCTGATTCCATAGAACGAATAGTCCAATATAAACCGGCTATCGTTATTGTCGGAAGTGCCATTACGGGATCCGCTCATCGAAGAGAGATAGCCGAAACCATCAGAAAGAAGATGATCCGATTATGAAAAATTTGCTTGTCCAAATGAATAGCGAAGTTGCCGCGGTATTAGATCGAGTGAGCGAAACGGAGTTTGCAGCTTTTGGCAAAAGAATGAAAGGGGCTTCCAGAATTTTCGTTGCGGGCGAGGGCCGGTCCGGATTAATGGGGAAAGCTTTTGCCATGCGTCTTATGCATGCAGGTTTCAACGCATTTGTGGTTGGCGAAACGATTACACCGAGTATTCGCCCGGAGGATGTGCTGGTGGCGATCTCCGGTTCAGGAACTACGGAAGCCGTTCATTTATACGCAAGTCAAGCGAAAAAGACCGGAGCATCCGTCTTGCTCATCACGACCAATCGGAACTCGAAAATTGCGGAGTACAGCGATCTTGTCTTAAGAATTCCGGCTGCGACCAAATTAAGGCTGGAAGATGAGCCGCCTACGATTCAGCCGCTCGGCAATCAGTTCGACCAAAGTTTGCACATGCTGCTTGATGCCGTGGTTATCGACATTTTGGATGAAACGGGCGATGCAAGTTACAAAGAGATGGCGCGGCGCCATTCGAATTTGCAATGAGGATGAGGCTGACGGTTATCGGCATGCGAAAGGAAGTTATCCAATGAAATTGTATAATAATATCATTCTGCCGGACGAATGGCCGCCCAAATACGAAGAGGTCGCTCTGGATAAACCGCTGCCGTCGGATTATAAGGCGTATTGGCCGGAGGTCGTGAATATTTCGATCGGAAGGCAATTGTTCGTCGATAGTTTTGTCATTGAGGCCACGGATTTGACGACCCAATATCATCAGCCTGTTCTTATGGACCAGCCTGTATTTGAACCGGAAACTCCGCTTGAAATGAACGATGGATACTGTTCGTGCGCATGCCCTTTCAATGACGGCATTTTTTATGACGACACCAATAAGAAGTTTAAAATGTGGTACCAGGCGGGCTGGTTCGACGGGGTCGGTTACGCGGAAAGCGATGACGGAATCCATTGGAAGCGATTGTCGGAACTGTACCCGGACAGGCAGGACGACAGAGTGATCCCGTATGAATCCGGAGCGCTCCGCGACGGGGCGGCCGTATGGATCGATTACGAGGCTTCAGATCCAAGCGAGAAATACAAAATGCTAGTATTTTTCCGGAAATATGATTTTGAAGTGAAATATTATCACAGGATGCCGAAGCATTTTCATGATATTCCCGGCTCTGTCCCGCCTATTGAGGTCATCAAATTGTATAAGTCGGCAAACGGCATCGATTGGACCGAGATGGGGGAAACGACCCTTGCCGGAGACAATTCCACATTTTTTCATAACCCGTTTACGAAAAAATGGGCTTTCAGTTTGCGAACATTCTCTTCATTAGATAGCCGGGTAAGGACAAGAGGCTACTATGAAACGGATGATTTCTTCCGGGGCTCGAAGTGGAAGAGCGAGGAAGTCCGCTTTTGGTCAAGAACAGATATTTATGATTCTCCCGATCCGAAGCTGGGTTACTATACACAATTATATAATTTGGATGCAACCCCTTATGAAAGTATGATGCTAGGTGTTTACAGCGTATTTATGGGACCGCCTAACCCTATTTGCGAGCTTACCAAAATGCCCAAAATCAATGACCTGAAATTGGCTTACAGCAGAGACGGCTTTCATTGGGACCGGCCTACTTATGACAATTTTATTTCGTCTTCGCGTGAAGCGGGTACATGGAATTACGGATATGCGCATTCGCCTAATGGCGTGTGCCTCGTTGTAGGGGATGAATTATATTTTTACGTATCTTTTTTCTCCGGTCAATCTCCTAATTTCGGTACCCATGAATATTCGGGAGGCAGTGTGGGACTGGCCAAGCTGCGAAGAGACGGTTTCGCCTCATTGACCGATGAAGGAAAAGGCGGGTATGTCACAACCAAGAAAATGGAGTTCAATGGTAAATATTTGTTCGTGAATGTCGACTCAACCGAAGGTGCAATCTATGCCGAGCTCCTGGATGAGGAGTCCAACGTCATAGACGGGTATTCCAAGTCGGATTGCATCCCGGTTACAACGGATAGTACGAGTGCACAAATCAAATGGAGAGATCGGGCGCTGGAAGAGTTGAATCACAGCATCATACGGGTACGTTTTTATTTGGAGAATTCGCAATTCTACGCTTTCTGGATTTCTGCGGATCTTGAAGGACACAGCAACGGATATATGGCTGCCGGCGGACCTTCTTTCCGGCATGGCGTCGATACAAAGGTTGATTAAGAAATTAACGTAATGTTAATATAGGTCTAAAAAACGAATGGATATTGGCTCTGAGTGAGGGGGTGACCAACATGATTAAAGGTAAGAAAGCTACGCTCTTCGACGTTGCGGAAACGGCCAAAGTATCGAAAAGCACCGTCTCGCAGTATCTAAATCAAAGATACGAATATATGTCGGCCGAGACAAAAATGAGAATTCAACAGACCATAGAAGCACTGGGGTACCAGCCCAATGTTCTTGCCAGAAGTCTGAAACAAAAAACAACCTCGACGATAGGGGTTATCGTAGCGAATCTGCTGCATCGGTTTTCGACTGAGATCACTCGAGCGATAGAAGACTACTGCCATGCACATGATTACCATGTTATTGTTTGTAATACGGATGAAGATCCGTCCAAGGAAAAGAAGTACATCGATATGTTAAAAGCTAAACAAGTGGACGGATTGATTATCATACCTACCTGCCAAAACAATGAAGTTTACGAGCAGCTCGTGAGTGAACATTTTCCGGTCGTTTTTTTGGATCGAAAAGTTGAAGAACTGCCGATCAATATGGTCGTGATGGATAATATTCATTCCGCCTACACTTGCACTTCTCATTTAATAAGCAGAGGCCATAAGCAGATTGCCATCATCACGCCTCCGCTCAATATCAGCACGCGGTCCGAACGGATTCAAGGATATAAGGCCGCGCTTCAAGACCATGAGATTACGTTCGACAAAAACTATGCCAGAAGCGTGAATATCAATGAGGTCACCCGGCAGTTGGATGAATTGTTTCAATTGGAAAAGCCTCCGACGGCTTTGTTAGCCGGTAACGATTTGGTTCTCATGGAAATTTTGCCTTATTTGCTTGAAAAAAATATCCGTGTTCCGGATGATTTGGCATTAGCCGTGATCGATGATGTCAATTTTGCCGATTTTGTCAGCCCTCCATTGACCACTTTCAAGCATCCGTCGGTGGAAATGGCGAATAAAGCCGCCGAATTAATGCTCGGCCAAATCAAATCAAGAGAACTGCCGGACATAGGCTCAAATGTCATTTCCTTTACCGGCAAATTACAAGTAAGAAAATCGTGCGGCGCTTAGAGCGCAAATGCGACGTTCCTCATCGCAATTCGCTATGTTACAACTGCGAAACCTGTAGTATCCTTACCCCCTGAAAGGCAAGCGAGCACTGTGTCCCCAATTGTTCCGGAGGCCAGTGCTCGCTTTCTTGGCTAATCTACGATACAAACGATATATTCTCCGCGGCCGCTTCCTGACTTGATAACGCCCAGGTCTTTAAGCCTTGAAATGTTCTTGGCAATGCTTGAGGGTGAAGCTTCTAAAGTGTTGTCGAACAATTGTCTATGAAATATTTCTCCGTCATTCATTCTACTGATCCATTCGAACATTGTTTTGGCATGCCCTTTGCCCAGTAATTCACGAATATGTTTAATTCTATCGTAACGTTGAAGTTCTTTGAGAACCTTGGTAAGCGATGCGTTGACACACTCCAGATAAAAAACAATAAATGGTTTTAAGTTTCCTTGAGTTGCAGCCATAAGCGTGTCATAGTAATCCTCGATGCGTTTATCAAAGAATTCTTCTACACTGAATGCATCCTTAATCGTGGCAAGATCGTTGTGTATTAAACCGACCAAAGTAGAAAATGCCCGTGCTGTTCTTCCATTACCGTCAGGAAAAGGATGGATATAACCTATTATATGATGGGTGATTCCAGCAATGATCAGGGGATGGATTTTTTTTTCATGGTCAACATGGGTCGTCTCATACGGGTTTGCATATCCGGTCACGCTAGTGTAAAGCCAAGAGAAGTATGCCCGCATGAGACGCGGAACTTCGTTAAATGCCGGAGGCTGGTAACTGATTTGCCCATCGCCATCATGAAGGGCTGCTGGAATATGCCTATATCCTTCAGGATAACCGGTTAAATTACTCATTAAAGTATGTTGTATTTTTTTTAGTACAGGTTCATCCATATCCGAAAAATCTTTGTTTGGATTTAAACTATAAATAAACTCGTAAGTTTCAAAGACGTTTTTTACTTCAATTTGTGCTTTTTGTTTAATGGTCATTGGATTTTTTTTGTAGCTCTGATAAAGCTGCTCAACCTCTCTGAACTCCAACTTATTCTGTTCAATTTTGGTTGTGAAAAATGCCCCTTTTTGCTCTTAACAAATTCATTAAAGTATCTTGAACAGTTCTTAATATTTTAAGCGATTATATTTTACAATCGACGATTAAGCTGTAATAGAGTTCGAGAAACAAGGAGGCACAAAAATACGGATATGAATCGTTTTTGGTCGAAATTGGTATCGATACCAATTTTGGGGGCCAATGCAAAATCAATTGCTTTTCAAATTGGTATCGATACCAATGCAAAAGGAGGTGATTTACGATGAGCTGGTATTTCAAAAGCTTGGGTAAAAGAAAAATTGTTGAGTTTATTATTTTCGCAGTGTTCGTCTTCTTTTTCCTGGGTCCGCTTATCAATCTGGCGCTGCTTGCATTCTCGGGAAAATGGCAGTACCCGGCTGCGCTGCCGCAAAGCTGGTCGCTGGACTGGTGGACATTCGTGCTGTCCCAACCGGAAATTTTGAAGTCGATTAGCTTGTCTTTCCTGATTGCCTTCGTAGTGACGTTACTGTCGATCGCCATCTGCATTCCTGCAGCTTATGCTTTCGCGCGCATTCAATTTCCGCTGAGCAGGTGGTTCCTGTTTTCGTTCCTGTTGACCAACGCTTTTCCGAAAATGGGGTTATACGTGGCCATCGCGGTGCTCTTTTTCAAAATCGGCTTGATGAATACTTTTTTGGGCGTTGTTCTCATTCATGTTATCAATACGTTGATGTATATGACATGGATTCCGGCCGCTTCTTTCAAAAGCGTGCACAAAGCGCAGGAAGAAGCCGCAAGAGATGCAGGGGCCGGGCCGTTTCGCGTCTTCTGGAATATTACGCTGCCGATGGCTCTGCCGGGAATTATCGTGGCTTCGATCTTTACTTTCCTGTCCTCTCTGGATGAAGCGCAGGGAACGTTTATGGTAGGAATGCCCGATTTCAAAACGATGCCGCTGATCATGTACGGAGCGGTGCAAGACTATCCGGCAACGGCCGGTGCCGTGTTTTCCATCATCTTGACGCTGCCGACTATCATTTTGCTGCTGGTATCTCGGCGTTTTGTCAGCGCGGATGTGATGTCCAGCGGCTTCACCATGAAATAGCAAGGAGGCAGGCAATGACTGCTCAAGTTCAATTATCGATTCAAAATTTGTCCAAACGCTACAAAACAGGCGACGGCGTAACGGGGATCTCATTCGATATCCATCGCGGAGAGCTCGTTACTTTGCTGGGCCCGTCCGGCTGCGGGAAAACGACGGTGCTCCGCTCGGTCGGCGGGTTTTTGGAACCTGATTCGGGAGATATCCTGATCGCGGGCAAAAGCGTGCTGCACCTGCCGCCGGAGAAGCGTCCGACCGCCATGGTGTTTCAAAGCTACAATCTGTGGCCGCACATGAACGTCTTCGAGAATCTCGCCTTCGGCTTGAAAATTCGCAAGATGAAGAAGGAGCAGATTCAAGAAGCGGTCGACCGGGCGCTGAAGCTCGTCCGCCTGCCCGGCGCGGAGAAAAAACGGCCGACCGAGCTGTCGGGCGGCCAGCAGCAGCGCGTCGCCGTAGCCAGGGCGCTGCTGCTGGAGCCGGCGGTTCTGCTGCTGGACGAGCCGTTCTCGGCGCTCGACGCGAAATTGCGCGGAGAGCTGCGCGAGGAGCTCCGGGAAATTCAGTCGGCGACGAAGCTGACGATGATGTTCGTCACGCATGATCAGGAAGAGGCGCTGTCGCTGTCTGACCGGATCATCGTCATGAACCGCGGCCGCATCGAGCAATCCGATTCGCCTCAAGCTATTTACGACGCCCCGCAAACGCTGTTCGTCGCCAACTTTATCGGGCGCATGAACATGATGGACGGGGGCGCGCAGAACGGAAGCATTGCGCTGCAAAACCTGCAGCTTGCCGACCCCGGCAGCTTGAGCGGAGATGTCGTCGTCGCTGTCCGGCCGGAGGATGTCAAATGGAATGACGCCTCGCTGCCCGGCCTTGCCGCTACCGTGAAGCAAGTAATGGTTCTCGGACATTATGCCGAAATAACACTGCTGACCGAAGCGGGCATCGTGCGCATGTTCCTTCCGCGGGAACAAGCGCAGGAGCTGACCGGCGGGCAATCGGTTTCGCTTACCTTTTCCAAACATGCCGCTTATCCTAGATCATCGGTTTAACAACGCTTTTCACATACAAGGAGGATGACAAAACATGAGTATCCATTTTGGCTTTGGCGGATTCAAACAAACAGGTAAAGTGCTGCTTTTTACTTCCCTTTCTGCGGTAACGCTGCTGGCGGGCTGTTCGACAGGCGCGGGCAACGGAGCAAAATCCGGTGCGGCAAGCACGCCAAGCGGAACAAGCGCGGCAAGCCCCGCCGGCGCAAGCACAAGCGGCCCGACGGAAATTGCGTTTTATTTCAGCGGATCGCAAAACGTGCAAGAACTGTGGACGCATTTGAAAGAATTGTATGAGAAAAAGCAGGACAAAGTGAAGGTTAAGCTCGTTTACATTCCGTCCGGACAAGGCGAGCAAGCAACGATGAACCGGATTGTAGCGGCCAAGAAAGCGGGCAACAGCACGATCGATGTCGATCTTTACGAAGCCAACGGAGGGCCGGATATGGCCACCGACAAAAAAGAAAATCTTTTCGAAGAGCTGGACGTCAAAAAAATCCCGAACATCAGCTTGATCAACCCGGCGAATATGAAAGATATGGGCAATAAAGCGATTCCTTACCGCTCTTCATCGGTCCTTCTCGCCTACAACAGCGCTAAAGTGTCGAGTCCGCCGAAAACGCTGGACGAGCTGTACACATGGATTCACGAGCATCCGGGCCGCTTTGCGTACAATGACCCGGCAACCGGCGGTTCCGGCGGATCGTTCGTACTCACGGCGCTTTACAAATCTTTGCCTGAAGATGCGATCCACAATCAGGACAAAAACATCGAGCAGCAGTGGGATAAAGGATTCGAACTGCTCAAAAGCTTGTCCAAAGACATGTACCAAAAAGGCGTGTACCCGAAGAAAAACCAAGGTACGCTCGATTTGCTCGCGAACGGCGAAGTGGATATGATTCCGGCTTGGTCGGATATGGCGCTTGAGCAAATCAACAAAAAGCTGCTGCCGGAAACGACGAAGCTGGCGCAACTTGAACCTGCATTTACCGGCGGTCCCGGAAGGCTGACAGTGCCGAACATGTCCCAGCACAAAGAAGCGGCATACGACTTCATCAACTTTGTTTTGAGCCCGGATGCGCAAGCTGAAGTTGTCAATAAAATTTACGGCTTCCCGGGCATCGAATGGTCTCATATGCCAGGGGACCTGCAAAAAAAATTCGAAGGCGTGTCCGTCAACTACCGCTCCTTCAACCTGGGAGAGCTGGAAGCTGACGCTATGAAACGCTGGCAAAGGGAAGTCGCCGGTCAATGAGCGAGCATAGCCTGACCCGGCCGATGAACGTCGGGAAATCGTCCAAGCCGGCATGGTTCGACCGCGGAGCGAAACGCTCCGCGCTCGGGCTTTTCATGGTGCTGCCCTCCTTTTTGCTGCTGCTTTTTATGATCGTGGTGCCGATCGTCACCTCCATTCAGGAAAGTTTGCGCGGGCACGAAGGTCAATTCACTTGGGATAACTACAAGTTTTTGTTTACCGATCCTGCGATGTTGAACAACATCCGGTTTACGCTTCAACTGACGATCGTTTCGGCGGTGCTCGTGCTCTTCATCGCTTACTTGCTGGCCGTTTTTTTACGGTTCAGCACAGGCCGGATGGCGAAGTGGATCGAACGGCTTTATTATATTCCGATGTTCATTCCATCGGTTATCGCCACGTACGGCATTATTAATATGTACGGCAATCATGGCTGGCTGGCCCGAATTATGATGCTTTTTACGAGTGCGCCGTTTATGAAGGTGCTGTTCGACTTCAAAGGGCTGCTGCTGGCCAATTTGTGGTTCAATATCCCGTTTGCAACCATGCTGCTTAGTTCCGCCCTTTCGGGGATTCCGAACGCTCTGATTGAAAGCGCGAAGGATGTGGGAGCCGGAAAAGTTCAAATATTTACGCGAATTATTTTTCCGTTATCGTTTAAATCGATGCTGGTAGCCGCCACATTTGTCGTTATGGGCATTATCGGAAGCTTTACCGCTCCGTTTCTTATCGGCCCGAATGCGCCGCAAGTGCTCGGGGTGGCGATGCAGCAGCAGTTTTCGGTTTATTTTGAAACCGGTATTTCCAGCGCTTGCGCTGTGTTCATGTTTGCCATCTGCTCCTTGGTCGGTTATTTCTATATTCGCAGCATGATGCAGGATGACAAGTAAGGCCATCACGGTAAAAGGGGAACCCGTTCAATGAAAGATCTTCTGATCGTAGAAGGGAAGTTGACTCCGCTCAGCTCAAAAACGCATATTGCGTATCAATTGTATATACCTGAAGCTGTGGAAAGCCTGCATATCGATTTCAGCTACAGCCCCAAAACACTCGACGACACGGACATGTCCCGCGTATTGATTGAGGATGCTATTGACCGATATGTTCGCCCGTCTCAAAAATCCGTCTACATGGAGCAATGGGAAAAGTTCGCTCCGCTGAAAAATTTGCTGACGCTATCGGTAGACGACCCGCAGGGCTTCCGGGGATCGGCGCACCGCCACCCGAATGATCAGCATCATGTGCTGTCGCTCCGGGAGAGCTCGCCGGGCTTCTTGGCCGGCCCGATCCACGAGGGCGTATGGCGGGTGACGATTAGCGTGCATTGTGTGATTACGCCGGAATGCCGTTATCAATTAAGCATTCGCGAAGGAGAACAACAATCATGAAGTGGCTTCCATTTGAACTGCACACTCACACGCCTCACAGCGACGGTATTCATACGCTCGCGGACATGTGCCGGAAGGCGGGGGAACTGGGCTTGAGAGGGATCGCATTGACGGATCACAACACGGTATCCGGGCTCGCCGATGCGGCTCAAGTCACCGAAGAAACCGGAATATGCATCGTCCCGGGCATGGAATGGACGACGTTCTACGGGCATATGCTGACGCTGGGCGCTCCGTATTGCGAGTGGCGCGATCTTGGGCCGAAGGATATCGGCAAAGGCATCGAGCGAGTCCACCGGCAGGGCGGGGTCGTCGGCATCGCTCATCCGTTTGCCCTGGGGAGTCCCATTTGTACGGGGTGCCATTGGGAATACGATATACAGGATTGGCATCAAATCGACTATATGGAAGTATGGCATGAAACGCTGCCACCTATTCGCAATCATAACGAACCCGCTTTCGAGCTATGGACGGGCTTATTGAATCAAGGAGTCCGCATCGCCGCTACGGCCGGACGGGACTGGCATCATTCGAGCGGGGAAAGCGATCCTCCGGCATTTACATATCTGGGGATATCCGGTGAGCATGCCGTATCGGCGTCGTCGGCCGTCGAAGCGATCCGCTCGGGCCGCATTTGCGTAAGCATGGGGCCGCTCGTGACGCTTGAAGTTCAGGCGGGCGGACGAATTTACGGTATCGGCGACGCAGTTCCATCGGACCGGTTGGCGCAAGGCGAAGCTGTAGACCTTGTGGTCCGGATCCATCAACGGCAAAGCCCGGCGGAGACGCAGGCCCATACGGTCATTGTGGAATCCAATCTGGGAGAGCTATGCCGAGGCAGCCTATCGGCAAATGCGGCGGAGTTCCGCTGCGCGATTCCGGCGGAAGGGCTCATGTGGCTGCGGGTTCGCCTGCATGGCTTGCTGGGCGGGGCGTTAGCGAACCTTGCTTTTACGAATCCGGTCTATTTTGAAGCCCGATAACACGCTGCAACTGTTACATGCGCGAAGCGATGTCAGTTGTCAGCAAAATTTGAATAATGTACGAGGAGCGAATGCAATGGACACTATGCCCCTGATTATTGCACATACCGGATGCGAAGGCACGCCGGATAACACTCTGGAGTCGTGTATTGCCGGAAGAAACGCCGGAGCGGAAGTGCTTGAGGTGGACGTGAGGGCGACCAAGGACGGGATTTGCGTGCTGTATCACGACGATCATCCTTGTTTCTCCGAGCTTACTTACGAGGAATTGCATGCGCAGAACCCTTTACAGCTGCAACCGGGCAAAGAATTGGAAAGGCTGGAAACGGTGCTGCGGGAATTTAAGGGACAGCCGGTCTCTTTTAATTTGGATATCAAAAACGATGAGGCGGCGCTTCCCGCCATCGGTCTGCTTGAAACTTTGGATATGTGGGACCAAATCTATTTTACGGGCGACACAAGTTTAATTACAAAATCTCCATATCATGGTAGAGTAGTATGGAATACACCGGCACAGTTGAAAGACATGAGCAGCGCGGATTATGAAACCGCTGTACGGCAAATATGCGGCATGGCCAAACAGGCAGGGCTTGCGGGCGTCAATGCGGACTATCCTTCGTGCCGTCCAGGCTTGGTACAGTGCGCCCACGAACACGGCTTGCGGGTTTGGATCTATACGCTGCAGGACAGCCGGTTGTTTACAGCATATGCCGAAATGAAGGTGGATGCCGTTTCCACTCTCGATGTGAGCGGGCTGACGGCTTTGCGGGTTCGGATGCAGGCATCTTCTCCTTCCTGAACTTAGATCGGAAATGAGGACAGCAGCATAATGGGTGTGAAAATCAAGGACGTAGCCAAAGCGGCAGGCGTCTCCGTCACGAGCGTTTCCAGAGTTTTGAACAAAGGCGATCATGTGAGCGAGAAGCTTGAAAAGAAAGTGCGTCAAGCGATCGAGCAGTTGAACTACTCGCCCAGTCTGATTGCGAAAAGTCTGAAGCGGAATAAGACGAATCTCATCGGGGTTATTATCCCTGACATAACGGGCAATTTTCAGGCGTCTATTCTGAGCAACATCGAGGAGACGGTAGGGCGCAAAGGCTATAACCTGCTCGTTTCCAACATCGTTGAAGATACCGACAAAGTCGTGAAATATTTGAATGTTTTTCAAGAGATGCGCGTCGACGGCATTGTGCTTATGCATGAAAAGCTGAATGAGCATACCCGGCTTTTTTTGCAAAAAAACCAAATCCCGCTCGTCGTCCATGCCGATCTGGGCATGAATTTGCCGACGGTCATGATCGACGACTTCAAAGCTGCTTACGATGCGACAACGTATCTAATCCGCCTTGGCCATCGGCGCATTGCCATGATAGCGGGAGATATGCGGGATCTATGCGCGGGCAGAAAGCGTTACGACGGGTACCTGGCTGCTTTCAAAGATAATGGAATAGAGGCGGACGAGTCGATTGTCCGGTTCGGCGACTACAAGCTTGCTGCCGGCTACCGGTTAATGAACGAGCTGCTTAACGAAGCCGGCGGGACGTTTACGTCCGTATTTGCCGCGAGCGACGATATGGCGGTTGGCGCCATGAACTGTATGTATGATCGCCAATTGCGCGTGCCTGATCATATTTCCGTTGTGGGCTTCGACGGCATCCAAATTTCCGACGTGGTAAGGCCCAAGCTCACGACGATCCAGCAGCCCGTGGATCAAATAGGCCAGGTTACCGTTGAGCTGCTTATGGAACTTATCGAGCGCAACGGCCATTCGCAAAGCCCGCAGACGGGAAGGACAATCGTGCTGGAACACGAACTGGTGGAGAAAGCCACCTGCCGCAGAATCAATGAACAGATCGGCTCCTTGAACAAATAAAAGGAGGATTTATGGCAGTACAACAACAAGAGCGGCAATTAACTTTATTCGGATTAATGGGCCCCATTTTTTTGGAACAATTTTTGCAAACGGTTATTTTGAACATCGACACGCTCATGCTCAGCAAATACTCGGATCGCGCGGTAGCCGCCGTAGGCGTGGCTAACCAAATTTTGACCGTCGCCCAGCTTCTGTTCGGATTCGTGACCTTCGGACTCAGCGTGCTTATCGCTCAACTGATCGGCGCAGGGAAAGAGCGGGAGGCTGCCAAAGTGACCTCGATTTCGATGGGGTTGAACATCATCTTGGGCGTGATCGTAAGCATCGTACTCGTTATTTTTGCCGACCCGCTGTTGAACATGATGAAGCTGCCTGCGGAATTAATGAATGATGGAAGCGCATTTTTGTCAATGATAGGAAGTTGCTTGGTTACGGTAGCTATAATCGGTACGGCAGCTGCGGTTTTGCGGATGCATGGTTTTGTGAAGCCTACGCTTTTGTTATCTTTTTTTGTCATTACTATAAATATACTTGGAAATTACTTGTTCTTGTACGGACCTTTCGGCATTCCGGTGCTCGGCGTGCAGGGGGTTGCCATTGCGACAAATGTGAGCCGGGTGATCGGAGTAGGGATTGCCTTATGGATGCTTATCAAATTTTTGCGGTATCCTCTTTCCTACCGGGATATGTTTCGCCTGCCGATAAGCTACGTCAAGGAAATTATCAGGATAGGGATTCCGTCCGCGGGAGAAAATATTTCTTACAGCGCTTCACAAGTTTTTATTACGTATTTTGTTTCCATGCTGGGCGTTTCGGCTTTGACTACAAAAATATATACCCAGAACATGACGACTTTCGTGTTTCTGTTTTCGGTTTCCATCGGACAAGCGACGTCGATTTTGATCGGCCGCCTGGTTGGAGCGGGCAAGCATGAAACCGCTTATCGCGTTTGTTACCGCAATTTGCGGATCGGCCTGCTGATTAATTTTGGCGTAGGCTGCTTGCTGGTGGCTTTTTCCGATACCCTCCTCGGTATATTTACGAACGATCCGGAAGTCATTAGCCTCGGGAAAACCTTGATGCTGCTGTCGCTCGTGCTTGAAGCGGCGCGCGCATGCAACGTCATTGTCATCGGAGCGCTAAATGCGGCCGGGGAAGTCAAATTCCCGGTGTATATGGGGCTGATTTCCATGTGGGGCATCAGCATCCCGCTCGCCTATCTGCTCGGTATCGTATGCCACCTGGGGATGCCGGGCATATGGCTGGCTTTTATCGCCGACGAAGGGCTGCGCGGTATCGGCATGCTGCTGCGCTGGCGTTCCCGGAAATGGCAGCACATCCGCTTCGCGATTGTGAGCGGCACCAAAAGCAAAGTAAACGGGTGAACCGGGCGTCTTCCCGCCCATTTCGTCAGTTAATGTCAGTTGCGTCTATTGAGTAGCGCTGCTGATGGTACTGGCGCTTTTTGCAATTGGTAAGGTTATCAACTTGACAATGCGCATGAACAACATTATATTTAACCATATGGTTAAGTATCATGACGAGAATGTTTTAAACGACGTTTTTTCCGTTCTTTCCGATCCGACGAGACGAGAGATGATTACGCAGCTTGCCAAAGGCGAGATGACGGTCATGAAATTAGCCGAGCCTTTTAAAATGTCATTGCCTGCGGTGTCCAAACACCTGAAGGTTCTGGAAAAGGCTGGGCTAGTTTCTGTGCGCAAAGAAGGGAGGTATCGCTATTATTATCTAAATCCGGCGTCAATTGACTGTGCGAATCAGTGGTTATCGGACCTGCGGCAATTCTGGACGTCGCAATTATCCAGACTGGAACGCTTTTTGGACCAAAATACAAACAACAATTAAAGGAGCTATATTAATGATCAATATGCAAGCAGGTAAATTTACACTACAACTTACTTATAACTACAAAGCCGGCAGAGACAAAGTGTTTCAAGCATGGACGCAACAAGAGCAGCTGCAGCAATGGTGGGGACCGGAAGGTTTTACGACGACCGTTGATCGCATGGATGTTGTTGAAGGAGGAAGCTACCGCTTCATCATGCATGCTCCCAATGGAGCCGATCATATTCTTGGCGGCAAGTATGTAGCGATTATTCCGAACGAAAAGCTGGTTTTTACTTGGAAATGGGAGCACGAAGGCTCCGGCGGAGATCAAGAGGATACGGTGGTTACCATTGAGTTTGTGGAGCAGGGTACAGGAACTGAGCTTCTAGTTACGCATGACAATTTCTCCACACAGGCTGAAGCGGAAAATCACAACAAAGGCTGGAGCAGTACCTTGGAAGCCAGCTTCAAAACTTATTTGGAACAATGATCCGATAAATAAAACGAGGAGGTTCCTTGGTGTCTAATCAAAATTTTCAGAATCACAAAAGATTCCACCCGATTTATCATTATTTTTTATCATTGCTTTTACTGGTTATATTGATCGTAACTGTCACCCTTGTCGTCCGAGAAGGTCTAAGCCTCTCTTCGCTGCTCAGTCTGCTGATTTTCATCTATATAGCAGTAAGTTTCTTCTTAATGAGGGCTTACCCGTTAAAAGCGCAAGACAGAGCCATCAGAGCCGAGGAAAACTTGCGTCATTACGTTCTTACAGGAAAACTGCTGGATTCCAGGCTTACTTTTGCTCAAATTGCCGCTTTGCGTTTTGCAGGCGATGGGGAATTTCCGGAATTATGCCAGAAGGTGGCTTCGCAAAATCTGAGCCCCACGGACATTAAAAAAGGAATCAAGAACTGGAAAAGCGACAATGATAGAATATAGCGGCGGGGCCGCGGCTCAAATCTTAACTTACAGTTGTTGAAAAGAGGCATGCACACTCCATGTTACGTCCTGACGATGAATCCAAAGCTTTATTCGCAGCTGTTGTGCCGGGTGACCCGCGGGTTAAGATCAAACCGATGTTCGGCTCTTTGGCCGGCTTTATTAACGGCAATATGTTTACTGGCCTGTATGGACAGGAACTCTTCGTCCGTCTGCCGGAAGAACGGCGCTTGCAACTGCTCCAAGAAGGCGCGACCGAGTTCGCTCCAATGCCGAATAGGCCCATGAAGGAATACGTTGCGATTCCCGGGCAATGGCGGAACGATCCGGATAAAATTACCGGATTGATGGCCGAATCGCTATCATGGGCGGAAACCTTGCCCGAGAAAGTACCGGCAAAGAAGAAGAGCAAGAAGTAGGCGGGGCAATGAGGCGATTTGCCAATTAAACAAAGTGGGCACTTCCGTATAAAGGATGTGTCCATTTTGTTTAGTTTGGGAGTGACGAAATTAGTCAGCTTATAACGTTTGTGTTATAATTATAACAAATTAGTTATATTTTTTGTTAATTCTGCATAAGATAAAATATAAGGGGTCGCTCCGGTGTACAAGTATGAATTCGCTAGTTTGCCCGAAGTCGATGAATTCATTAAGGACCTTGAAGCTAAGAAAAACAGCGGTGACAAAAACGCAAGAATTATTTTCGAAAAGATAGTTTATTGTATAGAACGCGTTCGTATGCAAGGACTTCGTGCCGGAACAAAAATAATTAAGGACCTAAAGGGCAAAGAAAATGGCAATTTGTATGAATTGAGACCGCTTGATGAAAGAATATTTATGTGCCTTTGGAATGGAAATCACTTTATCATGTTGTCACATTATAAGAAAGATGCTGATGAAACTGATGAGCTTGAATTGGCAAAGGCAAGACGGTTAAGAGACAAATATATGAGAGAACATCCGGTTGAAAATATCAAGGAAAAAATGAAGAACGGCAAGAAAAGGAGATGATACTTATGAAAACTTGGGACAACATGGTCAACGAAATGAGCTCTGAAAGTCAAAAGGAGATTGAAGTTATTCGCAAGCGGACAGCAATGGTTGTTATGCTGATCGAATTAAGGGAAAGCAAAGGATGGACACAAGCTGAGTTGGCGAAAAGAGCAGGCATGAAACAATCAGCAATAGCTCGGTTTGAGGGTGACACAACAGCGCCTCGTATTGATACAATTATTAGAGTGGCTATGGCTCTTGATGTGGATCTCGCCTTAGTGCCTTCAGATCATTCAGGTCACCACCAAGCAGCGGCAGCATCCTGGGTATAATCTTGATATGCATTACCCACAAAGGCGAACCGTGGATTTCCAAGCCACTGTTCGCCTTTATTTTGCCTATAAAGTCTTGCCGTTCCCCCGCAATCATTCACCCTTGAACGAGTTGGTTTGCAGGTCGGCGTATAGTCGATCGGGTGCGGTTGAACAGGAGTAGGCCAGCTTGTTTGACAAATCGGCTAATGTTAGCCGGATTTGATGTTTTGCGCCTGTGCCGCTGCCGATCCAAAACCGCAAATCCTCGGAATCAACCGACCAACCGACCGACGTCAAAATGGAATAGCCAGCCCGCGGCTGCCTGGCCGCGCTTTTGGAAAGGCTGCCGCCCATTAAAGCGATATCGCTTGATTGAGCTTTTCGATGTCTACTTCAGCGTGGCTATTGTCATACCGTTTGATTTCGATATCTTCCCATAAACATTGCTTGTTTTGCAGGCTTTGCACATAAGTATCCCAGTTGGCAAATTTCCAGGCATCCCGTTCCAGCGCCCGGGCCAACATTCTTTCTTTAAGCACCGCAAAATCGATCGTGACTTGCAGAACCAGCGTTCTTACGTTCCGCCAGTCATATTTTTCTTTTAATTGGCGGATGTAATCTTTATTTGCAAAATAACCGAGGAAAGGCGCATCCAGAACTACAGACCTGCCGATCTGCAAGTTGTCGTTAGCGATGTCCAGCAAGGTTTGATATTCAAGCCCCATGACCACGTCGCTGTAAAAAGCGTTGCCGTCGCGCTCATGCGGGGAGTATCCCTTGGATTCCAGCAAAAGGCCGGTAAATTTGTTGCAAACGACGTCTTTATCGAGATAGCAAAAGTTATAGTCCGATGCGATCCGTTTACCGATCGTTGATTTTCCGGATGCTGCCGCACCGATTAAAAAAATAACTGTAGGCTCCAAAACACGTACCTCCCGAAAAAACTGATGTTATCATGTAAGCGTATTACCAAAATGGACTGTAAATTCACATATGTGAATTTGATTCTAAATAGCGAATCATTATATTTAGATTATCCGATTCTTTACCGCAATTCAATATTGATTCGCAAAATAATATTTGCCATTAATTATTTTCCTCTCCCACTGGGGCAAGATAATTTTTTGGCCGGGGATATTGAAATTATTTAACCACGTGTAATATACTTGAATCAATATTCGTATCCATGAAATGAATTCACATATGCGAATTATAAGCGCAATTTATTTAAAGGAGAATCTATGGAAAAATTTCGCGTAAATAAATCGGCGGAACGGGCACTGGATCTTTTGGTCCTGCTTTCCAAGAGCGGCTCTGCCCTGACTTTAAATGAAATTTGCAAAGAGATGGGCTTGCCGAGGAGCAGCGGGTTTGAATTGGTTCAAACGCTGCTGTACAAAGGCTTTATCGAATTCGATGACGAGCGGCTGAAAACGTATCGTCTGGGCCTTGGAGCTTTTGAAACCGGAATGGCTTACCTGTCCAATATGGGAATTCCTCATCTTGCCAGACCTTTGCTGCAGGAGTTGAATAAACAGACGGGCAGCACGGCTTTTCTGGGAATAGAAGATAAAGGCAAAATTGTTTACCTGGACAAAGCGGAAAATTACTCGGTTGTGCGGCCGACGGCCAAATTAGGCTCGCGAAGATTTATGCACACAACCGGTCTTGGAAAAGCGCTGCTGGCCGCGTTGCCTGACGAAAAGATTCAGTACATTGTGGGCGACGGCGATATTCCCGGAAAGACGTCTTATTCGAAAGTGACTTTGCCCCATATTTTGCAGGATATGAAAGAGATACGCGAACGGGGTTACTCGATTGACGACCGTGAAGATAACCTGGAAATGTACTGTATCGGCTCGGCTGTGTATGACCAATCGAATCAACCGGTTGCGGCGATCAGCGTTGCAAGCATGTATGCCGGAATGACGCCCGAGCGCGAGGAATTGATTGTCAAGTTGGTTACCAACACGGCTCTGAAGCTTTCCCGTCAATTGGGATACAGCGGCGAAAAGTTATACATGCATTACGAATAAATGAAAACTCAACCGGAGGGATAACCTATATGTGGAGAAAATTGGACAATCTAAACAAAATTTCGGAAAGCGGAATTGTTCTCATCATTCGTTCCGATAGTGAGCAAGAAGCGCTGGCAGTCGCTGAAGCAGCAATTGAAGGCGGAATTAAAGTGCTGGAAATTACAATGAGCGTGCCGAATGCGCTGCAAGTGATCAAAACCTTGTCTAACAAATATAGCGAAGTATTAATCGGCGCGGGCACGATTCTGGATGGCGAAACCGCCAGAGCGGCTATTTTGGCCGGCGCCGAACTTTTGGTAAGCCCGCAATTGAATCCGGAAATGATCAAGATGGCCAACCGGTACCAAGCGATTACGATCAGCGGTGCATTCACTCCAAAAGAAGTTTTGGAAAGCTTGGAAGCCGGCGCGGATATTGTGAAGCTGTTCCCGGCTGAAGTCGTTGGGCCGCAATATGTAAAAGCGATCAAAGCGCCGATGTCGCAAGCTCCGATTGCACCGACAGGCGGCGTTACCCCGCAAAATGTGCACGAATGGCTGCAAGCAGGCTGCGTAGGGGTTGGCGTGGGCAGCTACATTACGAAAGCGGCGCAAAAAGACGGCGATTATCGAAAAGTGACCGCTGCGGCAAAAGAGTTTCTTCAAGCGGTTGCCGCGGCACGCTAATTTCCGGTGAGGCTCGCCGGGACTTGATGCCGCTATGGCGGTTGGTATCAAGTTTTCCCGGCGCCGCCGGTTTTTATAGGCGCAGGCAGTCGGCGCTTTTAGCCGATACATGCAAGCGCGTTCAAATAGACAAATATTATTTTAACAAGGGAGTGTTTAGTCGTCATGGCTAAAGCAGCATTACAACCAGCTCCGGCTGTAAGCAAAAAACGTTGGTTTTTTGTCATTCTGATTTTGATTGGGGCAATCGTCAACTATTTGGACCGTTCCAATTTAAGCGTTGCCAATCCGCTTATTTCCAAAGAGTTCAACTTGTCTCCGCTGCAAATGGGCGTATTGCTGTCTGCATTTTTGTGGCCGTATGCCTTGGCCAATCTTCCGGCAGGCTGGCTCGTCGACCGGGTGGGGCCGCGGAAAATGTTTGCCTGGGCAAGCGGCTCGTGGTCCGTCGTCTCGGTATTGAGCGCCTTCACGAGCAGCTACTCTATATTTTATACGCTTCGCGTATTGCTGGGCATTTCCGAATCGCCCTTCTTTCCTTCGGCTGTAAAAGCGATTAACAACTGGTTTTCCAAAAAAGACCGCGGGACGCCGCTCGCCGTGATCAACACCGGTTCGCAGATTGCCAACGGTATAGCGCCCCCGCTGCTGACCGCGTTAATGCTGTCTTTTTCCTGGAAAATCATGTTCATCATCATTGGCGCTGCCGGTTTGGTTGTTATGGCTATATGGCTGTTCACGTATAGAGATCCGAAGAATGGAGAAGTCATTCAAGAGGATGAACAACCGGCCGAACAACAAGCTGCGGCAAAAATAAGCTGGGGCGATCTGTTTAAATACAAATCAACCTGGTTCATGATTATCGGCAACTTCGGTCTCGTATATACGATGTGGACGTTTTTAACCTGGCTGCCGGGTTACCTGGTGCACGATCGCGGCTTAAGTATTTTGAAAACCGGATGGATCGCTTCGATCCCTTTCATGGTGGGCATTATCGGCGTACCGCTGGGCGGCATTATTTCCGATTACTTTATCCGTAAAGGCTATCAACCGATCAAGGCGCGCAAAATTCCTCTCGTTTGCGGTGCGATTGTGGCAGCGGCTGCGGTTATTCCGATCCCTTATGTTTCGAGCATTGGCGCTTGCGTAACTTTGCTGGCGGTAGCTTACTTCGCTTCCTCCGTGCCGACAGGCGTTATTTGGACGCTGGCAACGGACGTAGCGCCGAAAAACATGGTAGCTTCGCTTGGCTCCATCCAAAACTTCGGCGGATTTGTGGGCGCATCGCTTGCGCCGATTGTTACGGGCGCGATCGTTCAGGCGACAGGTTCATTTGAATACGTATTTCTCGTCGGCGCGGTCTTGCTTGTAGTTTCGGCGATCAGCTACGGAATTTTCCTGAAAAAGCCGATAACGGCTCAATAAGCGATTCCGTCCGGGGAAGCCGGATATTAATCGGTGATCGTCGTTATTCTATGGTATTTGTGCCTTCGCGGCGGAAAGAATATCGCTGATCTTGGTTTCAAGCTTATAAACTTTTTGCTGTTCTTCACAGATTTGGCGTGAAAGGGAGACTACGGATGTGAGCGTGCCAAGCACACTGCCGGCGTCTCCTTTTTTTGCCGCTTTTTTGAACGCTGTCCATACTGGAGTTACGTTCGTTTCGATCGTATTGATCGCTTTTTTCTTGGCTTTGAGCTGCACATTGACAGGGTCCGCATCCGACAGGGTGGCGCGAATTTTTTTCGCAGTCTTGGAGGCGGTCTCTTTGGCCGTTCGCCATGCTTCTTCTTTTGTTTTTATGTTGGCGCGCGCCACCTGAACCGGGATTTTCAAAACGTTGATCTGAAAACGAACCATGCCGACGAGGTCCTTGTTATTAATCAAACGCGCTGCATCAAGCTGTTTATTTAATGAGCTGTACTGGTCTAATAACGGTTTGTATCGTTCTCGCGTTTGAACGGCGTCGGCTTCCAGCTTTTCAAGTTTGGCGGCGTCGATTTGCTTGATTTGTTTCTGCAGCGCGGCCAAAGCTTCCCCGTTCGCTGTATGCAGCGCACTGGTTTTTTCATCCCATTCCCCGGTCTGTTTCTGCAGCGTCAGCAGTTCGTCGTACAGGGATTTGATCTTGGCTGCCTGCGTGCGGTCCGCATTCGTGATCGTTTGGTCGAGCGATGTCCGGATGGAGGCGGTGATATCGAGCGAAGCGGCTGCCGCGGCCGCCGGAAAGGCGGAAACAAACAAAAGAGCGGCGAGTAGAACTGCGAAAAATTTGCCAGTGATGTTCAACGTAAATCCTCCCTTGAATCGTTAGAATGAGAAGCGGACCGCAACAAAAAAAGCACCTGTAAGAAAGGCATTCAGCCTTCTCTTACGGGTGCTTCCGTCGTAAGCGATCAATTTTTGAAGATATATGTGATACTATACAAGAAGGCTTGGCGGGTGTCAAGCAAGAAAGCTGCACGCTGTTTACGGACGTCAAGTTTGCACAATGCCGCACAAGTGCATTAAACTAACGAGGAGCGGATAAATAAAGGAAGGAACGAATCGATGATGAACCAACTTTCCATCCATCAATTGAAACAATTTAAAAACGAGTTAACCCGATTCATGATGATGTATAAATTCGCATTGGACGAAATGGAAACAAGAATTGATATTCTGGTACAGGAATTTGAGATGCTTCACGAATATAACCCTATCGAGCATACCAAATCGCGCTTGAAATCGCCCGAAAGCATTTTGAACAAGATGTACAGAAAAGCCTGCGACATTTCGTTTGCCAGCATGAAGGACAAGATTAAAGATATCGCCGGATTGCGCATAACCTGCTCTTTCATTTCGGATATTTATTTGATCAGCGAAATGTTGAAAAATCAGAGCGATTTGAAAGTAATTGAAGAAAAGGACTACATCAAGTATCCGAAGCAAAACGGTTACCAAAGTCTGCATCTTTTGATCGAAGTGCCGGTGTACATGTCGGATCGGCAGGAGAGCGTGTGCATCGAGGTGCAGATTCGTACTATCGCGATGGATTTCTGGGCAAGCCTGGAGCACAAAATTTATTACAAATATAACGAAGACAACCGAGCCGTACCGGAACGGCTGCTTGAGGAACTGAAACAAGCCGCGTCCGCCGCGTCCGCCCTGGACCGGCAAATGGAACGCATCCATAAAGAGATCGAAATGATCAAGGAAGAGCAATCGGAAATATCCGTAGACCAGCTGAATCGAATTATCATTAACAATCAGCAGTTTGCTTTGCCGCAGGCGCTGCTGGGGCTTTTGGGCGACAAAAACGAATAGGGAACTCCGCGTCCCTATATTGCTTCACGCGAGGGCGCCGATTCGGCGCTCTTTTTACGTGCATGCGCACAAAGGCGGCGCGGCAGTTCGTTAAGCGGCCTGGCGTGTGCAAAGCGTGCGAAACCTGCAAAGCCTGCGAAAGTGCAGGCTTTTCGGATGGAAACAGCCCGTTTAGGGGAAAAGCCTGCAATTGTGCAGGAATTCCCGGTCAAGACGGCCTGAGCCCTGCGCATTCGCTGAAAAACCTGCAGATTTGCAGGAATATTTCGTTGCAAGCGTATCGACGGACCAAAAGATGCACTTTTGCAGGCTTTTAGCACGCAATGCCAGTTCCAGTGCCCCGTTACACGGGTTTGCTTTTTACCCTTTTAAGGCGGAAAGTCGGTTTGTAAAGTTTTAAGTTTCGACAGTTTATGTAGAATATTGTAAAATAGTGGTGAAGAGGAAGCCTGAGGAGGAACGCGCATGAAAAAATGGTATACCTTACTGCCCGCCTGTTTATTGTGGACGGCTCTTGCAGTACCGGACTTTGCAGCTGCGGCTGACAAGCAGATACGTGTCTACATAGATGGCAAACCTGTACAATTTGCGGTGCAGCCGATTCTTGAGAACGGGACGACTTTGGTCCAGTTCCGGCCTATTTTCGAAAAGCTGGGGCTTTCCGTTCAGTGGGACGAGGCTACGCAAACCGTAACGGGCACGAAGGACGACTTGCAAATCGAACTGACGATTGACAGCGATGACGCTTATATCAACAATCGCCCGAACAAGCTTGAGCTTGCGCCGCGCCTGGTGGACGGCAATACGCTGGTGCCGCTCCGGCTCGTCGGCGAGGCAAGCGGCAAAGAAGTGACGTGGGATGGGAACACCTCATCGATCTACTTGAAAAGTCCGGCCGCCAGCCAGCAGCCCGCCAATTCGGGAGGGACTACCGGAGGGGGCACGCAGACAGGCGGCAGTGCAGGAGGAACGCAGTCTGGCGGCAGCACCACAGGAGGTACGAAACCGGACAGAGGGGACTACGCGTACCCTAACGGCAACAAATACACAGGCCAAATGCAGAACGGCGTCCCGGAAGGCAAGGGGAAAATCGTGAATGCAAGCGGCAAGCCGGTGTTCGACGGAACGCTAGCGAGCGGGAATCCGAGCGACGGGCGTTATAAAAGCTACTACGCCGACGGTAAGCTCGAATTTGACGGGATTTTGAAAAACGGCGTGAACAACGGGGCGGGGAAGCAGTACTCCTCCGGGGGCAAGCTGATTTTCGACGGCACTTTCGTGGACGACGAGAGGAGCAGCGGAACGTTATATTACGACAACGGCGATAAATATACAGGGGCTTTCGACGGCGACAAACCGAGCGGCACCGGCAAAATCGCCTATAAAAACGGCGACGTTTTCCAAGGGGATTTCGTAAACGGCAACCGCGAAGGAAAAGGGACGTACACGACTTCGAAAGGCGAGAAGGTCGTTGGGGATTTTAAAAACAATCTGATGAACGGAATCATTTATCATTACGATAAGAAGGGCAAGCTTTTATCTGTAAGCGAATATGTCAACGATGTGTTGGTGCGCAAGGTGGATATGGGGGATGGAACCAGCACGCTGCCGAATACGAATACCACTCCGCAGTCGAATGCATTAGGCGTTGAAAACGACCGCCACAACAAGGCGCTGGCTGCGATCAAAGACCGCTACGATCAAAACAAGAAGCAGTTGGACGATCAAATCGCCCAAATCCGTAAGGACAATCCGGGCGTTTACGCCAGCCAAGCGGACTATAACAAAGCGCTGCAGGAAGCGACTACCCAGCAAACGAATCTCACCAGTCGAATAAACTCCTTGGCCGGGGACACTTCCCAGGCGGCGACAGCGGCCAAGGCCGAGCTGAACAAGCAGCTCACCGACGTTCAGACGCTGGTCGGGCAAATCAATGCCAAGGGAACGGCCCAGCAGCGTATCGAAGTTTTGAAAAATCAATTGACGACGCTGCGAACCAGCTACACAACCGAGCTGGAGCAAGAGAACAATCAGCATTCGACCATCGTCGCACAATTGAAGAGTTTGAAATAAATGCTTTCGCCGGCCGGTCCGGCGAGGAATCAATTTGCCGCTAAATACGGGAGCAGGAATTGCCAAAAAGAGTGTCTCGCTAAGAGGCATTCTTTTTTAACGCTTTTTCGCACGCCATTACGGGGTGATCATTTTGAACAAACTATATCGAATATGGTTGAAAGGGAGGGATGATCTTGAAAGCCTATTTGTTTTTGACCATTGCGATCGTGAGCGAGCTTTTCGGCACATCTTTGCTTAAAGCTTCGGAGGGCTTTTCGAAATTGTTCCCGAGCATCGGCACGGTGATTTGTTTCGGCGTAGCTTTTTACTCGCTGTCGCTTTCCTTGCAGCAAATTCCTTTGGGCGTTGCCTATGCGATTTGGTCGGGGGTAGGGACGGCCATCACGGCGGTTATAGGCGTTATGATCTGGAAAGAAACGGTGAGCGCAACAACGGTTCTGGGTATCGCGCTTATCATCGCCGGCGTAGTCATACTTAACCTTAAAGGCGGAGCGCATTGATCGTTTCCCCGGAGCAAAGATTTGATTTGAAAAAAGCGGGTGTCGCAGGATTCCTTTCCTCCTGTGGCGGCTGCTTTTTGCCCGTTATGCCCGTTTATATTCAACCGATTTTTTTGGACCGCACCATTTGAGCGCATACACGTACAATAACCTATACTCTGAAAAATGGAGGAAATGATCGTGATCTTCATTTCAAACGGTGATCCGGCGCAAGTAGACAGACTCATGCTTTCGGGGATGGAAAGAGAAATGCTGCAGCACATGAAACACAGCCCGGTAGAGTACCGGTTCCAGACTCCCGAAGCTTTGGAGTTCGAGTTGAAGATGAGAAGCAGGATTGTGGATGCAGCCAAAGCCTTAAACGCCAGCCGCATATCGTTCGCTACATTCAAGGATTCCCACGGTAACGACAAATTGTGGTTGCGGATGCCAAACGGAGGATTGCGGCTGAGAGAAGGCGTTTCGCCGTCCGAAGGGATATTGGACATTTTTCAAAACGGCAGCCGTTATGCATTTGAATGCGCTACGGCAATGACAGTAGTTCTGTACAAGGCTACGCTTGATATGATCGGCAAGGATGCGTTTAACCGGCATTTCCGGGATTTACTTTTGTATGACTGGAATCTGGACAACGATATGCGGTTAATTGGCAAAAATCACGTCAGCGAAGCTTTGCCCGGGGATATTCAATATTTTAAAAACCCCGATCACGATCCCAAAAAGCCGCAGTGGCAGGGGGAGAACGTCATTTTGCTCGATAGAAATCTGTATTACGGGCATGGCATAGGCATTAAAAACGGGGAGCAAATGATAGCGGCTTTGAACACGAAAAGGAGATCGGGAAGCACCATACCGGCATTCCTGTCGGAGCTGGTGGCGCACCCGGATTTCGAGCATTTGCGGGAGCTGCCGGCGAGACTGGAGCCGACGGTAAGACCGGATCGACTGGAAGTGCCGGTGTTTGCGAAGATAGGCACGAGTGTTTACCTGTACAGGGAGCTGCCGGGTTTGGAGGCTGTGGGGGGTTACATCCTATGAACCGCGGCCGGCGAGGACACCGAAGGGGGGTGTCCTTTTATGCGTTATTTAGTATTAGATAGCGGGCTGCATGAAGATGAGTTATGCTAGGGGAAGGGAACATTTCGAAACTCTAGTTCATGGTTAGCTTAAGGAGGGCTGTTAATATTGCACTCGCAACCAAGTCACAGGATAGACAAGCGCGCGATCGCCGTTTGGCGGTGGAGCGAAGCGCTTTCCAGCCTGTTTTTCATAGCCGTTGCGGTGGGGATCGCGTTCGCCGCTCATCGATTCGGCTGGCCTCTATGGATTCCGGTACTCGCATGGGTTCTGGCTGTATTGGAAGCAGCCGTTAGTGTGCTGGTCGTTCCGGCGATCAGGTGGAGACGGTGGCGCTACGAAATCCGCGACGAAGAAATCGAACTGCTGCAGGGCATTGTATTCGTGAAAAGAACGGTTGTTCCGATGGTCCGCATCCAGCATGTCGATACGCACCAGGGACCGCTGCTGCGCCGATACGGGCTGTCGAGCGTATCGTTCTCGACGGCGGCAGGCAAGCATCACATCCCGGCTCTGGCCGAAGAAACCGCCGATCGGGTGCGCAGCCGGATTGCCGTGCTGGCGAGGGTGGCGAATGATGATGTCTAAGCCCATTCAGAACGGCAAGAGGCTGCACCCGCTTGCCGCCGTGCTCTCTTCGCTCAAGCTGATCAAGGATATGCTGCTCCCGTTGTTGATCTTTTTGGCGACGGCTGTTTTCAACGGCGGCGGGCATTCGGGAGCAGGGGGGTGGAGAATGGCGGCAAGCGCGACGATTATCGCCGGCGCGATCGGCTGCGGCATTTTGTCGTGGCTGCGTTACCGCTACGAAGTTGCCGAAGGCATGCTGAAAGTGGAGCACGGCATTTTCGTAGTGAAAAGGCAGTTCATCCCGCTGGAGCGCATTCAAACGATCGATTTGACCGAAGGGCCGCTGCACCGGCTGCTCGGGCTTGCCCGTATGCAGGTGCAGACGGCGGGAGGCGGCAAACCGGAGGCGGTTTTTACAGCGGTAACGAGGGACGAGGCGCTGCTGCTGCAAAAACAGCTGCGCGGCCACAACCAGGGCGAGCCGTATGCGGAAGCCGGGGAAGCGCTTGGCGCCGAAGAGCAGGCGGCGAATCGGGCGATGGAACCCATGGAAGAAGGAACGCCGCAGCAGCGGAGGCCCGCTTTCTCTATCTCTTTCGGCCGCTTGCTGGTGGCGGGCATGAGTTCGGGCAGCATGGGCTTGTCGATTTCGTTCATTTTTGCGCTGATGTCCAAATTGGATGAAATTTTTCCGAACCTGCATGTATACCGGAATACGGGCAAAATCTTCGAATCGGCCGCCGTGCCCGTCATCATTGTGATCGTGGTCGCGCTTGCCTGGCTGCTGGGCGTCGGCATCACAGCTGTTAAATTCGCGAATTTCACCGTCGTTCGTTCCGGGGACGAATTGGTGATCTCGCGGGGGCTGCTGGAGCGCAGGCAAGTTACGCTGCCGCTTGCCCGCATACAAGCTATCCGCATCGTGGAGGATCTGCTGTGGCAGCCGTTCGGCTTTGCCGCAGTACATGTCGAAAGCGCCGGATACGGCAGCGATAAAGGGGAAACCAGCCTGCTGTTTCCGCTGCTGCGGCGCAGTGAAATCGGCGGCTTCCTGGAGCAGATGGCCCCCGGGTTCCACGTGCGGCCTGCGCCGGTCGAAACCTTGCCGAGCAGAGCGTGGATAGGCTACGTTGTGCCATGGACGCTGTTCCTCGGGATAGCGACGGCGGTGGCGGTCACGTTTACGCCATGGGGCTGGCTGGGCGCACCGCTCTGCCTGGCCGCGGCCGTGCTTGGCCGCCAACAGTTGAAGGATGCGGGCTGGCTGCTTGCGAACGACTTGCTGATTTTGCGGTTTCGCCGGCTTGCGCTTATCACCGTCATCGTGCCGCGCGGCAGAATCCAGTCGTGCCGGACCGTGAGCAATCCGCTGCAGCGCCGCAGAGGCTTGGCGACGCTCGGCATTAGCGTAGCTTCGCGTTCGCTGGGCGTTCACTTTCATCTGCGGGGAATGCGCGAATCGCAGTGCTGCGCCGTTATGGACTGGTATCGCCCGCAGCGCAAATAAGCTGAAGATCTGTGCGGGAGGGGGAGCCTGCGTGTCTTTTGAATTCAAAGCTTGCGAATATCCCGAAAGCCCGGGCTGCTATTTGATGCTGAACGGCGCGGGGCACATTATTTACATCGGCAAAGCGAAAAACTTGCGCAGCCGCCTGCGCTCCTATTTTCAACAAACGCACACGCGCAAAAAAATCGTTCAATTGGTACGCGAAATCGCTCAAATCGATGTCGTGCTGGTGAATAACGAGACGGAAAGCCTGCTTCTCGAAAACAATCTGATCAAGCTTCACAAGCCGCCGTACAACCGGGCCCTGAAAAAAGACAAGAGCGGCTACGCTTATCTGCAGCTGACAGGGGAGCGGGTGCCGAGGCTCGAAGTGTTTTACCGGAATCAACGCGGCGCCGCTCCGGAAGCGCCGGCTTATCAGAACGGAGAGCAGGAGCTGGCGCCGGGGCATCGGCTCGGGCCGTTCCGCAGCAGGCGGTTTCTGGAGGCGCTGCTTGAGTTCGTGACGGATCATTACGGGCTGCGCTCATGTCTGACTATGCCGAAGCAAGTATGCCTGCTCTATCATATCGGCAAATGCAGCGGCGTTTGCGAAGGCCGGATCGGCGAAGAGGATTACAGGGACCGGGCCCGCCAGGCGGCGGCCATGCTGGCTAATGAAGGACAAGCTTTAATAGAAGCGATGTCGGCCAAAATGCATGCGTATGCGGAGCGGCTCGAATTTGAAAAAGCACAGAACATGCTCGGCCATATCCGCAATCTGGAGCAAGTGCCCGACAAGCAAATCGTAGACAGGGATGCCGCCGTCGACCAGGATGTCGTCTACTTCGGGGAAAACAGAGCCATGGTAGCCAAAGTTCAAGAGGGCATGCTGCGGCACTTTCAAATGTTTGAGCTTGATGCGGCCGGCGGGGGAATGGTCTGCGACCGCTTTCTCGCTGCGCGGTATGCGGGGGAGCGGCCCGACGAAATCATCGTCAACACGATCGGCGATATCCGGAAAGTGCGCGCTTTTCTGCGCCGGAGAGGGGCGAAGGCCCCTGCCATCACGGTGCCCAAACGGGGCGTGAAATACGATCTGCTTCAGCTGTGCAAAAGCAATTTTGAATACCGGTTGAACCGGGGCACTTGAACATGAATGTTTTCGGTTACCTGTATTTTTTGCCGGGGAATTATACGAATTTGTAGTATAATTAAGGAAAGCGGACTATTAAGGCTACAGGAAGGGATTTCATATGCGCAGCAGATTATTGCTTTCCTTTTTAAGAGTAAGCAGGTTGGGTTTGCCGGTCTTTTTGATCGTGTTTCTTGCCATTATGGGATTTCCGGGGCTTGGTTATGCGAACGGCACGCAGCCTGTTGCCGTTTCGTTGCGGGCCGATAAGGCGACTGTGAATTACGGCGACACCGTTTCTTTTCATGTGACCGTCACCGATTCTACGGGATCGACGATTGCTCCGGGGGGAAGCGTTCTTTTGCTGGATAACGAACGGGTTGTTAATGAAGCGGTTTTAACCCCGGGGAGTCCGTCCGTATCTTCCAGAACGGGATATCCTCCGCAAACTCCGCCCGAGCTCGGGCTTCGCGCCGTTTGTCTGGCTAAACCGGATGCCCTCGATAGTGCTTCCTCATGCCCGGTCCTGGAATGGGGAGACTACACCTTCTGGGCGCTGAGCTACAATGACAACAGAACTTCGTTTGGAATTGTCCAATATGACGGCAAAGGTCAATTCGTCAACCAGTTGGAGAAGGCCGGAGCGCGGTATTTGTACCAAATCGCCGTGAACCCTAACGCGCAAACGGCAACTTTTATAGGACAGAGCAGCGCGAGCGTCACGATCGAATGGGGCGAACTTAAGGCGGCCAACAGCAACGCGGATATTATCGTGTCCAATCTGACTCCCGGCCGGCATACGTTTAAGGCCGTATATGTGCCTAATGATAATGTCCATGCGGACGGTATGTCCGGCGGGCTTGATATCAACGTGAACAAAATCGGCAGCAGCTTGACCGTAGCCAGCAGCTCGGCATCGACGGTATTCGAACAGCCGGTTACGTTCACCGCTCAATTCGTTCCGACGGCGGGGGCGGTGCCGTCAGGTGGAGTTATTTTTTACGATGACGATAAGCCGATAGGCGAAGGGGCACTATCCGCGAATCAGGCCAATACGGTTGCGGCGGCTACTTACACGACCTCTTCCCTGCAGCCGGGACTGCATGCGATTCATGCCGTTTATTCGGGGGATGCCAACTACTTGGAAAGCGTCTCGCTCGTGCTGAATCAGAACGTCTCGAAGAAGCAGCCGACAACGACGACTATCGAAACGTCGGGCGCGCCTCCTGCGATGGATTCGGTGACGCTTGCCGTATATGTAAAAGGGGCGGCCGGAAGCGCGTATGTGCCTGATGGCGTTGTAGAGATCAGCGACAACGATCAGATCGTGCGGAAGGAGCTTCTGAACGCGGAAGGAAACGCGGTGATTACGCTAACCTCGTTGTCTGTGGGGAATCATACGATCAAGGCCTCCTATACGGGATCTCCTGTTTTTGAAGGCAGCGTCTCCAGTCCGCTGACGGTTCCGGTTGTGTCCTGGAGCGAGGCCCGCATGAGCGGACTCGGCGTGCTCGGAGCGGAGCTTAGCCGGCCGTTTGACGGGAGCGTTATGAACTACACGGCGGTCGTCAGTCACGACACAGCCGGCATCACGCTCATTCCGGTCATAGAAAGCAGCGCCGCTGCGCTCGAAATCAACGGTCAGCCTGCATCCGCCAATCAGGCGAGCTCGCCCATTCCGCTTCGGGAAGGAATGAACGTCGTTCATATAAAGGTCACGTCCGGAGACCGTCAGACCTCTTCCGTTTATACGCTGACGGTCTACAGGCATCCCGAGCGCAGCGCGAACATGTCCGACGTCGTGCGGCAAATTGCGTCCCAGTTTGACATAAATGGGGACGGGGTGTTTGACGAGGCGGACGTGCGGCGCATCCTTTCGCAAATTCCGCCGCTATACGTAACCCCAAAGGGATAGATGCAAAGCAAAAAGCTCAAGATACCGTGCGGTGTCCTGAGCTTTTTGAACATTTACAGCGCTGAGAAGCGTTCAGACTGTTGAAAAAGTCTCGATACGCGGTTAGTGCTGTGGGAAACAGTGAGTCCCAGTCGCTTTTTCTGGGCGCGCACCTCTCCTTGTGAGGTTGCGGAACCGAACAAAATGGGCAGAAGGCAGCGTGATAATGAAAAAACCTGCAAAAGTCAGGCTGTTGAGAAACCCCCTTTTTTCCCGGCTGCTCAAAAAAAGCACCAAAAGCATGAGCCAAATACCCCTCTCAGATCGTTTTAAATCAATTTTTTCTCTTCGAGATGAGTGCCCCCACATAAAAATTGATCTGAGAGGAAACCCGTTAGACTTTCTCAACAGCCTGAAAAGTGCAGTTTTTTTCCGAGAAAGCGGCCTATTTTCGTGAAAAACCTGCAAAAGTGCAGGAATTTTCGCTGAAAGTGGGCATGAGTCTATGTGTTTGGCGAAAAGCCTGCACTTTTGCAGGAATTGTTCGCGGTCAGCGATCAAGGACGCAAATTCATGTATTTTTGCAGGTTTTCTTTGTGCAGGCGGACGGTTTATGGTTATCTTCTCTAACGCAGGGGGACATTCGCGGCGTCAAACAGCTGCGCTATCTCCCCGTGGGCCGAATTTCTCGATATTCTGAGTGCCGAGAGGCCCTCACATCTTCGAAAAGACCTGGATAGAGGTTTATCTCATAAATGCTGTTGACGTTGGCGGTGTTTATAAATTTCATGGACGATCTCTTGCTCCGCACGAGCGTTCCACTCCCTAACCATTCCCGGCAAAAGGAACAGATCGACAATCACCCATACAAATAAAGTACCTCCAGCGATACATAAAACAATCAAAAAGACGACGAACAGCGGCGTGTGCTCAAAGCCGAGAAATAGAGAGAAAAGGAAATAGCTCACCACGGAAATGACAAACAAAACAAGTTGAACAATTGCAGTTCCGATGCGTTTTAAATAGAAGCGGTGGACGCCGAGATGGCCGCCTATTAGCATCAAGTATCCGATCGCCAGCGATTTCTCCGCGTCCCGCAGTGCGGAATTCAAAATGAGCAGCTCATTGGTGGTCAGTTCATGTTTGCTAATGTTCATAGGAATTAAAACACATGTTTTTGAGATAGGAATTGATCGAGCAGTTGATCTTCAATGACCTGGTTGTGCTCTTTAACCCAAGTGTGGAGCAGGAATGCGTCGACAATCCACCAGATTGTAGTAATGATCGTGCCGATAACCGTAAGTGTAAGAATCAACTGCGCTATCGCCGAGCCTGTCTTCCCCATATAAAAACGGTGCCCTCCAAACATGCCCAAAAAATACCAGAGTACGTAGGCGACGACCATGTTTTTCCCGCGGTTTTTCAACTCCGAGTCCAGCAGCAGCAATTCCCTCGTGTCCAACTGGCTTTTTCTTGCTATCGTATGATTCATTCGACAAAACCTCCCAAAATATACAAAATTACAATCAAAGCGATGATATCAAAATTTCGCCATGGAATCTATACATATTTATTTGAGCGGTGCTGCGCTGCATGACGGCGGTCGGTCGACCACACATCCGCGCACCGACACATGCCGAATTGTTAATTATGGTATTCATATGAGTAAATTTTAGTGCGGATGTCGTCTCTGCTCGACTTTCGGCGCTTTTTTACGATAGACGGTGGTTTTTTATGGCACAAAAAAGAAATATTATCTGGACTGGTTCAATAGTCTCATGTCATAATGGAACTACCTGCCATTTAAATATAAGCCGGTTAACTTGAAATTCGCGGAAATAAACGAACAGTGGAAATAGTCCATCTAAATATATGGGTATTTAGACCTATTTTTATGCGAGCCTGTTTTTCAAAATGAACTTCCCGGCATCACTTTGCCGGCGGAAATGTTTTGGGTCATTCCAGTTCCGTGCGATCTGGTAAGGGCCCCTTTGTTTTTAAATGTTTATTTTGAAAAATATGAAATTGGAGGATACCAATGGAAATAGATTTGAAGGTTTACTACAACATGATTAAGAAACGTTTATGGATTATTTTTTTATTCGTATTTATATGCACCACCGGGATGGCGCTTTACAGCAATTACAATTATCAGCCGATGTATCAAGCATCCACCAAGCTTATTATCAACAATACGATCCGGGACGATCAAATCGGTAAAGAGCAGATCGACTTCGGGGCTATTGGGGTGAACATCATGCTGATCAATACCTATAAAGAAATTATTAAAACTCCGTCGATTATGGAGAAGGTTGTGCAGCGGCACCCGGATTTGAACATGACCCCCGAACAAATCATTTCGAAAATCAACGTGACCGCCGTAAACGACACGCAATTAATGGCTATTGTAGCTACCGATTCCTCGCATGAGCGGGCCGTAAGAATTGCCAACTATGTTACCGAAGTGTTCCAGACGGAAGTGCCCAAGATTATGAAGATTGATAATATCGCGATTTTGAATAAAGCGAAAGAGGCCGAGTATCCGAGACCGGTTAATCAAAAATCGAGCAGAAACATCATATTGGCCGCTGCCGCATCGTTCGTTGCCGCCATCGGGCTCATTCTTTTTCTGGATACTTTGGATGATTCCGTGAGGACGGCCAAGGATGTGCGGGCTATCTTTGAAGCTCCGACGCTTGCGATGATCCCCAAAATCAAGGAAAAGAATTCGAAGCTGTCGAAGCCGGGAAGAAGCATGTCTATACAAAAAACGGGGGATGCCTAGTATGCCGCAAACAGCCGCCAGGCCCAATATCATCATGCTGTCGAATCCCGACTCGTTTATTTCCGAAACGTACCGGAACTTACGCCTGAATATCGAAGCGCTCTCGAATGAACGCGAGGTTAAGACGATTGTGATAACTTCGGCTAACCGGGGGGAGGGCAAAACTACGACGGCGCTCAACTTGGCAGTCGCATTCGCCAAGGCAGGCAAGAAAGTGCTGCTGGTCGATGCGAACTTGAGAAATCCGGCAATCCGCGAGGCGCTTGCGCTTCAAAGTGATCAGGGCGCAGGATTGGCAAATGTCCTCGCTGGGGAAAGTGCGGCGGCCGAGACGATCCGCACGTCGGACATCGACAACCTGTTCGCCCTGCCGTCAGGGAGCGCATCGCAGAATCCCTCGGAATTGTTGTCATCGGAAAGAATGAATGCGCTGTTGGCCGAGATGAAGGATCGCTTTGACATCGTGCTTGTTGACGCCCCGCATGTGCTCAGGCTCACCGATGCGAAGATTATGGCGGCCAAATGTGACGGCGTGCTCCTTGTCGTCGATCAGGGCAAGCTTAAGCGGGAAATCGGTTTGAAGGTAAAGGAAGAGCTTAACCAGGTGAATGCCAATTTGCTCGGTATTGTAATGAACAGAACGAGCGGCAAGGAAGCATAGCCGTTTGGAGATAAAGCGAGAGAGAGGACTAACGATTATGAATCAACATAGAGGGAAGCGGGGGTCAGCTCTGCGAGGAATAAGAACAGCCGGCATTGTGGTTCTGAGCTTCTTGTTCCTTGCAGGATGCCTGAATTCGAACGCTAACCCCGAATCATACGGCGGCGAAGCCACGCCCGGGCTTAAACAAGTAAAAGTGGAAAAGTCGTCCAAGCAAAAAATTGCCGACCCGCTGGAACGTACGGCCGAAGTTCAGGCTTCCGTTCAATTCAATCTTCTGGCCGAGGCTTCCGGGACCATTCAGGAAGTGATGAAGAACCGCGGAGAATTCGTGCAGGAAGGCGAGGTCATCCTGACCCTCCATTCGCAGGAAATCGAACTGCAAAGCCAAAAGGCTGCGCTTGCCGTGCAAAATGTCCGGAATGCTATGGCTAAAGCGAAAGCGAAAGCGGCCAAAGACTTGGCAAACAGTCAGAGCGAGATGGATTTTTCGATTCGCAAAATGGAGGAGAAGGTTGACGAAGCGACAAAAAAATACAATAAAGCGAGAAATGACTACGACGATCGAATGACGACAAGAGCCCAACTGGAGCAAGCGGAAAAAGATTGGAAGAGCGTTACGCTGGATTTAGAGGAGCTTAAACATAAACGAAGCACGCTGAGTGCGGAGGACCCTCTCTCGGAGATGGACAAGGAGCTTCGCGATGCTGAGCTTACTCAGGCGCAAGCCGATCAAGCGTCGGCGGCACTTCAAATCAAAGCGCCGATCAGCGGCCTATTGACCGGAGAGCAGCCGATACAGCCGGGATTTGCCGTACAGCAGGGAGTCCAGCTGGGTCAAATCCAGAAGCTCGATCCGATCCTGATAAAAGCGCATCTGCCTGAAGAAGAGGCTAAGCTTGTCCGCGGAAAAAAGGAGCTAAACTATTATCGCGCCGAGACGAAGACCTATGTAAAAGGTCAAATCAGCTATTTCGCCGATATCATCGATCCGCAGACCAAGGGTTACGAGCTTATCCTGCAAGTTCCCAATCCGGATATGAATTTGAAACCGGGAATGAAGGTGCAAGTTCAATTAACCAGCGCCGATGAACTGGTTGCAACGACTGTGCCGACATACAGTGTTGTAAAAGACGGTGACGACAGTTACGTTTTTGTGCTCAATGGCGATACCGTCGAAAAACGGAAGGTACAGCTCGGCCGTATAAGCGAACCCTACCAGGAAGTGCTGTCGGGCGTAAAAGAAGGCGAGGAAGTCGTTACATCCGGTCAACAGTCGTTGGTTGACAAGGAGAAAGTAGAGCGGCCGTAGAGTAAGGCAAAAAGGAAAATGGAGTGACACAACGTGAAACTATACATGAAGAAAAAGCTGGCTGCCGCCGTAATTTCGACCTCGATGCTGCTTTTATCGGGGGCGTATCCGGCCGAGGCAGCGACTTCGGCAAATTCAGCCGAATATTATGTAGCCGATAAGATAAAGGTTGAAGTGAAGAGCGTGCTGAACGAAAAAACCGCAAATGGGACGAGGATCGGCGTCGTATTTTACCTTATCAATCAAGGAAATCGGGCGACAGGGCTTCCGGAAGATGTGGTAAGGGTCAAATCCGATGATGGCGTCGAATATACGTTGCGGCCCAGCGCGGCCAATGCGAAAGAAATTTTGCCTAAAGAAAAAGCAGAATTGACCTATATGGTCGTGGTGGATAGGGACGATACGTTTGCTTTAACCGAACTTTCATGGGTTGACGAGAACTCGTTCGTGTATCCGAGAAAAGTAAAAACCGACCTTACGATTCCGATCGCAGGAATGGAATGGCACGGAGATCAATCAAGCGTTACGAGTCCGGAAATGGTGAAGACATGGGGGGAAGCGTTCAAGATTCCCACTTTATCGGCCACGCTGGAATACAAACCGGTCAGCCTCAGCAAGCAGCGAACAGACAAAGGAAATGCGATGGTGCTAACGCTGCTCGCGGAAAATACAGGGGATCTCAAGCGGGAAATCCCTGACTTTAGAATCAACGGTAAATCGAGCAAAAAGGTTTACACCGGGAAAAAAGTGGAACAAGACGCCATTATTCTCGAACCCGGCGACAAGCAGTATATTCACTACGCGATTCCCGCGGACAAATATGAGGAACTGCAGAGCCTGTACGTCCTTACGCCGGAAAGCTTCGCAGTCGACGAGAAGACGTCTGTGGACTATACGATCGGGCGGTTGAGCATACAGCTTCCGGGTACCGGAAATGCGTGGAGTCAGGCTGTTTCTTATGAAAGAACGCTGCCGATCCGTTTCGACCCTTTGAGCAAGCTGGTTCCGTCCAATGTCTCCGTCTCGCTGGATGAGCTTCAGATGCATGAAAGCAGCAGCGAAGGATTCAAAACCGTAGTTGCCAAGTTCAAGCTTCAGAACCGAACGGACAGCCCTGTGCCTGTTCCCGAATTTTTGACGGAGCTTGTAAGCGGCAGCGGATACAACTACGCGGGCACCCGCCAAAATTTAACGATACAGTCGCTCATTCCGAACATTAATTATGTAGTGTACTACTATTTTGTTGTGCCAAGCACGGAGCAAGGCGATAAGCTTGTCATGAATATTTTGGATGGCGGCGCTGCCGCGCCTTATCGCATTCCGCTCGCATCCTTAAGAACGAAGGTTCAATCCAGTCCCGAGGATGAGCAAATTTCCCTGTATCCATTCGATGTGAAGCTTAATAACTGGAAGATCGAAGCCAATTTCGTATCGAGCGACTGGTCGTATTCGAATCAGTTGATTTTGGATCTGGATATCCCTCCATCCAAATCGGTCGTCGACCAAAATTTTTCCAACTTGCAAGTGGAAGTGACGGATAAGGAAGGGAAAGTGATGGTTTCCAAAAACTTCTCCTTCACGGGTGCCGACCGTTTGACAAAAGGGGACCGTTTCGTCTCTTTTAAAGCAAAACAATTCGATCATGATTATACCGTGAAGTTCTACGAAGTTATCGATACGCCTTTCGGTGAAGCCAAGCGATTGCTGAAAACGGTAAAACAGTAATGCATCTTTACACTTTAGCGATTGTTCTTTATAATGAACGATAAGAGGCATGTGCGGTATCGTTATCAAGCCATGTTAGGAGGTTCACGGATGGAGAAACCAACGTACTCGAGTCCAAAAGTATTAAGTCATCAACCTATCCGATTCGAAACGGCTCAATCCTGGAATAAGGGTGTTGGGAATAAAAATCACTACGGAACCGGCAATGGAGGAAAGATTTATCCCAACGATCCAAGGCCGTCCAAAAAAACGAAGTACTAAGCTAAGCAAGTTCTGTCCCGATTGTAAGGTCAATGGTGAAATGCCATTGACCTTATTTTGAATCGCCGGTCAGGCTAATCAAGGTTATGGAGATAGAGCAATGAACGTCATACATGCAATCATTGGAGAGCATCGAGTACGATTTGAAAATGTTTCGGAAAATCTTGAGCCGTTTTTTCTCAAAAATTACGCGATCCGCGCGGAGCAAAGCGATGTAAAGCCGGAGGTCGCGATTCGTCTGGAAGAAGGTTTCGGGGTTCCTTTTCTCGATTACGAGGTAAGCATTGAACAGCGTTCGAACCGTGTTATTTTCCGAAGAGCGGATTACTTGATTGAAGCCAGTCCGGATTTTAGCGACGCCCGTATATCGGTTCACAATGAATTTGCTTTAAAGCATGCCCTTGTGAACTTTTATAGCGCATATATCGTTCATCATCAATGGGGGCTTCTTCTCCATGCCTCCTGCGTAATCGATCAGGGCAGGGCGCATCTGTTTACCGGGCAATCGGGAGCGGGCAAATCGACGGCGGCCAAGCTGTCTCTCCCCAGAAAGCTGCTCGCGGACGAAGCGGCGATTGTGAAAATTACGGCTGATCGATTGACCGTATTCAACTCTCCGTTCCGTAGCGAACTTGAGGCCATGAATACGGAAGACAGCTGCACTCTGGCCGGTATTCACGTTCTGCATCAGGCCCTTCATCATGAAAGACTGAAGCTCGGCAAGTCGAACGGGTTCCTTCAGTTAATCGATAAAGTGTTCTATTGGAAGTACAGCGCCGCCGAGACTAATAAAGTATTCGGGCTGTTGCGGATGCTGGCGGATACCGCTCCGATTTATGAGCTCCGTTTTCAAAAAAACAACCGGTTTTGGGAGTTGATAACCTGATGACGTCTTACATTCAAAAAGATCAGTATGAAACGGTTCAGATGGATGGGGAATGGATCATTCTGAATACGCATGATTACACGGTAACGAAGCTGAATGAAATCGGCGGTTTTTGCTGGTCGCTGCTTCACGAGGAGCAGACGGTGCGCTCGCTTACGCAAGCCGTTCAGGATAAGTATAACGGTGTTCCGGATGCAGCCGGTATGGACGTGGAACAATTTTTGTCCAGTCTGCTTGAATGCGGCTTGATTCGGCATGCGGCAAGCTGACGCGGAAACCCTGCACCTGATTCACGGCGTCGTGAAACGCAAAGGATGGATTGATCTGCCTTCTTACGGTACAAGCATGTTCCCGCTTATTCGGGAAGATGACGTGTGCCGCTTCGTTTCATGCGGGCCGGCGGATTTGCAGAAGGGGGACGTAGTTTTATTCGTTACTGCCGGCGGACAGCTTGTTGCTCATCGGTTTTACCGGACCGTATGGAACCATAATAAAGCGCATTATTTATGCAAGGGCGATACGAATCTGGGCTTTGACGAGCCTGTAAGCGACGATCGGATCATAGGCAGATTGGCATATATACAAAAGAAGAACAGGCGGATTCAAACGAATCGCCTCATTTTTGATGTGTGGGGTCGGCTCGTCATTTCGATTCCGCATATATCCTGGTTGTTAAGAATGTATCTGAACCGCAAGCAAGGCATTAACTAGAAGCTTTAGTGGAGTGTCCCTATGATCGAACGAATGCAGCGGAAATTTGCCTCTTACATAGAGCAGTATTTTGTTCCTGACGATATCCGAAAAACGTTCTCCCTGCTCATGCCGTATATGCTCCGGTATTGGAGGCCGAATGCGCTCCTCTTTTTGTTGTTGGGGGTCGATGTCGCCTTGACTTTGGTGTTCGCCTGGTTTTACGGGTCGATTACGGATGCTGCGATCCATGGCGACATTACACGCCTGCTTCGCTTGGTGGCGCTCGGTGTAGCTCTTTTGATCGTTAGTATACTTACTGCTTACTTCAATGTTTATTTGGACACGGTCGCTACGAACGGCGTTAAAAACAGTTTGAAAACGGATTTGTATAAACGAATTTTGCTGCTCCCCGCAGCAAAGCACTTCAACCTCCGTTCCGGAGATTTAATATCCCACTTTACGAACGATATTCACAGCATCGATGGAGTTATCGGCAGAAGCTTTATAGAGCTGATCAAGCTTCCTGTTGTATATCTGGCTGTGTTTATTTATTTGATGCAAATCCATTGGAAGCTTGCTGTACTGGGTGTTCTTGCCGCGCCCTTCGCCCTGGCGATCGGCGCCGTGTTCGGTTTATTGCTGCGCCGGAACAGCCGGCTGATTAACGAACTGCTGGGCAATATGAACGGTTTGCTGAATGAAACTTTTCAAGGCTTCATGATGATTCGTTCGTTTTCCATCGAGAGATGGCTGTTCGGTAAATTTGCCGCCCAGAACCGGGAGTTGTTCGCATTGGAGCTGCAAAATGCCAGGTTGCGGGGAAAATTTTTAGCCGGAGGAGACGCTATCAGCACATTGATCTTTCTGGCAAGCCTTTGCTTCGGGGCTTATTTCATTTCGCGCGATGTGCTGACGGTAGGCTCCCTGCTAACGTTCGTCAACCTGATCGATCATATGATTTACCCGCTAACGGGGCTCGCGGCCCAATGGGCGGGATTTCAGCGGTCGGTATCCGCTGTGGAAAGAATTTCGAGAGTAATGCAGGAAGCTCCGGAATCCCCTCGGCTGCCGTATTATATCCGGCATGCCCCGACGGCTGTAGCTATCGATGTGAACAATATCGCTTTCAGCTACGACGGCCGGATGCGCATATTCGATCGATTCGACATGCACATCCCCGCCGGGAAAGTCGTCGCTATCGTCGGCCAGAGCGGTGCGGGCAAAACGACGCTGTTTAACCTGCTTCAAGGTTTCTTCAAGCCCGAGGAGGGCACCATTTGGATTGATGGCAGACCCGCCGACAGCTATTCCTCTTCGGAGCTGCGCAGCCGGTTTGCATACGTTCCGCAGGAAACCTTTTTATTTGACGGAACTGTGAGGGAGAACTTGTCGATAGCGCGGCCGGATATTACGCAGGAGGAATTGCGGGAAGCCGCCGCCGCTGCCAATATCCACGATTTCATCTGCGCTTTGCCGGACGGATACGATACCGAGATCGGGGAGAGGGGCCTGCGGTTGTCAGGAGGGCAAAAACAGCGGCTGGCCATTGCGCGGGCGATTTTGAAGGATGCTCCGATCCTCCTGTTGGATGAAGCGACTTCCGCACTGGACAACGAATCCGAGCATGAAGTAAAAGAGGCGCTGGACCGGCTTATGCAAAACCGTACAACGCTCGTCATTGCCCATCGGCTGTCCACAATCCGCCACGCGGATTTGATTATCGTACTGAACAAGGGGAAAATCGTGCAGCAGGGCAATCATGAGGAGCTTATGGAAACGGACGGATTATATCGTCAGCTGTATCAAAGAGAGTTTCAAAAAACGGAAGGAGCGGACGCGGTTTGATAACGGATATGATTCAGGCATTGTACGAGCCGTCGAAGCCGCTGCCTGCCGATTCGGCATTTTACCGCCGGGCGTTGGAGGACATCGAATCATCCGAAGTATGTTCGCAAATATACTGGCTTTTAAAGCGGAAAGGATGGCTTGAACAAACCCCTCCGTTTTTTCGGGAACGTCTCGAACAGCAGTTTACGAAAGATTTGTACCTCAATATTTTTGTGAAAAGCGAGCTGGAACGCATCGTCGGCAAGCTGGAGGAAGCCGGAATCGCGGCGATTCCGCTTAAAGGCGTCTTTTTCGCCGAAAAGTACTTCGGACATATTGGAGCCAGAAAAACGACCGATATCGATCTGCTGATTCGTCCCGAAGATATGGAGAAGGCGAGCGCGTGTGTCAAATCGCTTGGTTTTACGGATGAGGAGGAACGAATCCCTGCCCATTTTCATGCCAGCTACAGCAAGCCGCTGCCTCATTCGCCGATTCCGTTAACCGTGGAACTTCATTGGGATTTGTTGAAGGCAGGCACTTCTTCCTTAAGGATCGGAGAGTTTTGGCATCAAGCCAAGCCGCTGGGGCCGTACAGACATATCAAGGAATTATCCGATTATCATACTTTCTACATGATTTGTCTGCATGGATGGAAGCATAATCTGGACTCTTTTAAATATATACTGGACATCATCCAGATGATCTGCGCGCTGCGTGATAACGGGGAACTCGATTATTCGCTGCTTTTTCAGGATGCGGGTTCGCATCACACCTTCAAAAGAATGATTTGGACGCTGGAGGTTGTTTATCACATTTTGCCGCAGTTGGAACAAATCGCACCACTTCCGTTCAGAGCAAAAGCAGGTTTGCGGTGGGATTACCACGCGGTCACCGACCGGGATTACAACAAGCGGCGGCAATATATCAATTTGATCAGGTCTCAATTTGTAATCTACGATAAAGCGGCGCATTGCCTGCGGGCGATATGGAGTTGGATCCTCCCCAACAAGGTCGAATTAGGCCATGAATTGGGGTTCAAGACGGCTGAAGGCCCGGTATGGGTCAAGTACGTCATGCTGTACCATAAAAGGTGCCGCAGCTTTATACGAGTGCTTTTTCCATAATTTGGGTAAATTGATAAAGAAAGATTTGACATCGAAAATGTGACATGATATTCTTGAAATGTTCTTGATAAAGAACAAAAATAGTTCGTAATACCCATATATTAGCGGACTATTGTTCTGTATAAAGATTCGGGCTAAGCTGCATGGTCGGGTGAAAGGAGCATTACATGAGTGCCATAGCGGGAGTTTACAGTGTAATGGAAGAGCCTATTGCCCTCGAGTATGGCGGAATGCTCATGCAAGCTTTGCAAATCTACCCGGCGGACGACGTTCGAATTTGGCACGAAGACCGCGTCTTTTTGGGATGCCATGCGCAGTGGATCACACCCGAGTCCGTAGAAGAGCGTCTGCCGTTTTATGATTCGGCAAGGCAGTTGGCGATTACGGCTGATGCTATTATCGATAACCGGCAGCAATTGTTTGAAATGCTGCAGATCGAGCCTGAAAGGCGGAAGGCGATAACCGATAGCGAGCTCATTTTGCTCTCCTATGCCAAGTGGGGGGGAGATGCTCCGCAGTATTTGGTCGGCGACTTCGCTTTTATGATTTGGGATGGCAGGGAACGCCGCCTTTTCGGGGCAAGAGATTTCTCCGGCAGTCGGACACTGTATTACGCCCATGCGGGGAACCATTTTGGATTTTGCACCGTGATCGAACCTTTGTTGACATTACCTCATGTGAAAAAAGAGCTGAATGAAGAATGGCTCGCGGAGTATTTGGCGATAAGCGGGATGGTGGATGTTGTCACTTCTTCTTCAACCGTGTACAAACATATCGAGCAGGTGCCTCCATCGCACAGTATCTCTATTGCCGGGAATCAAGTGAAATTATCAAGATATTGCCAAATAACGCCGGAACAACGGCTGCGGTTGAAATCCGATGAAGAGTATGTAGAAGCGTTTCGCGAAGTGTTTCAGGAAGCCGTTACCTCTCGCCTGCGTACATATCGGGGCGTGGGCGCTCAATTGAGCGGGGGGCTGGACTCTGGCGCCATTGCCGGTTTTGCCGCAAGGGTGCTGCGGAAGAAGAATAAGCTTTTACATACGTTTAGTTACGTTCCGACGAACGATTTTAAGGATTACACTTCACAGCATTACATCGCCGATGAGAGTCCTTTTATTCAATCGACTGTAGGGTACGTAGGCGGCATTAAGCAGAAATATTGCGATTTCACAGGCAGAAACTCCTTATCCGAGGTCGATGATTTCCTTAAGATTATGGAGATGCCCTATAAGTTTTTTGAGAATTCCTTCTGGCTTAAAGGGATGTTTGAGCAAGCGCATGAGGAAGGGACAGGCGTGCTGCTGAACGGCGGCAGAGGGAATATGTCTATTTCCTGGGGGCCTGCGATCGATTATTATGCGATTCTTCTCAAAAAGCTAAGATGGGTTCGATTAAGCCGCGAATTGCATCATTACAGTTTCAATGTAGGCGGAAGCCGGCTGCGCATGCTGCCTGATATCGCGAAAGTCGCATTCCCGCGGTTAGAGCGGATGCTTCCGGCAAGCGCGCCTTTTAAGTATCCAGTGCTCATCAACCCGGACTTTGCGAAAAAAACGGACGTTTACAACAGACTGAAGTTGTATGGAATAGATGAATCCGGCTGGATTTCCGATGCCGATGCATATGAGCAAAGAAGGAAGCATTTTGAACAATTGTTTCATTGGAATGCAAGCAATACGTTGGCGACGAAATTGTCGCTGCGCTACTCGGTATGGAAGAGAGACCCTACGAACGATATTCGCGTCATTCGGTTCTGTTTATCCGTACCCGAAGAACAGTATGTCCGCGACGGATTGGACCGTGCGCTCGTTCGAAGAGCGACGGAAACGTATTTGCCTGACAAAGTCAGGCTGAATCAACGGGTTCACGGTACGCAAGGTGTCGATTGGATTCATCGGATGATGCCGCATTGGGACGCATTCGTGGAAGAAATACAACAGCTAAGCACGGATTCTGTCGCACTGGAAGTGTTTAACGGCTCTGCGATACGGGCCGCTCTTTCGAAGGCCAAGCAAGGGGTACGCCCTGAGCAGGCCAACGATATGGATTTCAGAATGCTGATGCGAAGCTTGATTGTGTATCGATTTTTAAAGGGGTTCATTTAATACGAGGGGGAGGTGAAAACAATGGCAGACAAAAAAGAATGGAATAAACCGGTACTGAGCGTATTGGACGTACAAATGACCGAAGCTTCTACAACGGACGGTCCGTTTACAGACGAAGCTTATGTTCAAGGTGTTCGTTCACCGAAACCGCGCTTTACCAGCTAATTCAAACATTCTCGGCGGACAATCATTTGTAAGTTTTGAATGTGTAGAGGCCCTTATACATCAAAGCGAGTATAAGGGTTCTTCTTATTTCCATGGCAGCGATTTGGAGTGAGTTGTATGTATAAGGCTTTTGGATTGTTGATCTCAAGCGAGATTTCTTTACCTGAATTGCCGTTCGTCAATATGCCGGCGAATGAAGCCGACATTGAAATTGTCATCGACGACAACGTGAATTTTAAGTCTGAATTGGAAAATAACCCGTACGAACATATCGTGAAGGACCGGACGGTCCTGTTCTATGTTCCGGATCATGCATATTTCTGCGTTCAGGATGGCCGAACGATCAAGGTCGCTCCGATTCGCGGAGCGGACGAGAGTTTAATCCGCCTCTACATCCTTGGCTCGTGCATGGGCGCATTGTTGATGCAAAAAAACATCTACCCCCTGCACGGAAGCGCCATTGAAATCGACGGAAAGGCGTACGCCTTTATCGGGGAATCCGGCGCCGGGAAGTCCACTTTGGCCTCCGCCTTCTTAAGACGGGGCTGCCGGTTGGTCAGCGACGATGTGATTGCTGTCTCGCTGTCGAACCGCGATCGGACACCCATAGTAACGCCTTCGTATCCGCAGCAGAAGCTGTGGCAAGAGAGCTTGGACAATTTTGGCGTCGACGGCCATGAATATAAGCCGATATTCGGCAGGGAAAATAAATTTTCGATTCCGGTTCCGTCCAGCTTTTATGCAGAACCGCTGCCGCTTGCCGCTGTATTTGAACTTGGCAAGACGGAGAATGAACGTTTCGAATTCCAGCCTATTACGAAGCTGGCGCGGCTCCAGACACTTTTCACCCATACATACCGCAATTTTCTTATTCCGCGGCTTGGGCTGATGGAATGGCATTTTACCGTCTCGGCTAGCATGACGAATCACGTGGATATGTATCAAATCCGACGGTCTGCCATTAGCTTTAGCGCGCCGCAGTTAGTAGACTTCATACTCGATAAATTAAACAGGGGGAATCCATAATGAGCAAAGCTCGGGAAATATCGCTGCATGACGTGGTTAAACAAATGGAAGGTACGGTTGTAAGCGAGATGGATGGAGAAATCGTCATGCTGAGTATTGAAAAGGGCAAATACTACAATTTAGGCGATATAGGCGGGAAAATTTGGGGATTGATGGAGAACCCGGTTGCGGTTCATCAAATGGTAAGCATCCTGATTTCGGAATACAACGTGGAGCAGGCGGAATGCGAAGCGCATGTCGTCTCCTTTCTGGAGGATCTGCACAAAGAAGGGCTTATTCATATCGGAGAATAAAGATGCTGAGAAAATTAAGGGCTATACGTTCTTGGGATAGGAAAACCTTTTGCTTCATGTTGGAAGCCCTGTTCTATTTAGGCTGGGCGCGGCTGCTTATCTTGCTGCCATTCTCGAAGATAGCGCCGCAATTGGGGCAGAAAATGTTGGAGACAACCTTCGAACCTACGCCAGGCAACCACGCTGCACTCGTTCATATCCATAACGCCATTCAATCCGTGAGCGGCCATACGTTGTGGGAGAGCAAATGTTTGGTCAGAGCGATTGCCGGGCTCAAAATGTTGGAGAAACGACGAATCGAAAGCACTTTATATTTGGGAACGGCAAAGGATGAAGCGGGAAATATGATCGCACATGCCTGGCTGCGAAGCGGCCCTTACTATATTACCGGCTCGGAAGGAATGGAGAAATTCACAGTCGTTGGTAAATTTGCCAAGACAATGAACAATGACTGATTGAAGGAGTTAATCATGGATACTAATGTTCATCTCCATTGGGGCGACCTCCCCAAAGAATTAAGATTGCTTCTGTCTATGATCGGCCAGGAGGATGAACCTGCTTCACCGGATCATGCCGGGCTGTTTCACGCTATCGATTGGAATCATTTCCTCGAATTAGTGAAGCATCACCGTGTGTTCCCCCTCGTTTACAAAAAAATAAGATCGCTCAACAGTACGTCTATCCCTCCGCACGTTGTGCAGAACTTACAGCAGGAATACAAACTGAATACGTTCGAGATGCTTCGTTTTGGCGGGGAGATGGAACGCTTATGCAGGCTGCTTTCTGAGGCGTCGATTCCGTGCCTGTTTTTGAAAGGGCCTGTACTTGCCATGGAGCTGTACGGCGATCTGTCGCTCCGCTCCTCCTGCGACCTGGATATTCTCGTTCCGCTCCGGGAGCTTGATCGGGCCGAGGAGCTTTTGCTCGAACAGGGCTATGTGAAGGACGACTACTTCTCAACGACTTTAGACAATTGGAAGTGGAGGCACCATCACACTACGTACACCCACCCGCAGCGGGGGATCACGGTGGAGTTGCACTGGCGGCTTAATCCGGGCCCGTCCATTGAGCCGAGTTTTGAGCATTTATGGGAACGGAGACGGGTGAGTCCGATAAAAGGCGTATCTCTCTACTTCTTGGGCAGAGAGGATTTGTTCCTTTTTTTAATATTGCACGGGTCCCGTCACGGCTGGTCCAGACTGCGTTGGTTGGCAGATATCGATCGATTCGTCAAGCAAGCGCCGGACTGGGACAAATTATACGCCGAACTGCGTACCTATGATGCTTCGCATATTGCCGGACAAGCCCTTCATTTATGCGCGCAATTATTGCATACGCCGCAGACGGAAGCCATGGCCCTGCTTGCGGAAAAGAAACGGGCGAAGAAGCTGGCGAATGACGCCATGTTTTATTTGAAGAGGATGGTCAATTTGCACACCGACCCCGTACCGGAAGATGTGCAAAAATATCATAAACGGCATCTGTTCGCCTTGATGGGAATCCGGCAAAAGCTCCTGTTCATAGTTAGCTTCCTTCATCCGTATCCGATTGACGCCGAGATATTGCCTCTGCCGAAGAAGCTCCATTTTCTCTATTTCCCTTTGCGTCCGGTATTGTGGTTCTGGCGGACGACCAAGAAATATGTAGTGTCCGGGAGGGCGTAGAGTGAAGCAAATTTTATTTCTGACCAAACAATTATATGCGTACACGGGAAAGCTTCTCTATTTGAATTTGCTTGGGATGGTTTTCATCAGCTGTTTGGACGGCATCGGCATATTCCTCTTAATTCCGCTTATAAGTATGAGCGGCATTTTGGATATGAATACAGGAGCAGCGCCTGCGGCCGGGCTATTGCAGACCTTGCAGCAGGTCCCGGCGATGCTCGGATTGCCGCTTATTTTAGGGATTTATGTAGTGTTGGTACTCGCTCAGTCTATGCTGCAGCGGAATCTGACCATACAGGACGCCAAAATCCATACCCGGTTTATCAATCACTTGCGGCTGGAAACGTACCGTGCAATCTTGCAGGCGAATTGGAGCTTTTTTGTGAAAAAGCGCAAATCCGATCTTATTCATTCGTTGACCGGAGAGCTGGGGCAGGTTACAGGCGGGGTTCAATTATTTCTGCAATTGCTAAGCTCGTTCACTTTTACGATGATCCAGCTTGCATTCGCCTTTTGGCTGTCGGTAAAAATGACGAGTTTCGTGCTGCTGTGCGGTTTCGCGCTGCTTCTCTGCTCCAGGACGTTTATTTACCGGTCGCAGGCGGTTGGGGGCCGCTTGTTAGAGCTGGCGAAGGTCTACCTTGCCGGGATCACGGATCACTTCAACGGCATCAAAGATATTAAAAGCAACAGGCTGGAAGAACCGCGGTACCGCTGGCTCCAGGACTGGTCGGATGAGACCGAGCGCGAACGGATAAAGCAGGTCAAGCTGGCGACTCAATCGCAGCTGCTCTATAAAGTCACTTCAGCGGTGCTCATCGCTGTATTTATTTATGTGTCTTTAACGCTGTTCAAGTCCGAGCAGGGGCAGCTGTTGATGATCGTCGTCATATTTTCCCGGCTGTGGCCGCGATTTATAAGCATCCAATCGAACCTGGAGTCGATGGCGTCGATGATTCCGGCATTCCGGATGCTGATTGGGCTTCAAGAGGAATGCAAGGCCGCGAAGGAACTCGATGGAATCGGCGGGCATCCGGCCGAAAGCGTCGAGCGGCTTCGCATCGAGCAAGGATTCGAATGCCGCGATGTATATTTTCGCTATAATCCGGAGGAGTCGCTGTATGCTCTTCAAGGGGTTAGTCTGAAAATTCCGTCCTGCCGAATGACGGCGATTGCAGGAAGATCCGGGGCGGGGAAGAGCACTTTAATCGATATATTAATGGGATTGATGCAGCCGGAAAGCGGCCAAATTCTTGTCGACGGCGTACCGCTTACTGCGGAGAAGCTGGTGTCGCTGCGGCATTCCGTTAGCTACGTTCCCCAGGACCCGTTTTTATTTAATGCCAGCATTCGGGAAAATCTGTTGATGATTGCGCCGGATGCCGCCGAGGAGCAAATGTGGGAAGCGCTGGAGTTTGCGGCTGTCGATGAGCTGGTCCGCAAGCTGCCGCAAGGACTGGATACGTTGATCGGCGATCGGGGGGTCAGACTCTCGGGCGGTGAGCGGCAGCGGCTGGTGTTGGCCCGGGCAATTTTGAAGAAGCCGTCTATTCTCGTTCTGGATGAAGCGACGAGCGCGCTGGATACGGAGAATGAAGCGAGAATTCAACAAGCTTTGGAAAAAATACAAGGCAAGATGACCATTATTGTCATCGCCCATCGGTTGTCGACGATTCGCAACGCGGATCAAGTGATCGTCATGGATAACGGCCGAATTGTTCAGGCAGGCGGGTTCGAACAATTAGCGCTGGAGAAAGGCGGTCTGTTCGCCGGCTTGCTGGGAAATCAAAGCCCGAATCTAAGCATCGGCGCGGCGAACTAACGGACACAATGATTGACACGTTCTTTATAAAGAACTACAATGAAGATGAATTATTGTAGAAATTGCCATTTATGTTCTCTGTGGAGAACGATTGATTAGTTCTTAGGGGGAGCTTTCCGTTGAATATCATTCCCAAAACGATTCACTATTGTTGGTTTGGCGGTAATGAAAAGCCAGATATCGTCAAGCGGTGCATGGACAGCTGGAAACGTAACCTGCCGGGGTATGAATTTATCGAATGGAATGAACATAACTTCGACGTTCGATGCAATTCATACGTTCAAGGGGCTTATGAAGCCCGGAAATTCGCTTTTGTCAGCGATTACGCCAGGGCCAGCGCCCTGTATCACTATGGCGGCATTTATTTGGATACCGATGTTGAGGTGTACAAGCCTTTTGACGATTTGCTGCATCACGATTCGTTCTGGGGATTCGAGCAGGAAAACTACATTGCGACGAGCACGATCGGGGCTGCAAAGGGCAACCTGTTGTTAAAGCAATTTGTCGACTCCTATGAAGGCATTGATTTCAAGAGAGAAGACGGGAGCTACAACGATTTAACGAATGTGGCGATGATTACTGAAATTCTCCGAAGCAAGGGGCTTCAGCTCAATGGGGAATACCAAGAAATCAAGGACATTGGCGCCTTTTATCCCCAGACTTATTTTTCTCCTTACGATTACATTAATTGTAGAAAATTCATCACGGAACAAACCTATGCGATGCACTATTTTCATAAAAGCTGGCTGCCGCCTAAAGTCAGATTGAAGAGCAATCTCAAGCATTTGGCAGCCAAAATTATTGGCGGAGACAACATAGCGCGAATTCGCAAATTAGTGACAAAAGCATAGGAGCACAGTCATGAAAAATATATTAATCGCATCCTACGACATGGAAGTCGGCGGGGTGGAACGAAGCCTGATCAGTATGCTTGAAAATTTCGACTATGACAAGTATGCCGTCGATTTGATGCTGTACCGGCATCAGGGCGATTTTATGGGGATGATTCCATCCCAAGCCAGATTGCTGGACGAAGTCTCTTCCTACACAACCTTCAGAAAGTCGATTGGCGAGATTGTGAGGGAGAGGCAATACGTGATCGGCGCATCCAGAATCGTTTCCAAGCTGGCGGCCACGTACATGGGCAGAAGGAAAGGGATCGCGGAACCGGGCTATTACCAAATGCAGCTCATGTGGAAATACGCCCTGCCCTTTTTGCCCAAGGCGGACAAAGAGTACGATATCGCGATCAGCTATCTGTGGCCGCATGACTTTGTCGCTGCAAAGGTGAAAGCGCGGACGAAGATCGCCTGGATCCACACGGACTATTCGACTGTGGAGACGAACGTCGGCATGGACCTCAAAATATGGGACCAATTTCATCATATTATTGCGGTGTCGGAAGCCTGCAAGCAATCTTTTTTGGTTAAGTACCCTACGCTGAAAACCAAAGTTAGCGTCATCGAAAACATAACCTCCCCTGCGTTTGTTAAGCGTATGTCGCTGCACAAAGCAGAGGATTCGATCGCTCCGGATCATCGGTTCAAGCTTGTCACAGTAGCCAGGCTATCGAATGCAAAAGGAATCGATCAAGCCGTGCGGGCATTGAAGATTTTGCACGACAGGGGTTACGGCGGCCAAATTGCCTGGTATGTCGTCGGATATGGCGGAGATGAGGCTATGCTGAAAGAACTAATCGAGCGGAACGGCCTCTCCGGCAGCTTTGTTTTGCTGGGGAAAAGGACGAATCCCTATCCTTATATGAAGGATTGCGATCTCTACGTCCAGCCTTCGCGCTATGAAGGGAAAGCCGTCACCGTGACCGAGGCCAAAATTTTAGGCAAGCCGGTCTTAATTACCAATTACTCGACGGCTGCGAGCCAGATCGAGGACGGCGTTGACGGGGTTGTTTGCGGGTTGAGCGAAGAGGGGATCGCGGATGGCATTGAAGGACTGTACAAGAACCGCGAGTTAAGAAAAGCGTTATCAGACCATTTGGAAGCCCAAGATCATAGTAATAGCGACGAGTTGGAAAAGCTGTATCGATTGATGGGAGCTTAAGTCATGAGTGTCAAAGTTAGTGTAATCGTTCCTGTTTATAACGCTGAGCGCTACATCGTCCCATGTATGGAATCGCTCCTTGAGCAGACATTGCGCGAATGTGAATTTATTTTCGTAAATGACGGCTCCCGGGACAACAGCCGTGCTGCCATCGAGCGGTATATGCAACAAGATCATAGAATCAAGCTGATCGATCAAGAGAACCAGGGCGTGAGCATGGCAAGGAATGCCGGCTTGGAGCGCGCGGTCGGGGAGTATGTGGGGTTCGTCGACGCAGATGACTACATTGAGTCCGATATGTTCGAGCTGTTGTACGACACAGCAAGACGAAGCGGCTGCGATGCGATCATCTCCAATTTTGAGAGTGAGTTGAGCGGTCATCAAGTGGTTACGCGATATCCGTTTCCTGCGAGCACTGTTTTAAGGGAAGATTACATTGCCCGGGAGATTCTGCCTTATTTTATCAAGCATGACGATTTGAATACGGTTTGCAGCAAGCTTTATAAGGGAGAGGTTCTGCGCAGCCGGCGGGTGAAATTTCCGAAAGGCGTTGCGCTGGGGGAAGACGGCATGTTTAACCTGGAGTTCTTCAGAAGCGCCGCGGCGGTTCAATACATAGACTACACCGGATACCATTACCGGGAGGTGGCGGGGAGCGCTACGAGAAACATTTTGCAAAAAGATTATTTTCAGCGGGCGCTTGATGTATATGCATTGGATTTGACCCGGGTCATCGGCGGTACCCTGGAAAAGGACGAAATCCGGCGGCTGCAATCGATCAAATTGATCCATAGTGTCATGTCCTATATTTATATATATTTTACCTCTCCGGAGGTGGGATTCGGCAAAAGGTATGCCTTGGTAAAGAAAATGATACACAATGTGCACGTTAGAGAGGCTCTGCCTGCATATATTCGCGAAATGTCCGGCAGGCAAGGGCGTTACGATAAGTATATTGTGGAGTTGATGAAACGGAAATCGACGTTTGGCCTTTACTGCGCTACCGCATACAGCAGACTGAGGAATAAATAACGAGGGGGATCGGATAATGAAAATTATGATGTTTGCCCATGACGGGAGTTTGAATAGAGGCTGCGAGGCCATCGTGCGCTCCTCTACTTCGCTTATTAAGGAACAAATCCAGGGGGTGCAGGTGTACCTGGCTTCGGGAAAGCCTGAAACCGATCGGGTCATCGAGACGTTGGACGGCATCTACGACGGATCGCCGCAAAGCATTAAAAAGTATTCATATGACTGGTTGCTATCTTCACTTAAGGTGAAGTTTTTTAATGATGAATCGTATGCCTTGGGCAGAATCCACAACAAAATCATTAAACATATAGACCATATGGACGTATGTTTATCGATCGGCGGGGACAATTATTGCTATGGCGAACAGCCTGGATGGTATGAGATCGACAGGAGGGTCAAGGCGCAAGGGAAGAAATTGGTTCTGTGGGGCTGCTCAATCGGGGCTGAAGATTTGTCGGAAAGAAAATTGCAGGATTTGCGGTTGTTCGACCTCATTCTTGCCCGCGAAACCCTTACGTATGAGCTGTTAAGGAGCCACGGGCTAACGAATGTCAAATTGTGCGCGGATGCCGCGTTTACGATGGAAAAAGAGGAACTGGCTCTGCCTGAAGGTTGGCAGGAAGGCAACACCATCGGGCTCAACTTCAGTCCGCTCGTCTGGAAGCGAAATAAAGATTCGCAAGTCGCCGTAAGGGAATTGATTTCCCACATCTTGCATACGACTGATTCGACCATTGCGCTTACGCCGCATGTCATCGAAGCGGGGAACGATGATTACGAAGTTCTAAAAAGCTACTACGGCGAATTCAAGGATACCGGCCGGGTCATTCTGCTGCCGAATAACTTAAATGCCATCCAGTACAAAGGATACATCGCCAGAATGAGGTTCTTTATCGGAGCCAGGACACACGCTACGATCGCTGCGTATTCCAATTATGTTCCGACGATGGTGCTCGGCTACAGTGTGAAATCGAAGGGCATTGCCAAAGATTTATTCGGCGAAGAGAAGCTGGTTCTGGGGATCGAGGAAATCGCGACAGGCAGCAAACTCATCGCCAAGTTTAATGAAATGTTCAGCGAGGAGCAGGCGATTAAAGAAAAGCTGAAGCAAGCGATCCCGCAGATTAAGAAGATGTCCTACAAAGCGGTTGAATATTTGAACGAGCTAGTCAAAGCCGTTTGAGATGAGACGAATGATGAAGCGTGAGAAGCATTTGCTATTTGTTATGCCTGACTTATCCGCAGGCGGCGGGGAAAAGAGTCTTGTCAATCTGTTATCCCAAATCGATTACGGCGAGTATCGTGTAGACCTGGTCCTGTTCAATAGATCCGGCGTGTTTATTCATTCTTTGCCCAAAGAAGTGAACCTGCTCGACATGCCTGAGAATCACCGGATTTTTTCGGACGGGTTAAAGAGCTCGTTGGGCAGATTTATATTGAAAGGGCGGGTGGATCTGGCGTACTCCAGATTCATGTTCAGCTTGAAGAATCGTATGATCAAGGATCAAGCGATCTCCGAGCAAAACACCTGGAAATATTATAGTAGATCTTTGGATGTGTTAGATAAAGAGTACGACGCTGCAATCGGATATTTGGAGAAATCCTCTATTTATTTTGTTGTAGAGAAGGTGCGGGCGAAGAAAAAGATCGGCTGGATTCATACGAATTACTCCACCTCAGGGATGGACGGGGAATTCGACACGCCGTATTTCTCCCGCCTGGATTATCTCGTTACCGTATCCGAAGAATGCGCCAAATCGCTGGTGTTTCATTTTTCCCATTTACAAAACAGAGTGAAAGTCATTTACAATATCGTGTCCCCTTCCATCATCAATCAATTGTCGCAAAACGATACGCCTGTCGAAATGGTGACCGATGCGAAATGCACGAAAATCGTTACGGTCGCCAGATTAAGCAATGAAAAAGGCATTGATCTGGCGATCGAGTCATGCAGATTGTTGATAAGCAAGGGTTATTCCGTACAATGGTACGTGCTTGGCGAGGGCGGCGAACGGGAACAATTGGAGCAGTTAATCGCAACCCATGGCTTGGAACCTCATTTCAAATTGCTGGGTATCAAAGAGAACCCTTATCCGTATATCAAGGCGTCCGATATTTACGTTCAGCCGTCCCGATATGAAGGGAAGTCGATTGCCATAGACGAGGCCAAAATTCTTCGGAAACCGATTGTCGTCACCGGCTTTGAAACGGCAAAAGATCAAATCCAGCATGGCACCGACGGGCTCATTGTGGAATTAAGCGAAGACGGATTATGCGAAGGCATTGAGACGCTTATCAAAGACAAGGCGATGAAGGAACGGCTGGTGGACACTCTTAGCAAACAAAAGCTGGGGACCGAAGAAGAAATTCGTAAATTGTACGAAATAATCAATTAGGTGGTAGCTTGTGAAAAAAAGACTGCTGTTTATTATTAACAACCTGGATTGCGGCGGAGCGGAGAAGGCGTTAATTTCCTTATTGGAAACAATCGACTATGCGAGCTATGAGGTGGATCTGTTCCTGTTTAAACACCAGGGCCTATTTTTCAACAGCATACCTAAACAGGTTCATATATTGGAAGAGCCCGAGGAATATCAATATTTTGACATGCCGTTGAAGAAAGCGGCAGCCGATTGTTTGAAGAAAGGCCGTTTCTCTATTGCGTTCTCCAGATTTTGTGTAAGTTATATTTTCAGAAATGAACGCAACCGGGCCAAAGTTGATCAACGGGCTTGGGCCTACATTGCCAGATCGATGCAAGCCGTTAACAAGAGATACGATGCAGCGATTGCCTATTTGGAAAAGAATCCGATTTATTATTGCGTGGACAAGGTCATTGCAAGTAAAAAAATAGGGTTTATCCACAACGATTATGACAAATTAGGAATGGACCCGGACATGGATAGCGCGTATTTTTCCCAATTGGATCATATCGTTACAGTATCCGAGCAATGTGCCGCAGTACTAAAGCATAGATTCCCTGAGTTTCAGGACAAAATTGAAGTGATGCACAACATCGTATCTCCTAAAATGATTCATAACATGGCATCCGAACGGGCTGAAATGGCTGCAGACGGCGTGAAGCTGGTTTCGGTTGGCAGGCTTGTTTACCAGAAAGGATTCGAGCTGGCCATCGACGCGTGCAAAGACTTGGTTCAATCCGGGTACAAGGTTACCTGGTATATTATCGGGGAGGGCGAAGATCGGGCCAAGCTTGAGGCGATGATTGCCGACCGGCAGCTGCAGCACAACGTCATTCTGTTGGGCATTCGCGAAAATCCGTATCCATACATAAGGGAAGCGGATATTTACGTGCAGCCCTCCCGGTTCGAGGGGAAATCCATTGCCTTGGATGAAGCGAAAATCTTGCACAAACCGATTGTCGTTACGAATTACAGTACGGTAAAAGATCAGATTGTACATGAGGTCAACGGATGGATTGTAGAAATGAACGCCGCAGCAGTGTCTCACGGTATCAAAAGACTGTTGGATGATGAGGCTCTGAGAAGCGGGCTGATCCGCAATCTGTCCATGGAGAAGCTGGGGACGGAAGCGGAGATCGGCAAATTGTACGCATTTGTGGAGTAGTGTAGAGAGGACATAACGACGATGATTCATATAGCAGGCTGGGCTGCGCTTGGCATCCTTATACTCATTTTATTGGTGGATTTGATTCCTATCGGCACGGATTGGCTAAGCCGAATCCATATTGGGCGGTATGACGACAAGCGGCGGTGGAATCAAGCGATTACGGCAACCGGCATGAAGTGGCTGACAAATACGCCGAAGATGAAGGTGACCGACAATACAAGATTAGTCGCTATCGATATGATCAAAGGCAATTATTCCAGCAGTGCCATTCAGCACTGGCAGGAAGCGTCATTGCTTCTTGGCTTAGCCGAATATGTACGGCATCATGACGATGCGCAAGCTAAGAGGAGCATTCAATCGTATCTGCAGCAAAAATTCGACCGGGACGGCCAATGGGTGAACAAGCCTGTACATGTGGATGGAGCTATTCTCGCTTACGCGGTCATGAAGCTCGAATTTATCGACATCGATGTCTACAAGCCGGCTTTGGACGCCACTTGGGAGTTGATCAGGGAGCATATCGGCAAAGATGGGACTGCTGCTTATCGAAAAGCTATGCAGAGCTACCGGTATGTGGACACGATCGGGTTTATATGCCCTTTTCTCATCGCTTATGGGCTCAGGTACGACAAGGAAGAGTGTGTAGACTTGGCCGTTAAGCAAATCCAGGCGTATGAGCAATACGGAATGCTGGACGGGCACTTTATACCTTGTCATGCTTACCAGATCGACAACAAGGCGCCTCTTGGACTGTACGGATGGGGAAGAGGACTGGGGTGGTTCGCCATCGGCTTAATCGATGCGTGGAACGAGCTTCCCGAAGACCATGCCTATAAGTCCGTATTGGAGGGAAGTGTACAGAGATTCGCCAAAGCCGTTATTTCGTTCCAACAACCCGGCGGGAATTGGAATTGGACGGTTACCAGAGCGGAATCCCGGCCGGATTCTTCGGCTACGGCTACGCTTGGCTGGTTTTTGCTGAACGCGGCAAAGATCGAAGCGATTTCGGAGGACTGTTCGGAGAGCTCCGACCGGGCGATCGGATACCTGATGAAGGTAACGAGACGAAACGGAGCCGTGGATTTCTCCCAAGGCGATACGAAGGATATCGGCGTGTATTCCATGTTGTTTAATATTTTGCCGTTCACCCAGGGCTTCTGTATTCGTATGATGAACAAATTATGAAATATAAGGTAGTGTACATTCATGCTAATGAAAATGATGAATTTTCTAAGGGCCAGAATAAGAAAAGTTATTTTAGAAGAAAAGTGGATGGAAGATTATATTAAAATGGGGATGAAAATAGGGGATAACTGCGCTATTCAGCCAGGTGTTGTTTTTGATTATTCCCATTGTTGGTTAATTCAGATCGGCAATAACGTCACCATTGCTCCGGAGGCTTATTTATTGGCACATGATGCCAGCACTAAAAAGTTAATTAACTTTACAAAGCTTGGAAGTATAACTATTGAAGATAATGTATTTATAGGTGCAAGAGCGTTAATCATGCCTGGAGTTACAATTGGCAGGAATTCTATCGTTGCGGCTGGGAGTATCGTTACAAAATCGGTACCTGAAGACAGTATTGTTGCCGGTAACCCTGCCAAAGTCATTTCTGCGATTGACAGCTATCTGGAAAAAAGTAACGAACTAATGAGACAGGCAAAAGTGTATGACAAAAGCTTCACTTTGAACGGAAAGGTTTCCCTTGCCGATAAGGAAAGCATGTACAGAGAGCTTCGTAATACAATAGGTTATGTTGAATAAAAGCAGCCAACAGTGGGAGTTAACATGAGAATACAACATTCCATACTCAATATAAGTGCCGGGTTAGGTAGTCAGCTGCTGATTACGATACTTAGTTTTTTTTCGAGGACAGTGTTTATCCATACCCTTGGTTTAGATTATTTGGGTGTGAACGGGTTGTTTACGAGCATCTTGGCTATGCTTTCTTTGGCTGAGGCCGGATTTGGATCGAGCATTATATACAGCTTGTATAAACCTGTTGCGGATAACGACAAAGAAAAAATTAAGGCTCTCATGCATTTGTACAAACAAGCATACCGGATCATAGCGCTAGTCATCCTGCTGCTGGGTCTGGGATTGATGCCGTTCCTTCATCTATTCGTCAAAGATGCGAATGTAGCCAACCTGCATTGGATCTACCTGATTTTTCTGATCAACACGGTTGCGCCTTATTTTTTTCAATATAAAAGCTCGTTCTTAAACGTAAATCAAAAGGGTTACATCATCACCGGAATCTATTCGATCTCCTCGATCCTTTCGATGCTTCTGAAAATCGTTCTTTTGCAATTCACGCAAAATTACATCTTATATCTGGTTATCGATAGTGTGATTACGATTGCCAACGGGTTCATTATGTTCATGCTCGTTGATCGGAGATACCCGTTCCTGAAAGAGAAAACAAGAGAGGGACTGGACCCTGAGATCAAGAGGAGCATCACTAAAAATATTAAAGCAATCCTGCTGCAAAATATCGGCGCTTATTTAATTTTCGGCACGGACAATATTATTATTTCGTCTTTTGTCAGCGTAGCGGCCGTAGGCTTGTATTCCAACTACAATATGCTCATCGAAATATGCAGAACGTTCATTAATCAGATATTCAACAATATATACCACAGCGTGGGAAATTTGGTGGCCAAGGAAAGCCAGGATAAAGTTTATCAAGTGTATAAAGTATACTGGTTGGTGAATTTCTGGCTGTATTCGTTTTTCGCGATATTCCTCTATGTGATTTCGGAGCCTTTTATTTCGCTGTGGATAGGCCCTTCATTTATTATGGACCACGCGGTGCTGATCGTTCTTATGGTTACATTTTATGAGAGAGGCATGAGAAATTCCATTACAACGGTGAAAACGACCGCCGGTATTTTTCATGAGGATCGTTATGCGCCTTTATGCCAAGCTGCTGTAAATCTCGGATTCTCCATTTGGCTGGTGCAGTACTGGGGGATTATCGGTGTATTTCTGGGGACGCTGATCAGCGCTCTGGTCATTCCCGTATGGACAACTCCGTATCTTGTCTATAAGAAGGTATTTAACAAACCGTTACGAACGTATTTTGCAACCTATTTCTTCTATGTGGTTATTGGATTAGGAACCTGCGTTGGGACGAGTCTGATTTGCCGGATGATTGCTCCGGATAACTTGTGGAAGCTAATACTGACCGGTGCGGTCGCATTTGTTGTGCCGAACCTCATTTATGTAGCTATTTTTCGTAAAACGGGAGAGTTTGTGTATATATGGACGATCGCCAGGCGGATGACCGGCATGGTGTTTGAGAAAGCCGCGCAGTTGGGTAAAAAGAGGAAAGTAGAGAAGATGTCTTCCTGATTCATCCATATCATACATTAAAGGAGGGTTGCTCATGGTTCAATGTTTGATCGCAATTGTAGCTGTCGGAATGACGATGCTGCTCGTGAAAAGATACAACCGGGTTATGGATTCGCACATATGGTCGATCCGTGTATTTAGCTCCGATAACTTTATCCAGGACGCTCCAATGGACGAAAAATTAAGCCGGCCGACTTTGCAAGCTTCGGATATTACCGATGCAGCTGCGGAATTAGTCGCGGATCCGTTCTTATACAAACACGGCTCTACCATTTACTTGTTCTTTGAAGTGTACAATAAGGCCACTGAAAAAGGAGAAATAGGCTTAGCCACAAGCACGGACGGAGAGAACTGGACTTACGAGAAAATCGTATTAGCGGAAAAGTTTCACTTATCCTATCCGCAAGTGTTTGCGTTTCAAGGCGAAATTTATATGCTGCCGGAATCGATTGCCGCGACCAAGGTGCTGTTATACAGAGCAACAAACTTTCCGTATGAGTGGGAGATCGCTCATGAGCTGCTGCATAGTAAATATGCGGACCCTTCCATATTCCGATATCGAGAGATGTGGTGGATGCTGGCCGGCATAGATGGGCACTTACATTTATTTCATTCGCAAAATCTCGAAGGAGATTGGAAAGAGCATAAGAAAAGCCCCCTGATTAAAAGCGACATAGGTATTACTCGTCCGGGCGGAAGAGTCATTGTGGATAACAATGCGATCTACAGGTATACGCAGCAAGGCGAGCCTTACTATGGGCATTCGGTTAATCTGTTTAAAATCACAACTCTTACGGAAGACGATTTTGCGGAAGAGCGGATCGATACGGTTTTAAGCGGCACGAATAAGGAGAATGACTGGAGAAAAGACGGCATGCATCATATCGACCAATTAAAAATCAATGACAATAAGTGGCTAATAGCCGTTGACGGCCACAGGTTTGAAAAGAAACATTATTTCAGCTGGAAAATGGATCGCCTCGCAAGCAAGATTCATCATCTGCTTAAAGCGTGATAACTAAGTGTCCGAACTCACGGTTAATTTATGAATTGACATGTTCTTTATAAAGAACTACAATTGAACTGTAACTGATGTGAAAGTTCGCCGCGGCACTTCTGTACTCCGCTCATCGTACGGTATTTTTCAAAAAATGCTCTGCTATGATCCGTTTTAAAGAAATCGTATACCTGTTTTCCATATTTTTTTTGCCTTTGCTGTTCTTTATAAAGAATGGCAACGATTAAATAGTTTTAAAATGATCCGAAAGGGTGAAATCGTTTGACATATCGCCAGAGGTATTCATTATTAATCTCCTTGGATTCGTTGATCGTGTTAACCGCTGTCTTCTTCAGCAGTTTTCTGGTGAACGCCACGGTCCATGTGATCACGGTACCCATCATCATTAGCGCGCTCGTACTGCTGCTAAGCCATCATTTTTTCTCATTTGTGTACAAGTTGTACAAAAAAGCGTGGGAATACGCGAGTGTCGGAGAACTGCTCATTATTTTGAAGGCAGTGACCTTTTCGATTCTGGTTACGGGATTCGTACAACTCATAATGCTGGATACGACTTTCCTTCGCTTGCTGGGCGTGACCTGGATGCTGCATATGCTTTTGATCGGGGGCTCGCGCTTCGGTTGGAGAATGTTCCGCGATACTTATATCAGGCAGGATGACAGTAAAAAACGGACGCTGATCGTCGGGGCCGGGGCCGCAGGGACTATGGTAGCGAGACAATTAATTCAGAACAACGATTCGGAATTGAAGCCGATCGCATTTATTGACGATAATCCGAAAAAACAGAACCTGGATATATTAGGAATTTCGGTGGTGGGCGGAACGGGCCAAATTGAGCGGATCGTTCAGGAATTGAAAATCGACAACATCATTATAGCCATCCCGTCATTAAACAAAAAACAGCTCAACGCCATTTTCCAGGAATGCGCGAAAACAAAAGCCAAAACCAAAATTCTTCCGATGCTGGAAGACCTGGTTACAGGGAAGGTATCGGTTAGCAAGTTCAGGGATGTACAGGTCGAAGATCTGTTGGGCCGGGAGCCCGTTGAATTGGACATGGGCAGTATCTCGGAATACATAAAAGACAAAGTTGTGCTGGTAACAGGGGCGGGCGGTTCCATCGGTTCCGAAATTTGCCGTCAAATTGCCCAATTCCATCCGGAGAAGCTGGTTTTATTGGGGCATGGCGAGAACAGCATCTATTCGGCGGAAATAGAACTGAAGGAAATGTTTGCACATACGAACATCAAGTTTTATACGGAAATCATGGATATCCAAGACGCCAAAAAAATGCTTGAAGTGATGCAGTTCCACCGGCCGGATGTTGTGTATCACGCCGCGGCGCATAAGCATGTGCCGTTGATGCAGCGCAATCCGGAGGAAGCGGTCAAGAACAATGTCATCGGGACTATGAATGTCGCCAGGGCGGCAAGCCAGAGCGGCGTAGGGAAATTCGTTATGATCTCTACCGATAAGGCGGTTAACCCGACCAGCGTGATGGGAGCTACGAAGAGATTGGCGGAAATGATCGTCCAGCACATGGATACGATTAGCAGCACGACGTTCGTCGCTGTTCGCTTCGGCAACGTATTGGGCAGCCGTGGCAGTGTGATCCCGAGATTCAAAACACAAATTCAAAATGGCGGGCCGGTAACGGTCACTCATCCTGACATGGTTCGTTACTTTATGACGATCCCGGAAGCATCCAGGCTGGTTATTCAAGCGGGAGCTTTGGCCAGGGGCGGGGAGATTTTCGTCCTTGATATGGGCGAACCGGTCAAAATCGTCGATTTGGCCAAAAACCTGATCAAGCTGTCCGGGAACTCTATCGAGGATATCGGAATCGAGTTTAATGGAATGAGGCCGGGCGAGAAGCTGTACGAGGAACTGTTAGCGGAAGACGAGGTTCATAAGCAACAAGTATTCCCCAAAATTTATATAGGCAAGACGGCGGGTCTCTTCATATCGGAGATTGAGGAAATCATCGAGATCTACCCGACTCTTGACATCCAAACGCTGAAAAATCTGCTGCTCGACGTAGCCAATGGCAAAGTAGAACGCAACAAGCTTGTATCTGCCGTAATTTGAATGAAGAAGAGGGGTTCACAGTCATAATGAAGGTAAGAAAAGCGATCATTCCTGCAGCCGGGTTAGGCACAAGGTTTCTGCCTGCGACCAAGGCAATGCCCAAAGAAATGCTGCCTATCGTAGATAAGCCGACGATTCAATACATTATCGAAGAAGCAGTGGAGTCGGGGATCGAAGATATTATCATCGTAACGGGCAAAGGCAAGAGAGCTATTGAGGATCACTTCGATAACTCTTTTGAATTGGAGCAAAATTTATTGGAAAAGAAGAAATACGAATTGCTCAGCGAGGTTCAAAAATCCTCCAATATGGTAGATGTTCATTATATCCGCCAGAAGGAGCCGAAAGGTCTCGGGCATGCTATCTGGTGTGCGCGTAAATTCATAGGCAATGAGCCGTTTGCCGTACTGCTCGGAGACGACATCGTCTCTGCGGAAAAGCCCTGCCTTTTGCAGATGATCGAACAATATGACCGCTATCACGGTTCCATCATCGGGGTCAAGCACGTGAGGGATGAAGAAGTCTCCAGATATGGAATTGTAGACGGGAAAGCGATGGACGAACGGATATACAACGTCAGCAACTTGGTTGAGAAACCGCAGGCGGGATCAGCGCCATCCAATCTGGCAATTATGGGACGCTATATTTTAAGTCCGCGGATTTTTGAGGTTTTGGGAAATCAGGGGCCGGGGGCCGGCGGTGAAATCCAGCTTACCGATGCCATTGCGCAGTTGAACCGGCATGAAGCGGTTTTCGCCTATGAGTTCGAAGGGATTCGGTATGATGTGGGCGAGAAATTAGGCTTTATTCAAACGACCATCGAATTCGCCTTGCAGCGGGAAGATTTGCGAAGCCATTTGCTGGATTACCTTACTCAAGTTATGGACAAAGAAGCAGCGCGCAACTAATTTTATGGACTGTGAACGGATGGGGACAATGGCTGGAAAAGTATTGTTTGTTGCGACTGTGGATTATCATTTCAAGGCGTTCCATTTGCCGCATATGAAATGGTTTCAGGAGCAAGGCTGGGAGGTGCACGTTGCCGCACACGGGAACATGGAGCTTCCGCATGTGGATCGGAAGTACGATCTTCCCATTCACCGCTCTCCGTTCCGGAGGCAGAACTTGAAGGCTTACCGCGAGCTCAAGGCTATCATCGATAATCAAAAATACGACATCGTACATTGCCACACTCCTGTAGGAGGCGTGCTTGCCCGCCTGGCTGCAAGTGCCGCCAGAAGGAATATCGGCACGAATGTGCTGTACACGGCGCACGGCTTTCATTTTTGCAAAGGAGCGCCTCTCCTCAACTGGCTGATCTATTACCCGATCGAAAAGATGCTCGCAAAAGTGACCGATTGCTTGATTACGATCAATGGAGAAGATTATACATTGGCGGTGGACCATCGCTTTAAGGCCAAGCGAATAGAGCATGTTCATGGCGTAGGCGTGAACACGGAGCGGTTTAAACCGGCGGCAGAAGAGAAGAAGCGGGAAATGAGGCTGGAACTGGGCTATCGCCCGGATGACTTCCTGATGTTTTATGCAGCAGAGTTTAATAAAAATAAGAACCAGCAGCTCCTCATACAAGCGTTAGGAGCTATCAAGGACGAAGCGCCTAACATGAACCTGCTGCTCGCCGGAGTAGGGCCGCTGCAGGAAGCATGCCGGGAGCTTGCCGCAAAGCTGGGGATATCGGACAGAGTCGTATTTCTTGGCTATCGGGAAGATATCGATCGGATTTTGCCGGTGTGCGATATAGCTGTCGCCTCCAGCATTCGCGAGGGCTTGCCTGTGAATATTATGGAAGCCATGGCGTGCGGGTTGCCCGTTGTCGCCAGTCACAACAGAGGCCATGCCGAACTTGTTCAAGAATCGGTGAACGGTCACGTGGTGCCGCATGAAGACTTCGGACTGATGGCTAAACGGCTGTTGGAGCTCTGGAGATCGAAGGACCGGCGGAATCAAATGCAGGCTGAAAGTTTGCTCCGGGTGCAGCAATACTCGCTTTCGCAAGTCGGATCGGAGTTAAGCGAAATATATGCCCGGTACATGTTGGGGGATTCAGATGTTTCCAAAAGTCAGTATCATCGTGCCTATATATAATGTGGAGAATTATTTGAGCCGGTGTCTCGATAGCCTGCTTGCCCAGACCTTGTCGGATATAGAGATCATAGCTGTAAACGACGGTTCGACGGACGGAAGCGGGGCTATCCTTAGCGAATACGCAAGCAAGGACAGCAGGATTGTGGTCATTGAGAAGCTGAACGGAGGGGTCTCCGCTGCGCGAAATGACGGCATTCTGGCATCTGCGGGAGATTACATCGGATTTGTAGACCCGGATGACTGGGCGGATACCGATATGTACGAGCGGATGTATACGACCGCAATCGACGAAAAAGCGGATATTGTCATGTGCGGCTACATGCGGGAGTTCGGTACGCATGCCAAAGTGAAGGAGTTCCAACTTCCCGAGAAGGTATGTTACCGCAATGAAGACGTTCAAGCGAAAGTAATGAGACGTCTGGTCGGTCCGCTGTCCGAAGAAGTGGCAAGTCCGGAGCTGCTGGACGCCTGGGGCACCGTCTGGTCAAAGCTGTACCGGAGCGAGCTTATCAAGGATCGGCAGCTGCGGTTCGTTGACCTGAGTCTGATCGGCACGAACGAGGATTCTCTTTTTAATATACACGCCTTCTATTACGCTCAGTCATTTGTATTTCTGAACAAACCTTACTACCACTACTGGCGCGATAATGCCGGTTCATTGACAACGGGGTATAAACCGGATTTGCACCATAAATGGTTTGCTCTCTACGGGATGATCGAAAGTTTGCTGATCGAGAAGAAACTGAATGCGGATTTTCATGCTGCGCTGAACAACCGGATTTGTTTAAACACCCTGGGGCTCGGTCTGAATACGATCAGCAAAGGCAATAAGGCCTCAGTATGGCGGAAGATGCGCATGCTTCGCCTCATCGTCAACGACGAGCGGGTCAAGCGTTCCTTTCGGCAATTGGAGATGAAGCATTTTTCAGCTGTCTGGAGAGTGTTTTATGGTTGTGCGAAATATGGTATTACACCTGCATACTACTTCATGCTTGTAGCCATAGAACAGCTTAGAAAGATGGTTAGATAGGAGCGAATATATGGAACCGATACGTGTATTGCAGGTAGTGACCCATATGAACCGCGGCGGATTGGAAACGATGCTGATGAATTACTATCGGCAAATGGACCGAAGCAGCATACAATTTGATTTTATGGTGCACCGGTCTTCGGAAGGGCATTACGATCAAGAAATTGAGAGCCTTGGGGGCAAAATCTTTCGGATGCCGCAAATCAGGCCAGGCAATTACCGGCTTTATTTTAGCAAGCTGGATCATTTCTTTGCGGAGCATCCCGAATATCGGGTCGTGCACTCGCACATTAACGAGAACAGCAGCTTCGTGCTTCGGGCGGCCAATAAGGCCGGAATTCCTTGCCGAATCGCCCATAGCCATTTAAGCGATCTTGGCATCGATTTGAAGCTCCCTTTCCGTTTGTATGCCAGATATGCGATGAAAGATCACCCCAGCCAATATTTCGCATGCTCGCGCAAAGCCGGTGAGTGGTTGTTCGGAGAGAAGTCGGCCCCCAAAGTTACAGTTCTCAATAATGCGGTGAACGTGGCGGACTTTAAATACGATGAAGAGGCCCGCAAGCAGGTAAGAGCCGAACTGGGCATTGGAGAACAGTTGGTCTTGGGCCACATTGGAAGGTTCAATAAACAAAAGAATCACAGCTTTCTCATTGACGTGTTCAAAGCCGTTCATAAAAAGCGCCCGGATGCGCTGCTGTTATTGGTAGGCGACGGTGATTTGCGGGCTTCGATCGAAAATAAAGTGGAGCAGTCGGGTTTATCGGGCAGCGTTCGATTTTTGGGTGTGCGAAGCGATATTCCAAAATTGATGCAAGGCATGGATTTGTTTCTGTTTCCATCCTTGTTCGAAGGACTGCCCGTCGTCCTGGTGGAAGCGCAGGCTGCCGGATTGCACTGCGTGGTGTCGGATGCCATCACCAAAGAAACCGATGTGACCGGCCGCGTCCGCTTTGTAAGCCTGCAGGAATCGACGGATACCTGGGCGCAGCGGATTCTCGACTCCTCCTATGAGCATGCGGATACCTCGGGGCAATTAAGCGCGAACGGTTATGACACCCAAACGATGTCAAAATGGCTGGCAGACTATTATTTGCAATATAAGAGCATGTAACGTTCCGGAGGTTTAATTATCGTGGTTCCCACTTTAACCGTGTTCACACCTACGTATAACCGAGCCTATACGCTCCATCTTTGTTACGCCAGTTTAGCGAGACAGACGAGCAAAGATTTTATATGGCTCATCATCGATGACGGCTCTCAGGATAACACCAAGGAGCTCGTCCATTCCTGGATTTCCGAGGGCATCGTTAACATCCGCTATCATTATCAAAATAATTTGGGGATGCATGGCGCACATAATGCCGCTTACGAACTAATCGAAACAGAGCTTAATGTTTGTATTGATTCAGATGATTATATGTCAGATAATGCAGTGGAGAGCATTATTTCCTTTTGGAAAGAACACGGAAGCGAGCAATACGCCGGAATTGTCGGATTGGATGCGACGCCGGACGGAGCGATCATCGGAACCCCGATGCCCGAACGGCTAAAGGCTTCGACGCTTACCGATTTGTATGCGAAGCACAAGGTTCGAGGAGATAAGAAGCTGGTGTACCGGACCGAGCTCACCCGGAAATGCCCGCCGTATCCGATTTTTCCGGGCGAGAAATACTGTCCGCTGAGCTACAAATATGTTCTCATCGATCAAGAGTGCCCGTTGCTGGTCATGAATGAAATTCTATGTCATGTAGAATATTTGGCCGACGGCTCCAGTTTGAATATGCTCAAACAATATGTGAGAAATCCCCGGGGCTTTTCATTTTTCAGAAAAGTCGCCATGCAATACGCCACTTCCTATAAGGAGAGATTCAGAGAGGCGGTACATTATGTATCCAGCAATCTGATGATCCGCAACCGCAAATATTTGTTGGAATCGCCTTGCAAGTGGACGACGTTATTGGCGACGCCGCTGGGCGTAATGCTCTATGTATATATTCAAAACAAGAATAGGACGCTTGCATAAAAATGCGGCAACGTTTTGCTTGCATCATGAGAGGGATCGCGGAATGACGATATTTTGGATTACTTTATGCAGTGTGTATATGATTTCATTATTGGCCAGATTCGTCGCTAAACCGATCCCGACAGGTCCGGTCTATATTAGGCCGAACAGGATGCTTGTTTTCATCGTTATCGCCATTATAGTTCTCGTTTCCGGTCTCAGAAACAATATCGGCGACACGGTTTTCTATATGTACTCTTACCGCACCAATCACTTCAATTTGTACAGCGCCTTGTTTAGCGCGGATTTCGGGTTTAATTTATTTCAGATGCTGCTGCAGCAAATATCGCTTGATCCGCAGCTCCTGATCTTCGTAGTAGCCTTATTAACAAATGTATGTATTCTGATTGTTCTATATAAATATGCGAGATTGTTTGAACTGAGTGTCTTTCTATACATTACAAGCGGAATGTTCCTGGTTTCCATGAACGGCATCAGGCAGTTTCTTGCAGCTGCCCTGCTCTTTGCGGCAACCAAATATATATTGGACGGAAATTGGAAAAAGTATATGGCCGTCGTTCTTTTGGCGGCGACTATTCATCAATCCGCGCTTATTCTCGTGCCCATTTATTTTATTGTCAGGCGAAAAGCGTGGACGTACCAAACTTACATATTCCTGGCGATAGCGGTCATATTCGTGCTTGGCTTCGGCCAATTTTCACAAGCTCTGTTCACGGTGATCCAGGATACGAAATACAGCGAATACCAAAATCTCGAAACGCATGGCGCCAATTTTTTGCGGGTTGTTGTGACGGCTGCGCCGCTGGTCCTTGCTTTTATCGGAAGAGATAAGCTGAGGAGCATTTTTCCGCAAAGCGATATCATCGTCAATATGTGCTTGCTGAATGTTGTCGTTATGCTTATCGCGACGCAGCAGTGGATATTTGCGAGATTCAGCATCTATTTCGGCTTGTACAGTCTTATTCTGATCCCTTGGGTCGTGAAGGTGTTCGTCACGAGACATCAGAAATTTATTTATTATCTGATCATGGTTTTTTATTTCCTTTACTACTATTACGAGAGCGTCATCAGCCTGAATATTTATTATGGCAGCAAATACTTGTACTTGTAATATGATGTGCCGCTCAGAAGCAAAGGAGTTGATAAGATGAAAAGGCTGTTCGATTTATTGGTTTCCTTCACGATGCTTTTGCTGCTGTCTCCATTGATCGCCGTATTGTTTGTCCTGGTCAGAAACAAATTAGGTACGCCGGTTCTATTTAAGCAGGAGCGTCCCGGTTTACACGGCAAGCCGTTTTACTTATATAAATTTCGTTCTATGACGGATGCGCGAGACAGCGAAGGGAACTTGCTGCCCGATGCAGTGAGGCTAACCCCTTTCGGCAAAATTTTGCGAAAATTTAGTCTGGATGAATTGCCGCAGCTGGTCAACGTGATCAAAGGCGATTTGAGCCTGGTCGGCCCAAGGCCGTTGTTGATGGACTATTTGCCGCTCTATACCGAGGAACAGGCCAAACGGCATTTGGTCAGGCCGGGGATCACGGGCTGGGCTCAGGTTAACGGCAGGAATGCGATTTCATGGGAAGACAAATTCAAGCTGGATGTATGGTACGTAGAGAATCGAAGCTTTGCCCTGGATTTGAAAATCATGATGTTAACTTTCTATAAAGTGTTTAAATCCGAAGGAGTCAGTCAAGATAATCATGTCACCATGGAGAAATTCAGGGGGACGAAGCTCTCTTAGCGAAGGGTGTGGTTGAGCTGGACATCGCAGTGGTCGGTGCGGGAGGGCACGGCAAAGTGATTCGCGATATGATACTTGCGAGAGAGGGCTATACCATAAGAGCCTTCCTTGATGATAAATATGATGATTTATCGCTGCAAGACGGCGTGTTCAAAGGTCCTGTCTCTGCAGCGCAGCAGGTGATGGGCAAACTGGAAGAACTGAAGTTCATTATCGCTATCGGAAATAATAGAATTAGACAAGCGGTTGTTTCGCGACTGAATGTAGCGGATGCATATTACCTGACCCTTGTCCATAAGACAGCGGTGATCAGCCCGAGCGCTCAAATCGGCCAAGGAACGGTAGTTATGGCGAATGCGGTTATTCAGGCCGATGCTGTAATCGGACGCCATGCCATCGTTAATACGGCTGCTGTCATCGAGCATGACAACCGCATCGGGGATTATGCTCATATTGCGCCTAGCGCAACATTGACCGGCGATGTGAAGGTAGCGGAAGGGGCTATGATAGGCGCGGGAGCAACCGTCATTCCGGGAATGACGGTCGGGGAATGGTCCGTGATTGGGGCAGGCGCTGCTGTCATTCGTCCGGTACCGCCGCACAGCACCGCCGTGGGAACTCCTGCGAAGGTAATCGGCAAGCTACCGGAGCCCGCACATGACTGAGCCAAAGAAGATATCCCGGCGAAGTTTTTTGAAAAAAGCGGGATTGATTTTGCTCGGATCAGGCGTAGTGGGAACCGCGGATGCCATTGGGGAGCGATTCTGGTATCAGATACGCAAGGTGGATCTCAAGATCAGCAAGCTTCCCGAAGCCTTCAAGGGCTGGAAAATCGTTCAATTCAGCGATACGCATTTCGGCTTTCATTACGATGGCGAATCGTTCCGCCGGGTCGTGCGGATGATCAACGATTTACAGCCTGACATTCTGTTTTTTACAGGCGATTTATTGGATCGTGGGTGGCTGGAAACGCCGTCGCCGTCGGTGCTGCCCTTGCTCCAGGAACTGCGCGCGCCGCGCGGCGGAAAGTGGGCTGTCCTTGGGAACCACGATTATGCAGCGAGGGATCAAGCCGTTCAGATGCTGCAAAATTCGAATTTTCGCGTGTTGATCAATGCGCACGGCTATATCGAAGAAAATGGGCAGCGCTTATGTATCGCAGGTGTGGATGAATATATGTTCGGCCACTTCGATATCGAGAAGACGCTGCAAGGGAAGTCGGAACAAGATTGCGTTTTGCTGCTGGCGCATGAGCCTGATCTTGCGGATATTTGTTCCGGTTTCGGTGTGAACGCCCAATTCTCGGGACACTCGCATGGCGGCCAAATTCGCAAGCCGTTCTCCAAGCCATTTTTCACCCCGGAACTTGGACAAAAATATGTAGACGGATTGTACGCCATTGGAGACAGGCGGATGCCTTTATACGTGAACCGCGGGATCGGCACCAGCTTTTTACCGATCCGCATGTTTTGCAGACCGGAAATTACTATATTTCATATATCTTAATTCAACATGCTGGAAGGAAAGGTGCGTTGCAAGTGACATCGGAGAAAAAAAGAATCTATTTATCGGCTCCGCATATGAGCGGCCAGGAACAAACATACATAGCCCAAGCCTTCGAAACGAACTGGATTGCTCCGCTAGGACCGCATGTCGATGCTTTTGAGAGCGAGCTTGCCGCCTATGTCGGAATGAACGGCGCAGCTGCCGTAAGCTCCGGAACCGCGGCCATTCATCTTGCTTTGCGGTTGCTGGGCGTGGAGCAGGGCGACAAAGTGTTTTGCTCGAGCTTGACATTCGTAGCCAGCGCCAACCCGATTATTTACCAGGGAGCCGTGCCCGTCTTTATCGATTCGGAGCCTGAGACCTGGAACATGTCGCCTGATGCGTTGGAACGCGCGTTAGCGGATGCGGACCGTGAGGGAGAGCTGCCCAAGGCCATTATTGTGGTGAATTTATACGGACAAAGCGCGAAAATGGACGAGATCCTTGCATTATGCAATCGATACGATATTCCCGTGATCGAAGACGCAGCGGAGTCGCTAGGTTCGACGTACAAAGGACAAGCGAGCGGATCTTTCGGCAAGTACGGCATCTATTCCTTTAATGGAAACAAAATTATTACGACGTCCGGCGGAGGCATGCTTGTTTCCAATGATCCGGATGATTTGCAAAAAGCGCGTTTCTTGGCCACTCAAGCCAGGGATGCGGCCGTGCATTACCAGCATTCGGAGCTTGGCTTTAATTATCGCATGAGCAACGTATTGGCAGGGATTGGGCGCGCGCAATTGGGCGTACTGGATGAGCGGGTGAGTGCTCGAAGAGCCATTTTCGAAAAGTACCGGCAGGGCCTATCCGGCATCCCGGGCATACAATTTATGCCTGAATTGGAGAACACAAGGTCGAACCGATGGCTTACCGTGATCACCCTGGATGAGGAACAACATGGCGTAAGCGTCAAATCCATACTCGAAGCAATGACAGCAGAAAACATCGAAGCCCGTCCGGTTTGGAAACCGCTTCATCTGCAGCCTCTTTTTGGGGGAGCGGCATATTACCGGCATGCGGAGAACGAAAGTGTTTCCGAGAAATTGTTTAACACCGGCTTATGCTTGCCATCAGGATCCGGGATGATGGAAGAGGAGCAGACGAGAGTTATCGATTGCATGAAAAGCACATTACGGCACAAAGCGGCTGTCAGATAGCATGGAATATATTACATCGTTAAAAAAAGGAAGATCTTGATGATAGGAACTCGAGTACAGCAGCTTCGCAAGGAAAAGGGATTGTCTCTGTCCGAGCTGGCAGAGCGGGCCGGCGTGGCCAAATCATATATAAGCAATTTGGAACGTGATGTTCAAAAGAACCCGTCGATACAATTTCTCGAGAAAATCGCCTCCGTTCTGAAGGTGCCTGTAGACAGGTTTCTTGATCAAGAAGCTCCGGAAACGAATGTCGCAGAACTGGATCAGGAATGGTATCAGCTTATTAAAGAAGCTATGTCATCCGGTATTAACAAGCACCAGTTTAAAGAATTCCTTGAGTTTAACAAATGGCGTTTGACGAACCCCGGCGAGTGAACGGCGGCGCTGAGAGTCCGGCGGGCGAAGTTTGTTTTGTGCAACCCGCCGGACACCGGGGGTAGGCCTTCGAAATGCATCTCCTTAAATGGCAAATAGAAGTTTAACCGCTTTTATTTCTCCATTTTTGTGCAGATGCATTTTTTCTTTTCTGAAAATTGTATGCGGTTGGAAAATATAGCGATAGTCTGGGCAGGGGTACTTTGCTATAATATGCGTAAACATGGTGAATAAAGCAAAAAGGAAGATGATAAGTGTGATTGGTAAAAGGATTCAAAGATTACGGCTGGAAAAAAAACTCAGCTTATCTGAGCTTGCTGCCAAGGCTGAAGTCGCCAAATCTTATTTAAGCAATATGGAAAGAGATATTCAGAAAAATCCGTCCATTCAATTTTTGGAAAAAATTGCGGTTGCGCTTGACGTGCCGCTCGACTTGATCCTGCACGGAGAACAGCCGAAAGTGCAAGAAGAACTGGACAGCCAGTGGCAGGATTTAGTCAAAGAGGCGATGGATTCGGGAGTAACGAAGGAGCAGTTTCGCGAATTTTTGGAATTCAGCAAATGGAAGAAAAACCAGGAAAACAACAAGTAAGCATCCTACTAATTACTTATCTATTGCGGATACATTAGTATCATTTTCCTAAAAAACAATGACCTAGCAGTTTTTTTTCAAATTTTTTGGTGGAATTTAGGAGAAGGTCGTTGTATAATAGGCTTAGGTTGATGAGAAATGTTTCAGTCTTAGGCCTTGAGATCTATTCCGCAATTGGATAATTAATTATGGGAATACTTTGATACATGCGCCGTATGTGGGCACCTGGAGCATGTGGAGTTAGTGGTGCAACCGACCCAATCTATTAAACCGTTAATAGATGGTTTTTTGCAAACAAACTTCACATTGGAGGTAATAGTATGTCCAAAGTATTTGTGCAATTGGGTATGGAACGCAATCCCTTGGATTCAGACTGGGTAGAAATGATTCGCGAGGCTCGCAGCTTGGGGTTAACAATTGGTGAAGTGCAAGCTTATTTAGGGTCATTCGCACAGTTGGACAGAGGGTTAACCAAATATACGAACATCAACGCCGGGGCTGCCAATAATGACCTGTCCGGCAAAGTCGTTGTGTAATCATGCATTTGTTACCGGAGCGCACTGATCCTTTTCCTTGAGAAGGGTGGGGCGTTTTTTTGGTATTTGCTAAAATGGCATAAATCCATTAAGTTGGAAAAAGGCTGCATGCAGATGCGCCGGCGCAATGAAATCGTAAATTGGAGGAACGGAAATCATGTCCATTCTAGTAACTGGCGGAGCAGGTTATATTGGCAGCCATACCTGTGTCGAACTGCTTGACAAGGGTTATGAGATCGTCGTTGTCGACAATCTGATGAACAGCAAGCCGGAGGCGCTTGAGCGGGTCCGTGAGCTGACGGGGAAGGATTTTGCATTTTATCAATTGGATTTGCTCGACTTTGCGGGGCTGGAACAGGTGTTTCGCGAGCATTCGATCGAAGCGGTGATCCATTTTGCAGGGTTAAAGGCAGTGGGGGAATCGGTCTCTTTTCCTTTATCTTACTACCACAACAATATTACCGGCACATTAATTCTGTGCAATGTCATGCAAAAATACGATGTCCGCAAATTGGTGTTCAGCTCTTCGGCAACTGTCTACGGGGTGCCTGAGCAGGTGCCGATTCATGAACATTTTCCGCTCGACGCGACGAATCCATACGGTCAAACAAAGCTTATGATCGAGCGGATTTTGCAGGACTTGTACATCTCGGATCACAGCTGGAGCATATCGCTGCTGCGGTATTTTAATCCGGTCGGAGCGCACCCCAGCGGACGAATCGGGGAAGATCCGAACGGCGTGCCGAACAATCTGATGCCGTATGTGAGCCAAGTGGCTATCGGCAAACTGGAAAAGCTGCGGGTATACGGGAACGATTATCCGACCGTAGACGGAACCGGAGTCAGGGATTATATTCACGTCAGCGATCTGGCCAAAGGGCATTTAAAAGCATTGGAACAACTGCTGTCCAGGAGCGGGATCGAAGCGTATAATCTCGGTACCGGCCGGGGTTACAGCGTGCTTGAAATGGTCGAAGCCTTTCAAAAAGCTTCCGGAAAAGTAATATCGTACAGCATCGAGGAGCGCAGGCCGGGGGATGTGGCTACGTGCTATGCGGACACAACGAAAGCGCGCGAGCAATTAGGCTGGGTTGCCGAGAAAGGCGTTGAAGACATGTGCGCAGACGCCTGGCGCTGGCAATTCAACAACCCTAACGGATATGAAAAATAAACAGGCTGGTGTTGTTCCCTGACAGCAGCCGGACTTTGCCAAACTGCAGACAACTGCAGTTTTTTTGCGTTTCATGCGACGGCAGCCGGACTCAGGAAACCCTCAGGCAACGCTCATGGTTTATTAAGTCGGCGCTCAGGGGGGATTCAGGAAAGGGGCCTATACTTGGTCTTGTAAACAACAAAAACATTCGAAAAGGTGGAATAACAATATGAAAACTATTAGCAAAAAAATTCTCGCAGGTACGATTGCAGCATCTTTTGTTCTTGGAACAGGTTTTGTCGGAGCGCTACATAATCAGGCGTATGCCGATACAGTGAGCGGCTCGACCGTTCAAAAATCGGACGGCTTCAAAGACCGCGGCGGCCGCCAAGGAGGTTTCTACGGAGGCAGCATCGTCAAGGAAGCGGCAGCTGTGCTGGGCGTAGACGAGAGCACGCTTCAGGCGTCGCTGAAAGAAGGCAAGACGCTGCTTGAAGTCGCGCAAGCGGCCGGCTTGACGGAGGACGATTTCCTGGCGAAGCTGGTTGCCGCCGAAACGACGGCGATCAACGAGAAGGTGACGGCCGGCAAGCTGACGCAAGAGCAGGCCGACAAGCTGATAACGGATCTTTCGACTCGTTTGAAACAGCAAATTGAGAACAAAGGCTTCGGCAACAAAGGCGAAGGATTCCGCGGCGGTGAGCAGGGCGGACGCGGCGGCTTCCAAGGCGGCAAGCTCGACGAAACGGCGGCAACCGTGCTGGGCGTAGACGTGAGCACGATCCAGGCATCGCTGAAAGAAGGCAAGACGCTGCTGGAAATCGCGCAAGCGGCCGGCTTGACGGAGAATGATTTCCTGGCCAAGCTGACTGACGCTCAAAAAACGGCAATCGCTGCCCAAGTTACGGCAGGCACGATCACGCAAGCGGAAGCGGACAAAATCACCGCGGATCTTGCGACCCGCCTGAAACAGCATATAGAGAACGCAAGACCTGAAGGCGGACAAGAAAACGGAGGCGAGGGTCATCGTGGCGGCGGCTTCGGCGGCGGTTTCCTGGGGAACTCTGAGGCGCTGACGACGATTCTGGGCATCACGCAGGATGAGCTGAAAACCGAGCTGGATTCCGGCAAGACGATCGCTGAAATTGCAGCGGCCAAAGGAATTAGCGAAGACGACCTGATCAGCAAACTCAAAGACAGCTTGACCGATACGCTGAAAAAATTCGTTGAAGACAAGCACCAAAAACCGGAAGCGCCTGCCGCAGACGCAACGGACAGCACTTCCACGAACTAACATAGCGGAAAAAGGGGCTGCCCCTTTGCCTCGAAATTTCACCTGAAGAAAGGACCTCATTCTCCACTTGATAGTGGAATTTGAGGTCCTTTTGCTCGATTTTTGGGCCGTTCCCATACTATGCGCACGCTTTTGGGGCAGCCTCTTTTTTCGCCGCACGCAGTTTCCAGTGCGCGGTGTTACGCTGCATGACGGCGGTGGGTCGGCTGCATGTTGAGTTCGGGGAATGGAGGCACGGCCTCCTACTTCCCTCTCGTGCCCCCCCTGCTTGCCTGCCTCTCGCTTGCAAAGCCTGCAGATTTGCAGGAACAGTTCTGAGGCAAATACATCAAGGAGCATAAAGGTGTATTTTTCAGGCTGCTCAGAAATCTGCACGCCAGAGCCAGTCGCAAACTCGCCTGGCTGCACCAAGAAAACCTGCAAAAATACATGAATTTGCGCCCTTGATCGCTAGCTGCGAAGAATTCCTGCATTTGTGCAGGCTTTTCACCGAAAACATGGGCTCAGATTCACTTTCAGCAAAAATTCCTGCACTTTTGCAGGTTTTTCGCCCCAATTAGCCGATTTCACGGAAAAAACCTGCACTTTCGCAGGTTTTCTCCCTACCCAAGCTGCCTCATCCCCCTTATTGAGCACCGTTGCGACCCGTACAGGAGAGGTGGGGGTTGGGGAAGAACAGCTGCGCCAACAATCAGATTTTGCAGGTTTTCAACGCGCTAAAGGGATGCGCCCCTCCAATGTATGTTTTCTCAGCAGCCAGATTTTTGCAGTTTTTTTGCGTGCGGCTGGCGAAGCATCGTTTTGGCAACGCATTCTTCCGGGGCCTCCTTCTAACGATGCAATCCGCTTGACAGAAGTATACCGCATCGGTCCCGGCGGATTTGGCGCTGGTACCGGCTCCGGCAGCTTCAGTGCCCCCAGCAGATCAGGTGGCTTTGGGGCGCTGGCCCCGCCTCCGGCGGCTTCGGCATCTCCGGCGGCCTTTGCGGCTTCGGTAGCTCCGGTAGCTCAGGTGGCTTTGGTGCTGCAGGTGTCGGCGAGAAACCGTTGCAGCTTCAGCACTTCAATGCCGGCCAGCAAGACGATGCCTATGCCGTGCGTATCGTTGAGCAGCCAAGGCAGATCGTCCTTGTAGTAGCCGACGCTGTACGAGTAGCCCGATCCGCGGCACACCCCGTACACGTTTCCGTACTTATCGATCGAGATGCGGGCCAGCCCGTTCCAGCCTTTTTGAATGGCCGGCATGTATCGGTCCGCATCGTCAATCCAGCCGTGGCGTATCCCGCGCGCGTAGGCGTAGAGGAACATCGAGGTGCAGGATGTTTCCTCATACGACTCCGGCTCGGTGAGCACCTGATGCCACAGGCCGCTGTGGCCTTGCAGACGCAAAAAGCCTTCGCACAATTCATTGAAAAATTGAAGGAGCTCTTTGCGGCGGCTATGCTGCTCCGGCAGCACCTCCAGCAGTTCGGACAGCGAGAACAGCACCCAGCCGTTGCCGCGCCCCCAGGCGATTCTCGTCGGTTTGTCTATACCGAAATCGTAAACATGGGACATGATCTGCCGCTCGGGCATGAATAACCGCTTTTTGAACTGCACGAACTGATTGGCCGCATCATCCAAAAAGCCGATCTCTCCCGTCCGCTGATAACAGCGGCACAGGTAAGGCACGCTCATGTACAGATCGTCACACCACAGCGTCGCGTTCGGAAAGTCGACATGACGCGGTTTGCGGTACAATGCGCCGTCGGGCAGGCGCTCCTGCTTGCTGCCGATATAATCCGCGATCACGTCGGCGATCGCCTCCGCGCCTTGCAGCTCGCGCTCCTGCAGCGCCAGCAGCATCGTGGCTCCGAAGGAGCCGCAGTCGTCAAGGCTGTCGAGCGTAGCCAATGTGTTCAATACGCCTGAGGCGCCGTATTGTTCCTTGTCCCATTTGGCATACCCGTACAGGCGGGTGCACGTTTCAATGTGCTGATAGACGTACTGCCGCAGGTCGTCGCGGTCCAGCAGCTTCCCCGTCTGCAGCATGCCGTAGAGGGTCACGCCCAGCGGGTAATTCCATTTGCCGAACAGCGCGTTTTCGGCGAATGGCCGCACCCGCGTATTCGGCTGGTCGAGCCGCCAGAAAGTCCCGCCTTCCCGCGTATCCACCAGCGAATGCATGGACTCGGCGGGATTCGGCATCGCCTCATCTGCGGCGAAAGGACCCAAATACAGCCAGGTGTCCTTGTTCCCATGCACCGGATACGGCTCAACCAACTGCACGCCCTCAGGCAGAGGGTCCAGCTCGAACCCGGCGCCGAAGCTCTGCACGGTCAAATCGTGCAGGCCGCAAGACAGGCTGAGCACGGCGCGGAAAGGGCCCGGCTGCTCGATGGAGGCCTGCAGCCGGCCGGCCAAATAAATCGCCGTGGCGCCGAAGGCGCGGCCGGTCAGTTCCACCTGGCGGGGCTCCTGCGAGAGTGAGGCCGAGAGCGAGCGGAGCTTCGTCCAAGCCAACGCGTACTTGCCCTGCAAATCGCCGAATATCCGCGCTATCGGGCCGTCCGCTTGCTGCGAACCGCTCCATCGCAGCTCGGGGAACCACTTCACGCCGCCGTCGGCTTCGCTGCTGCCTTCCCCCGGCAGCGTGCTCCAGACCGTATCCTGCGGCTCCGTATAAATCCATCCTTCGTGCCCGGACCGTTCCGGCGACGGAGCGAGGAAATGGACCGGATTGCTCTTGTACGAGCCCGGCCCGAGGGAACCGCCGCAGCCCGCCTCCGTTTTCGTAAACCGGAACGCCAGATGATTCCATCCCTTGTTTAGCGGAATCGTCACTACGGTTCTCCGCTTTCTGTTCAGCTCATCGGCAATATTCGCTTTATAAATCTGAGCGCCGTTCGCGTACAGCGTCAGCGGCCCGTAGCAGTGCAAAATAAAGTTCAGCGGCGCCTCCGCATCGCTCCAATATTTGCTCCAAGCGTACACATGCTGGCCGTTCCGCATCTCCGGAAAGCGCTCCGTCAGATTGAAATCATAGCTGTAATCGTGCTTCTTCAAAATGCCGTCGGCGCAAAAAGCCCGGTAAGCCATCGGATGCGGCGGATTATTGCCGATGTATCGGCCCGCGACCGTCAGCAAAATATCCTCGACCCGGTCCCCGCATTTCATGAAAATACTTTCGTTCTCATCGATATAACGCTCGCTCACCCGCTCATGTCCTCCTTTGGTCTGCCCAAGCTTATTTGGCGCCCCCTGCGCCGCTGCGTTTTTGGTAGGCTTCGGTCATTTCCTGGCTCATCTTCGCCAAGTCGGCATCGGTTTTGGCTTTGGCGACGAAATCGTCCCAAGCCGAGATCGGCTCGCGGCCCAAAATAATTTTCGTTTTCAAATCCTGCGCTTTTTTCTCGAATTCCGGAAGCAGCTTTTGCACTGTTGGGGAGTACAGCCCGATGCTGACGTCCGCTACGCTCGTTTTGGCGCGTTCGTCCTGAATCTTTTTGTACAATTCGTTCGCTTCTTTCGGGAAAAACACTTTCGTGGAGCTGGCGTACGGATCGGCGACATATACGATTTGGTTAAAATCCGGCCCGTTATCCTTGGCCAACTGCTCGGTGTTGATAATTTTTTGCCCGTCTTTCACCGTGTAGTCAATGCCTTCGATGCCATACTGCTGAATGGCGAATACTTCGTCGCTCATCCATGTGTCGACCAGCTTCAGGATGCGCTTCATCTTAGCCTCCGGAACCGATTTCGGAATCGAGACCATACCGGAGAAGCCCGGTCCTTTCGGGTTGTAGCCGTTTATATTTGTCAGCGGGTAGAAGTCTTCCGGCTTTATTTTCGGATCGATTTCTTTCAGCTTTTGGTAATAGTCGTTCATCGTCCCGGCTTTTTCCATAATGATGCCCGCCTTGCCGCCCTTGAACAAGTCCGAAGCCTGGGTCAGCTTCAAGGAAGCGAAATCTTCCGGCAGCAGCTTCTCCTTGTACATTTTCGCCAAATACTCAAGCGCTTGACGGCTTTCCGGCAGCAGCACCGTATTCACCATTTTGCCGTCCACAAGCTTCCATTTATCGTTCTTCACGTTGGCGCCCGTAAAGCTGTTCTCGATCATCCCCAGGGTCCCCATGTCGGCAGGGGGATTCATATAGGCGGCAAGCGGAATCGTATCGTTTTTGCCGTTTTTGTCCGGGTCTTTTTCCGCAAAGGCTTTCATAACTTCGTACAGTTCATCCGTCGTTGTAGGAACTTTCAGGCCCAGATTATCCAGCCAGTCTTTGCGGATGACGAAAAACGAGTCGGCCTCGGACGGGCGCGGGCGCGGAATGCCGTAGTTTTTGCCGTCCTGCATTTTCGTCAGTTCCCAGGCGGTTTTGGAAATTTTGGAACTCAAATTCGGATAGTCTTTGATGTAAGGCGTCAAATCCCAGAACGCCCCTTGCGTAACCGCGTTGCGGAACACCGATGTGAACGGATCGTTGATCGTGATCAGCTCCGGAATGTCCCCGGAAGCGAGCGTCACGTTCAGCTTGTCGGTGTAGTTGTTGCCGGATACCCACTGGATGTCCAGTTTGGAGTTCGTCGCTTTTTCGATCGCCTGCTTGATTTTGTTGTCATCCGCCGCCGGGGAAGGGCTGAGCAAAATCGTCATCACTCTGACTTTCAAAGGGCCTTCATCATTGGCCGCACTTTTTCCTCCCGTATTGTCTTTGGCGCCGCAAGCGGTCAAAACGCCGGATAAAGCCAGCAATAGCGCAAGCGAGCCCAGCGCCGCTTTCTTGTTTGTACTCTGTTTCATTAAGTGGTCCTCCCTTGTTCATGTCTTCTGCGGAGCGAACATTCTGTGTCGAACACAAGGTAGACATTAGTTGATTTTAATTTGATCGGCAATCGTACTTTTTTGTAGGCGGTTTCCGAAAAGATAGGACTATATTGCGGCCTTGAACTTTTCTTAGGAGCCGCGCAGCTCACGGAATTGGCTCGGCGTGATGCCCTCGTACTTTTTGAACAGCCGGTTGAAGTAACTGTGCTGATAGCCGACCCGGTCCGCCACTTCGTTGATTTTCATATCCGTTTCGGCCAGCAGCTTCTTGGCGTTCGCGATGCGGATATTCGTCAAATAATCGATAAAGTTAATGCCTGTCACTTGTTTGAACGCCCTGCTTAACGTATACGGACTCGTTCCGAACAGCTCGGCGCACGATTCGAGGGAAAGCGGTGTCATATACTGCTCGCCCAAATAGACGATAATTTGCTCGATCGTATGTTTGAAGTGGTAGTCCTGGCGGCTGATCATCTCCTGCACGAAAACGGCGATCACCTTGTGCCGGAACCATTTGAGCATTTCCTCCGGTTCCTTGATCTGAGCCAACTGCTCGAACAGATTGACGCTGCCGAACAGTTGGACAGGGTTCATGCCGGACTGCAGCGCCGCATAACGGATGCTCCCAAGCAACTGCAGCATGCCCTGCTGAAGCACGAACTCCGTCGACCCGTTGGCGGACAGCTCTTCCATGAACTGGTTGATTAGTAGGGCAGCGTCCGTTTCCTGCCCGCTGCGGATCGCGTGAATGATTTCTTTATCCAGGGTGAACGGATAGCTGCTTTCTTTCAACTGATTGAGTTTGGAGATCTGCTCCGTTCTAATAATTTGATTGTCGTCCAGCAAATCCCGGTATACCAACGCCTGTCTCACTTCCTCGAACAAATGCGGTATTTGTTTGACGTTATGAATCCATTTGGATATGGACACCGTCACCTGCATTTTCAGGATTCGGTTAATCGTCCGGGCCACCTCCAGGCATACCTGCTCCAAATCTTCTTCCAGCCATTTGACAGGGTGGGAGGCAGGAAAGGACAGCAGCACACCGACCGAAAAATTGTGGAAATTAATAATTTCCGCCTGCTCGTACTCGTTTTGCAGCAGCTCGTTAATGATGTTGGAAGCTGCAAAGGTAGCCAGACTCTCGTCTCCGGTTGAAAATTTGCCTTCCGGGTTGGAAAACCCGGTCAATTGGAACATAAGCGCAGCAAACTGGCGGTCATCGGTCTCCCAGCCGTAGCTTTTCATTCTTTCCTTGATATCGCTTTCCTGCAGCGCGAACAAATAACCTTGTACGAGCTGCAAATAAAACCCTTCCCTTAAGTGCGGGATTTGCTCGTTAAGCTTGGAGCGCATCGACTCGCTTTCCTTCGACAAGTGCTGCCAATGCTTCTCGATGAGCGCGAATTCGTCCCTTGCTCCATCGTGCTTCTCCCCGGTAAGCAAAGTCATGAGCCGGTGAACGGGCGAGTAGATGCGGCGGGAAACGAACCAGGACAGCAGCAGAGCAAGCAGCAGGCCGGTAAAGCTGACGATCAGAATCCACTGGGAAATCGTAACGACAGAAGCGGTGATGGAGGACAGCGGAGCTGCCGACATGTAGACCCACGTTTGCCCGAGACGGCTGAAATGCCCGTATGAAACGGAGTAGGACACCTTTTTGTATTCGAAAAGAAACGATTCCGGCTTTTTCCCCAGATCGTCTGCGCGGAGTTCGAGCGCGGATTGGCGCTTCGCGTACTCCCGCTTGATCGCCTGGTCCAAATCGTGGCCCTCCGCGCTGCTGCTGGTCAAGTTCCAGTCCTCGGTTTCGTTGAACAGCAGCGTCGCTCCTTCGTCGTAAGGAGTTAACGTTTTGAGCAGCTGCAGCAGCTTCTCCTGATTGATCGTAGCGATAATCGCGCCGAACGATTCGCTGCTTGCCCCGGGGATTTTATCGACCAGCGTAATGGCCTGCTTCGCCGCCCCTTTGGGATAAGGGTTTTCCCAAAATACCGATTTTCCGTGCTTGAATATCGTTTCGTAGCTTTCAATATCGGACAGCTTGCTCAAAAACGTGTATTGTTCCTTCGAAAACGTCAGAGGCCGGGGTTTATCCAAAAACAGCTCGACTTTTTCCAGCAGCGGGTGCGCGCTTTCTATCTGGAGCAGGGTCCGGTACATATCCTGAACCTGATCGTAATCGTAGGCAAAATTCAGCGATTTCAGCTTCTCGTCGAATTTGGAGTCAAACGCCCAATGGGAGATCGTCATTTCCAGAGAAGCGAGCTGGTCGTCGATGTTGTCCGCCCGGTTTTTGATTTGGTTCTGATGCAGACGCTGCAATTCTTCTTCAATGTTGTTCGTCGCGATCCAATAAATGCTGAGCCCGATGATGAGGCCGGGTATGCTGGCCATAACCAAAATCATCGCCAGACTTCTGCGGAAAAAGCGGCTGTTGTATTTGTTTTTTTGCAAGTAGCGAAGCAGCGATGTCATCATTTCAGTCAAGATGCTCACCTTCCAGGACATTTTATAAACACGTTTTTCGACATCTTGAGCTGAAATCCTCTACCTGATGCCTGCTTATCCCTTGACTGAGCCGACCATAGCCCCTTTGGCGAAATGCTTTTGCAAGAACGGATATACGAGCAGAATCGGAATCGTGGCGACGATAACGGCGGCCATTTTGAGCGTTTCCGACGGCGGCGCGACGGTGGTTGCGTCCATGCGCAGATCGGCGTTATTGGCGTTCAGCAAAATGTTTTGCAGCATAACCTGGAGCGGCCATTTGGCCGAATCGTTGATATAAATGAGCGCGTTGAAAAATTGATTCCAGTACGCTACCGCGTAAAACAGTCCGAAAGCGGCCAGCGACGGGAGAGACAGCGGCAAAATGATCCGGAAAAACGCAGTCAAGTCGTTGCAGCCGTCCATCGCAGCGGATTCCTCCAGTTCGGCGGGAATGCTGTCGAAGAAGCCTTTCATCAAAATCACGTTCCACCCGCTTGCCAAAGCCGGAAGAATGAGCGCCCACAGGCTATCGATCAGCTTCAGCTCGCGAACGAGCATATAGTTCGGGATGATCCCCGGATTGAACAGGATAGTCAGCAGGATCGCCAGCAAAATCAGCTGTCTGCCGCGCATTCTTTTGCGGGAGAGCGCATAAGCGAGCGCCGAGGTGACGATCAAGCTGCAGGCGGTTCCGACCAGCGTCACGTATATGCTCACGGCGATCGATTTCGGAAAGGCCCCCGTCGCCATCAGAAATTTGTACGATTCCAGCGACCAGACGCGGGGGAACAGCACGAAGCTTTTTTTCAGATATTCGGTCGGGTCCGTAAAGGAAACGACGAATACGTAGTAAAGCGGAAAAAAGGTGGCGGCCGCTACCAGCCCCAATACGACGATATTGATGAGTTGAAAAAGACGGTTTCCTAACCCTGGTTTCATAGTGTCGTCCTCCTGCGAATCGTTAACCCGATCTTCATAACATTAATACACGCCTTCTTCGCCCATTTTTTTGGCGATCCAGTTCGCCAGCACGACCAGGGCCAGCCCTACGACCGATTTGAACAATCCGGCGGCGGTGCTGTAGCTGAACTCGCCCTGCTGAATGCCGACCCGGTACACGTACGTATCGAACACTTCGGCCACCTGAGAGACAGCGCCGTTGTACATCAGAAATACTTGCTCGAATCCGACATCGAGCATATGGCCGAGCCGCAGTATAAGCAAAGTGATGATCACGTTGCGAATCGCCGGGAGCGTAATGCTCCACATTTGGCGCAAACGCCCCGCGCCGTCGATTTTGGCAGCTTCGTATACTCCCGGATCGATACTAGCCACAGCCGCGAGGAACAAGATCGTGCCCCAACCGCATTCCTTCCAAATCGACTGAGCCGTAAGCATCAACCAGAACGAATCCGGGTTTGTCAGAAAGTCGATGCGGGAGAGGCCGATGCTTTCCAGCATTTTATTGACGAGCCCCTCGCCCTTGGCGAACAGCAGGAAGGTTAAGCCTGAAATAATGACCCAGGATAAAAAGTGCGGCATATAAATAATCGATTGGACGACCCGCTGGTATACTACGCTGCGCAGCTCGTTCAGCAGCAAGGAAAGCACGATCGGCAGCGGAAAAAACAGGATCAGATTGAGCAGGTTGATCGCCATCGTGTTGCGGAACAGCAGCATGAAGTCGGGGTTCGAGAAAAAGCGCTGAAAATGCTCGAAGCCGACCCATTCACTGCCGGTAATCCCCGCAAAGGGGGAGTAGTTTTGGAAAGAAATGACAACCCCCCACATCGGGATAAATTTGAAAATGAGGAAAAACAGAATGCCCGGCAGCGCCAGCAGATACAAATATTTATCGCGGAGCAGGTCTCTGGCTAATCCGCCTTTGCGTTTGCTATAGGAAATGCCGGCATTTATCTGCTTTTGTTGGAGTGATGATGCCATCCATGCCGCGCTCCTTTCTCGGGTTCAAATGTTAAAGCCTGCCGTTCACGGGCTTCAGTTCATGCTTGGCATAATCGAAATATTTGCCTTCAAGGAGCCCTATGAGCGTATTGGTTACGCGCACCTCGATTTCGTTGCCGCCCTGGCGGAGCAAGCTTGTGTTTCCTGTGAAACGGTAAGGCATCCAGGCGCGGGCTCCAAGGGAATGGCCGTTCACGAGCACCTCCGCCACCTCATGGAACTGCGGGTCCAGTCCCTCGAACGAAAGCTCGAAGGCCGCGGCATCCGGCAATACGTCCAGCTCTACCGTTCGAGTGAACGAGAGGGTGCCGGCAAAATAAGGGAACCCCGGATAAGGTCCCGCAGCCAGCGGCTGCTTTTGTACGGCGGGCGGCTTCAGCACCGGACGCCGGTCGTCATCGAAGCCGACATGGAAAGCTCCGGTAATGTAAAGAGCATCGACAAGCCCGTTCCAGTCGTGTTCGATGTCCACGTCAACGGCTATCGTGTTTACCCCTTCTTGCAAATAGGGGGCAATATCGCAAGCTATGTTCATATGATCGTACAGGAAGCTCCGCTCAAAGGCCGGCTTCTCCAGACGATGGCCGTTGATCAGGATGGCTCCGCTGCCGGACACTGCGCCCTGGTCCATGACGAGCCGGGCCTTCTCCGGCGTCTGCCGGGCGATAAACGAAGCGGCGTAACGCGCTTGAAGCGGATAAGCGAGCCCGATGCGCATCGGGGTGCCGAACAGCTGGCTCATCTGCACGGGCAGATTCGTCGAAGCCGCGAGATCGGCGCACTGATCGATGAACGTTTTCACCTGCACCTGAGCCGGCGCGCCTGCCAACGAGCCGTCCGGCTGCGCAATCGTGAGCTGGAACGTGTCGAAGCGGACGGCGTTGTCCTGCTCCGTGCGCAGCGTCCACAGATCTTTGTCCGAGGCGGCGATGGGCAGACGCCACGGGCTGGCGGTGGCCGCCGGGGCGAGGGCCGCTGCGCTGCGGCCGACGCGGGTCAGCCGGAACAGCCGGGACTCGTAGGGAGCCAGCGCCACCGGCAGGCTCCAGACCGTCCCGTCCCGGCGGGCCGCCGCCGATGTTTCGCTGCCGCTATCCAGCGACAGCTCCGAGAAAGCGATGGCGTGCAGATCGCCATCTTCAGTGCCGGTTCCGGCCCACAGCGCAGCCGTAACCTGCAATGACACCTCGCGGCGCGCCTCTTCCTGGTTGCTGACGAACACCAGGAAGGCATCCCCGGCGATGCGCCGCGTCTGCATCAAGATCCCCCACCGGCCGCAGGCGGGGGTCAGCTTCACAGCCAGCGGCTGCAGCTCTTCGAGCAGCGCTGTCATCTTGCCGAGCGCCGCCGGTGCCGCGGCGTCGGTGGTGAAGGGCAAATGGTACGCGTTCGCCGCCGTACCTTTGGACCAATTCGCCGGCTCCGCTTCCCGGGAGGAGCCGCTCCAAAACTGTTCGCCGGACGCTCCCGGCAGACCGAACGCACTTGCCATCGCGGCGGCGTCCTCCCGCCGCGACGGCTCAATCGCCTGGTACGGCAGCTGCCCCATGCTGATGACGGTGCCGCCTTGCGCTAGGAAAGCTTGCAGCTTGGCCCAGGCGCCGCTCTCCAGATTCGTGACGGGAGGCACGATGACGATGGAATAGCTTGCGGCGCCCAGCGTGACATGCCCGTCTTTTACGTCCGCTTCCGCCAGCAGTTCGGCATCGAGATGGTCAAAATCTCTGCCGCTCATCGTCAGCTCGTTGCAAATGCGTGTCCACCAAGCTTTTAAATCGGTGAGCTTCCGCTTTTCCTCCGCTTGATTGCCGCCGTAATCGAAATGATGGAACGGATTTCCCATGTGCGCCCACAGAGATGTCGTCGGCTGCAGCACGGCCGCTTTAATATCCGCTTGCCCGCAGCTCATGACATAACTGATCCGGCCAACGTAGTCGCCGAGCTGTTTGAAATGTTTCCAATACGGATTTTGCAAAAATTGCGAAGGGGGAGCGTCGTGCTTCGTCAATCCGTCCAGCGTATAGAAAAAGGCATGGAAATTGAAAAAATTGGTCCCCTGCGCGGCCATCCGGTCGATCATCCATTTCGCATCCTGCAAAGTCATCGACCAGCCGACGCTGTGGAAACACTCGATCAGATTGCGTTCCCTGTTCAATTGGCGGGCGAGGGAGCTGACCATTTTGGCGCTGCTGCGGAAGCTTTCCGGATGGTTGTTCAAAATCCAGTCAAGCGGCCTGCCCAGCTTCTCGTGAGCGGTATCCCCGCCCGGCACATGGCTGTACAACTGCGTCGTGTGCCTTACCGAAGGCACTTCGGTGACATATTGCAGTCCGTGCCGCTCGCACCAATCATGGACTTGCTTATGGTAAGCGCCGAGCAGCAGCAAATGGACGGCTTGATAATAGTCGTAGCGAACCCTGGCTGCGTCATCCGCCTCCTCGTAGAGCAGGGCGTGAAGATGCTCCCGTAGATCGTAGCCGTTGCGCTCCAGGAAAAAGGCGGGCAGCTGCGGCGACCACGGAATGCTGCCCAAAAGGCCGATTTCATCCGTAAATATCCCCCGAATCGTAGTCCCGAAATAGTCCCCGAAATGCTGTGCGTATTTGTCGTGCGTCAGCCGGATGAAGGTCTCCATCGCTTCCCGGTTGCATGGGTCGACGAATGTGCCGTAATATTTGAAATCTTCGATTTCCTGCTCTTGCACGACCAGCACTTCCCATTCGCCGGGAGGCGCGGTCCATTCGATCTTTTGAACGGTGCGGTATGTGAAAAAACGCTTCTGGTTGTAAGCCGTCAACCCCGCTTTCTGAAAAATCGGCTCCGCCTGAAAATTCCCGATCGAGGCGCGCACGTCCACGGCTTCCTGCCATATTTTCTCCCCGCTAGAGGTAACGGGAACGGCTTTGGCGTACAAAATCCGCGCCCACGGCAGCTCGGCCGACCAATGTTCCCCGCCCCGGACCCGCTGCGCGCGGTGCGTCAACGTGTAATGCTTGGCTTCCGGATGCTCCAGCGTGACTTCCCCTCCCGCGATTCCGCTGGGATAAGGGTATTCGTCGTACAGCCAAACGCCCAGATGTTTGCGCTTCGCCGCTTCCAGGGCGACCCGCACTTTTTGAAACCATGCTTCGGACAAGTAGGGGATTTGCAGCCCTTGACGCGCGCACACGAAAAAACCGCCCACGCCCTTGTCCGCCATTTCATCGATCTGATGCCGGATTTGATCGTCTTCCATCTCCCCGTTCCAAAACCAGAACGGATGAATCCGGTACGCCGAGTCCGGCTGCCGAAACGATTGCATGTTGAAGTCGGCCATCTTTTTGTCCTCCTAGATAGTTGAAATTGCTTTAACTGTAAAGGAAGCGGCTCTTGCAGCACAATCGTAATATTTTTGCGGACCGGTTACGGGGGCTGAGACTATTTTGCACGCTTTGCACATCCTTGCAGTTCGCCCGGGAGTCCGGCGGTCGGAGCTGCGGGTTCATCGGACAGACTTCTGGAACCGGAGCCCTGAAACCACAAAAAATATTGGTAAAATGGGCGAGGGAAAGCCATATTAACCTGTAACGGGAAACTCCATTTCAAAGCGAAAGGAAACGGATCGCGATGAGGATCAAAATTCCGTCCTACTTCAAAGCGCTGTGGCGGCAATTTCAGCGGGACGACGCTTTGGGGCTTGCCGCGCAATGCGCATACTATTTTTTGCTGTCGGTGTTTCCCTTCCTGATTTTTATCATGAGTCTTTTCGGTTATTTGCCTATAGAGACCAAGGATGTCCTGGCTCTGCTCGAAGAGTACGTGCCTCAAGAGGTCGCGCGGGGGATGGAGAAAAGCATTGTTGATTTGCTGGATGTAAAAAGAGGGGGCAGCCTTTCTTTCGGGCTGATTTTGTCTCTTGTGAGCGCCAGCGCGGCGATGAATTCCATCGTGCTCGCCGTGAACAAAGCGTACGGGCTGCCTGAGCGCAAAAGCTTCATTCATTCCCGCTTGCTGGCTGTGATGCTGACCGTCGGCATGCTGATCGTCATCGCCTCGGCCTTGCTGCTGAGCGTCTTCGGACAATGGATCGGCAACTGGATGCACGTTCATGTCCATGTCCCGAAAGCGCAAATTGAAGTGTGGAACGTCATGCGTTGGGTCATCAATTTCATTATTTTATTTATCGTTTTTACCGGTATTTATTACATAGCTCCGAACACTTGTCTGACTTGCAAAAGCGTCCTTCCCGGCGCCTTGTTCGCGGGGGCGGGCTGGCAGCTTACATCATGGGGCTTCTCCTACTATATCAGCCAGTTTACCAATTACGGCGCAACTTACGGGAGTCTGGGCGGAGTCATCGTGCTTATGACCTGGTTCTACATATCGGCGCTCCTCATTATCGTGGGCGGGGAAATTAACGCGACAGGCCATATTCGCCACCAGCAAAAGCTGGGCTGAACAACAGTCATAACCACCGGCTTAGCCGGTGCTTCCATCAGCCCTGTAAATGCCTCCGCCTAACCAATGGTGCTCGTTTGGGATACTATGAAATCCTGCGAATGATTGAGATTTTGTGAGGTTTCCCCATAAATACGAGGGAGGGCATGTTACAAACAAGCGTCTCTAAGGCGCGCTCAAAGTTTGCCGACCGCGTGCTGCGACGTTACTATGCGTAAGCACGGCCAACCCCCTGAAAAGGGGACTCCCGCCCTTTTTCCACTGGCTCACCTGTAAACAGGTTGCCCCATCATTTTGGGTTCGTCCGTCCGGCGGCAGACAGGAATGGGGATGTTCGGCGACTGCAGACTCGCGTGCTCGATCTCCAATCGGGCTGTGTCGGGTGGATGCTGTAACCGGTTGCCGTGAGATGGCCTATTCGGGCTGTTGAGAAAGTCTGACAGGTTTCCTCTCAGATTAATTTTTATGTGGGGGCCACTCATCTCGAAGAGAAAAATTGATTTAAAACGATCTGAGAGGGATATTTAGCTCATACTTTTGGTGCTTTTTTTGAGCATCCAGGAAAAAAAGGGGTTTCTCAACAGCCTGCTAGTGCAGTCCCTTTTACGCTTTTCTATATGATTTTTCGCATACAAAAGTCATCTTTTACCACTGCAGGGCACGATTATGTTCGGTTTTTCATACTTATTTTTCGATTTTACGAAATCAGCACAATTTCTGTATGAAATTTCGAACAGTTTTCCACGATTCGCAAGTGGCAGCGGTTTCCAGACCGGCTCCCCTCTTATCATTCGAGTTCAAGGGATGTCTACTCATAGCTATAAGCTTTACCGAACCCCCAGTCGACGTATACAAAAAGAACGCCGATCTTGGGGATCGGCGCTCTTTTGCGGATTATACTCGTTCCACTTTCAACAAGTTTGTCGTGCCTGATTTGCCGATCGGGATACCGGCGGAGACGATGGCGAGATCGCCCGGTTTCACATAACCGAGACCTTCCGCCTGCTGGATCGCGGAACGGATAATTTGGTCGGTCGAATCGTGCTGCTCGCCGAGGATCGGGGTAACGCCCCGGACCATGCTGAGCAAATTGATGACCGGCTCGTTCGAGGTGACCGCCAGCACCGGGGCGGACGGTTTGTACTTCGCGATCATTCTCGCGGTAAATCCGCTCTCCGTCGGAGCCAGAATCGCAGCCGCTTGCAGCCGCTGAGCGGATGAAACGACGGCTTGGCAGATCACTTCCGTAATTTCATTCGTAAGTTCGCTGTCAAGCTCCAGCGCGGCGTTGTGCTCGATGGATTGCTCGGTGCGCTCGGCGATGGCGGCCATCGTTTTTACGGATTCGACGGGATATTTGCCTGCCGCGCTTTCGCCGGAGAGCATCACCACGTCGCTGCCGTCCAGAACGGCGTTGGCCACGTCGCTGACTTCGGCCCGCGTAGGGCGCGGATTGCGCTGCATCGAATCGAGCATTTGCGTAGCGGTAATAACCGGCTTGCCGGCCCGGTTGCAGGCGCGGATCATCTCTTTTTGCGCAATCGGCACTTCTTCCGTCGCGATTTCCACGCCCAAGTCACCGCGCGCTACCATAATGCCGTCGGAAGCTTGCAAAATGTCCGCGAAGTTCGTCATGCCCTCTTCATTCTCGATTTTGGAAATAATCGGCGTGCGGCCCGCCTGATGCTTCTCGAGAATTTCTCTGACGGCTCTGACATCGTCTCCGTTTCTGACGAAAGACATGGCAATGATGCCGATGTTCTCCTGAACCCCGAACTCGATATGCTGGATATCCCGCTCGGTTACGCCCGGCAGGGATGTCCGAATGCCCGGCAGGTTGACGCCCTTGCGCTGCTTGAGAACGCCTCCGGTCAGGACGCGGCACATGACATCGGTTCCGCTTGTTTCGACGACTTGAAGCTCGATGGAGCCGTCGTCAATAAGGACGATAGCGCCCGGCTTCACGTCCTGCGGAAGCCCTGGGTAGTTGACGGACACGCGGTTGCCATTGCCCATAATTTGCTGTGTGGTCAGCACGAAAGTTTGATCTTTAAACAAATCATAGGACGCCTCTTCCAATTGTCCGATGCGGATTTCCGGCCCTTTGATATCCATCAGGATCGGTATCGTGACTCCCATATCCCGAGCGGCTTCGCGGACGGCAGCAATTCTGCGGCGGTGCTCATCCAGATCGCCATGGGCCATATTCAAGCGCGCGACGTTCATGCCGGCGGCGATCAGCTCTTTCAAAACAGGTACGGAATCGCATGCAGGGCCTAACGTACAAATGATTTTCGTCTTTCTCATGATCGGTTCATCCTTTCGGGTTGAATTTACTTGTTGGCTTCATTCTAGTACGAAAGGTGAAAAACGGATATGAAATATAGTATGATCTATGTATCATAGTATTATTGGCGGTGTTCGCATGCAGGTCGTTTCTCTTGTTTACGATAAAAGCAGCAATTGGTATGCGGAAGAGACCCATTCGCATTCGGCATGGACGCTGGTGCTTGTCTGCTACGGGAAATGCGTCTACTGGATCCACGACAAAAAGGTCGTATTGGAAAAAGGGCAGACGCTGCTCATTCCGGGAGGAGTCCCGTACTACGGCAAAAGCGTGCCCACCCTGATGCACGAAAAATATACGGTCCGCTTCGAACCGGAGCAGGCCGCAGAGGCGCTTCCTTTGCTGCGGTCCGCAAACTATTTGTGCTGCGCAACCGGCAAATATGAACTAATTCTGGAACGCATCCGCACGATGTACGAGCAGTGGAGCGAACGGAAATCGTACTATTTTGCGATGTGCGAGGCGCTGCTCCAGGAAGTGCTTGTACACATGAACAGGGAGCATGATCAGGGGGCCGTCTCGCATGCTTTGCAGCATTTGGTCGATCAGATGAAGGAATACATTCAGAACCATTACCGGGAGCAAGTCACGAAGGAGCTGCTTGCCGAAGCGATCGGCAGGTCACCGAACCACACGGCGACGATGTTCCGCAAAGTGACCGGACAGACCATCAGCGAGTACGTGCATGCGATGCGCATCAAAACCGCGGTCTACATGCTGCGGCACTCGGCCCTGACCGTCACGGAAATCGCGGAATTCGTCGGGTACGGCGATCCGTCGTATTTTTACCGCGTGTTCAAGCGCATAACGGGGGAAGTGCCGACGAGCTACTTGTCCGACCGCGAAGCGGTGCGGAGGTAACGGGACGGCCGCCGTCATGAGACGCCGCACTGCGCACTGGGAGCTGCACACGGTGCGAAACCGCAATGTACTCCAAAGTCGCCGCTGCCGTTTGTTAAACGCCCGGTAGCGTTTGGCGGTCTTCGGCCTCTGGATTTTACTGGAAACCCTCGGGAAACGAAAATCAGACTGTTGAGAAAGTGACAGGTTAGGTGGAGCCAGAGGGGGGCTTAAATTGGGGTGCGGCCGGTCTTTTCCAATGCATCTCTCCAGAGCGGGTTATGGCGTTGTTGTAAAGTGGGTGACGGATCTCCGCTTCGCCGAACAGATCGAGCGAAAGCAGGTTGTGGCGTTGTGCAGTGAGGGGGATAAGAGAAAAAAACTGCAAAAGTGCAGGTTTTCTCTGTGAAAAAGGCCCATTTTGGCGAAAAGCCTGCAAAAGTGGAGGGATTTTTGCTGAAAGTGGATCTGAGCCCATGTGTTCGGGGAAAACCTGCACTTTTGCAGGAATTGTTCGTGGCCAGCGCTCAAAGACGCAAATTCATGTATTTTTGCAGGTTTTCTTCGCGCAACCAAGCAGATTGTGGGCTACCACCCCTGACGCGGAGGTGCCTGACTTTTGCAGTTTTTTCGCATCGCGCGCAGCCAGGCAGATTGTAGCTATCGCCTCTGACGCGGGGGTTTTTGGGCATCCCAGCGTGCTGTGTTGCGCTGCATGATGGCGGTCGGTCGACCACTTCGCGCGGCGCTGTCGATTTGCCGGGAAGTCCCCATCAGGCTTGGGCCGGCGGGGGATTTTGCTACTTAAGCTGGCCTGTCTCTTTGAGGTATTGCTCGACCAATTGATCGGCTTTTATAGTACTTGGTGCCAGCCAGTCAGCGTATATATCACCGAAAGTGTTTAATAAAAAATCATCCGTATATTGGTTGCTGAATGTACCGAATAATTTATAAAGATCCCCCAGCTTAGTCTTCCTTTTCTTCCCGTCTTCATCTGTCCATTCAATAATCTGGTTTAAATCTTGTGTTTGAATCGGCTCCAGTTTTACCGTCAAATAAGTCCCGTTTCGCTGAAAATATATGTTTGCTTCCTGCTCATAACGGTGTCCTTTTAACAATTGCCAACCTTGCATATCTCCTTCAGCAGGAACCGCGTACATTCCGCTCGCAGGAACGGGGTCACTTTTCACATCTTGCTTTGGAGCTTCTTGAGGGGGAGTTTGTGTTTCGCTGTTAGGAGGGAATTGGTGAGTTGTCTTCCCTATGTATACCGTACGCTCTGCCGAGTCGAAGTTGACCGGGTATTTCATCATTTCAGAAACGGCCCTGAGAGGAACAAAAGTAGTTCCGTTATATAAAATATTGTCGGAATTCAACTCAGTACCGTCGACTTTAATCGTTATCGCGTTTAAATGGACACTGATGGAAGTGTTCGATTTTTCCAATATAGGATCATGGCTGGGGGTAGCGGGAGCCGCATCCCAAGGGCCGACATCGGAGCTAATGGGTCCGATATATACCGTTTTGCTGTTGCCGAAATAATTAATAGGCAGACTCAGCATGGCGGAAACATCGCGAATAGGCACGTAAGTAGTTCCATTGTACAAAATATTGTTGCTGCTAAAAGGCTGATCGTTGACTTTAATAGCAACCTGGTTGATGCCGATATCGATTTTTTGGGGTTCGGCAGCCGCGAGGGCAGGGGATTGTGCGAGCAGCACAGCCGCTAGAGTGAGTCCGGCAATTTTTGCTTTGGCCATTTTAGCATCTCCGTCTCTATATAAAAATGCATGCAGATTTTGTCAATTTATAGTATATCGGGTTTGGGTCGTTATTACCACATTTTTGAATTCGCTTTCATGGATCGTATGTCGCTGACCTTAACGTAAATTGCAGGTGGTGTTCGATCGGAAAGGGGGAGGGAGGTAAGCGGAGGCACGTTTTTAGCAGTTTTCATAAAAATTACTCCATCTAAAATTGCCCGCATGGGCTGAAATTTTTATCAACCAATGGTGAATTTCAGAATAATGAGAAATTTTAATCAATTCTACAAAATTCTACAAAAGTAGTGTTTTTTTGATGGAGGATATTAGAGGTTCTTTGGAGAATGTTGTTTTGCATACCGGATTATGGAAGAATCATGCCGGTTTGTCGACGATCTGGAACAAAAGGAGGGATTTGAGAGAAGAATCTTGTCATGAAGTTCAAATGGAGATGGAAGAAAGGATGACCATGCTATTTAAACATGTCGAGGAAGCAACAACGGTGGTGAAAGATGCACCGGTCCACATAGCGGCTGCTTTTGGGCTTGGACCGGTAAAGGTGCCCAAAGTGAAGGGAGGGCTGGGAACCGAGCTTCGGGAAGAGCTCCCGGACGGTCCGATCATCCTGAAGGACGGGGCTTCGCTGGAATGGAAGCAGGGAGAAGTCTGCGAATGCCGATTGCTTACCCAGATCGACAGCAGAGGTTTTGAATTGGATTTATCTCAATACCCGGCACTTGCCGAGGATGAAACTGTATATCTAGTTGCGAACCTAAGGTGCGAGTTAGAGCAGGAGACCGTCTTTAGAGCTTTCAACATATTCGGTCGAATTTGGCTGGACGGCAGGCTTGTATTTCATAATTATTTTTCTGCGTCGTTTCGGCTCTTGTTGACGGAAGGCGACCATACGATCGTTATAGCATTGAACAATCCGACCAACGACAGGTCGCTTCGCATCAGCGGCGCAGGTGCGGAGCAAGGGAGCTCTGCTGCACTTGCGCAGGAGCTTGTCGAACGTAATCTCAGGCATAAGCTGCACTTGATCGGGGGCAAGCGTCAAGAGGAAGCGGACCCTCTGTTGGTTTTTTATTTGCTGCGGTTGGATCGTATCGGCATACCGGAGCAGGAAGACGTATGGGTCGAGGTCATGAACGACGAAGACAGTGTCATCGACAGGTTCAAGACGAAGCTGGAGCACCAAATTGTCTATGATATGACCCGAGCAATAGAGCAGACGAACTATGTTGTTCGAATGGCGATTCATTATAAGGATACGGATGGCGGAGTGCATGTGTTTGAGCACAAGGAGCTTGTGCGGCCGGTGTCCGGACTTGTTCTTGAGCTGGAACGGCAGTATGAGGGATTGCTTGCCGAGAGGGCGCTTGATCAAGAGGATCGCACGAATTTGCAGGGACTGCTGGGGGACATTCGGCAAATTGCGTTGATGGAATGGAAACAAATTCAATTTTTTCAAGTCCGGGTAGTGAGTGAGTACTGGGCAGTTTGGCGGCAATGCCTTGAACTGCTCAAGCGGGGAGAGCACTACCTTGATATCGTTGCGGCCAATCGGCTGGGCGAAGGATACTTTTATTCCCGGCTGGACGGCAGTCTTGAGCGCTATACCGTATGCTTGCCGAAGCATTATTCCCGGGACCGTGCCTATCCGCTTATTTTTCTGTTGCCGGGCGTCAGGTACGAACTGGATCTTCCGGGTTTTCGCGACATGCAGTTTGGAACCCGGATGGATGAAGAAGCGATTTACGCCACCGTGTCCAGCCGCGGGGTGACTTTGGGCAGCTATATCGGCGAAGCCTCGTTTCTTGAGGCGTTTGACGTGATTAAGCAGCGGTTTGCCATTGACGAGAACCGCATTTATTTAACGGGATATTCCAATGGCGCCTATGCTTCCTGGGCTTTGGCTCAAGCGCACCCTTCCCGGTTTGCGGCTATCGCCGTATTGGCGGGAGAGCCTCATCCGGAGCAATTGCCGAATCTCGGCAACATGCCTGTACTGAACATATGCGGGGATCGGGATTATTTGGTCGAGGAAGGGTATCGGCACCCGGAATCCGTACTTGGCGGCGGTCTCTACGAAGGTATATTGGAGACAAACTCCAATCACTTGGACATTTTTCCGTACCATTATCTTGACGCGGTGTTCCGCTGGATGCTGCAATGGCGCAGAAACCCGTATCCATCCAAAATTGTGTACCGAACGGAGCGGGGGCGGCACAACCAAACGTATTGGCTGCAAATTACGAAAATGAACGAAGGCTCCCCGTATGCGCAAGTGAGCGGGGAAATGACCGGGGAGTCAACCTTTGTCCTGGATGCCGTTCATGTCGACGAATTCAAGCTTACCCTGCCGGACCGGCTTGAGTCCGCAGATGTGGAAGTGACGCTTCAGAATCAAAGCTTCTTCTTGGACGCAACGAATAAACGCGCATTTATTTTTGCGAACGAAGCGGGCCGTTACCGGCTTAAAGAGGAAACGACGGCGTCCTGCAAAGGATCGAACCATGGAATGGGCGTGCTCGGAATCTATATGGATTCGCTCCAAATTGTGATTCCCTCACAGTTCGCCTCGCCTCAAGAGGAAGAAAGCGTGCGGACGGCGGCGGCTGTGTTGGCAAGACCGAAGACGAATGCCTGGGACCCGAATATTGTCGTCCAGTATCCGATTGTCAGCGCGGACACGCTTTCGGATGAGGAGGCAGGGGCGTCCAATCTAATCTGCATCGCCACCCGTCTGCACGACCATGAGGTGCTCCGGCGGCACCAAAACAAGCTGCAAATCGCATGTGAAGAAACCGGATACGGGATGTACGGCTCTTTCACCAAAGGGGATTACTGCATCCTGTTCATACAGCCGAATCCGGCGAACCCGAACAAATACATGCTGGTTGTCGCAGCAAATCGGCCCGAAATGTTTAACCGGAATATTATCACGCGCAAGATGGTGATTCCGGGTTACTTCAGCGGGCTGCATCAATATCTCAACCGGGAGATCATCGTCTATGACGGGGCTCTGAAGGCAATGAATTTTCATGATGTTCGTGCCTCCAGTCAAATAGCATCCGAACAATAACCAATTGAAGGGAGAATGAATGATGAGAGAACGAATTATTCAAATGATTAGCGAGGCCAAGAACGATCCGTCACTGCTGCAATCGCTGAACGGCGATTCCAGCATATTGCATGATTCCGGCATGGAGTCATTGCAGTTGATTCACTTTATTTTGCGGGTAGAGGAAGAGTTTGGGGTCGAAATCGACTTCGATCAGTTTGATATGCGGCATTTGGAGTCTGTGGACGCTTTTTGCGCTTATGTTGCCTCGGCACAGCCACAACCTCAAGCCCAGCTCAGCGAGAACATCCAATGAGCCGGTCGGGTGCGCACAGAAAGGTTCACTGCGGCACTTTCGACGCGGAGCAGTATTGGCGAGATCCTAATCTCGCCAAGCTGCCGGGGCTGCCTGACGCGGACAATCTTCGGATCGTTTCGGCGATGGACGAGCTGTTGTTTGCGTTTTGCGAAGAAGGCGACGTGCTGCTGACGCGCAGCGCAATGGATCAAGCGCATTATCAATATTTAAAAGATATCGGGTTTGATTTTGCGGTCAACCGCCATGCCCTGGAACAGCATCCCGCACAGGATAACGGGAAGTGCGTCTTTCAACTGCTGTGCGAGGCCGATGCGCAGACCCTTGCGGGGCTAATTCCGGAGGGCGCGGAGCTGGAGCCCTTTGCGGCGATTCCGTTTGTCAGGGAGGCGAGCGAAAGGTTCGGCTTGACCTGCCGTATCCCCGGGATGGAAACGATCCGGACGGTCAATTCAAAGGCATATTCCACGCAGATGCGGGACCGACTGTCGATCCGAAACGATGCTTTGGAGGTTAGCGGAGGCGAGGACGTTCAAAGCAAAGGATGGGAAATGCTGCGTCAGGGTTCTTTTCTGATCAAGGATAATTACGGCGTATCAGGCAAGGGCAACCTGTTTGTCGACTCCGAAAGTATATGGGAGCGCATCGTCAGCTACGTGACTGCGCAGGAAAGGAAAGGGAAGCAGGCCCATTTTATTTTGGAGCCTTTCCTGGAGAAGGCTTTCGACTTTTCGTGCCAGTTTAGCATTGACGAACAGGGCGGGTACCGCCTCTTGTCTTTGCAAAAGCTCGCCAACGACGGGTTTGCCTACCAGGAGTCCTACACGCCGGAAGCGTCGTTTCTCGAAGAGCTGGAGGAGACCGGGTACTTCGATTTGATGAGGCGTACTGCGGAGGCGCTGTACCAAGACGGTTATTTCGGCCATGTTTGCATCGATTCGATGAAGCTGAAGGACGGCACATTTGTGCCTATCGTGGAGATTAATGCCCGCAAGTCGATGAGCTTGATCAAGCATCGGATCGATTGTTACCTGGAACCGCAGGGTGTGCAGGGCAATTTACGGCATTATTCGCTCTCCATCAACAACCCCGGGCTGCAGTTCGAAGAAGTGCTGGCGAGGATGGAGGCGGCAGGTCTTCTGTTCCGGCCGGGTCAAGCGGGAGGCGTGATCCCGCTGACAGCCAATACGCTGACCATTAATCAGAGGGCGGATAAGCTTTACAAGGGGAGGATTTACGTTTCCGTGGTTGGGAGCGATGCGCAGCACCGCAAGAAGCAGGCTGATTCGCTTTTGGACTTACTCTCCGGACTTTCGCTGCAGCAAATTCATTGACAAGGGGGATCGATGTCATGACTTTAGCCAATAAACGGACCATTCTGGCCTCCGGATTCGGACTGGGCTTCTACATTCCGGCTCTGCTGTTGAAGAGCCGGCTGGATCTGCGAAGCATCCCGTCCGAGGTAGTTGTCTTCGAGCATTTGCTGCAAAAGGACAAGAAAGGCAAAATCGCCGAGAGCCGCCGGGATTACCACGCGAACTTCGCCGTAGCCAAAATCGCGCAGAAACTGCCGATGGATATCCGGGACAGTCTGGACTTTGAAGCTGTGGACAGGCTGCTGGACGAATGGGAGCGCGAAGGCCGGAGCGAGTTCGTCGCGCTTTCGGGACATTGGGTGTACGTGCTCGACAGGTATCGGGAGCGGATAGGGGCCGGGCGCTTGAAGGCCGACCTGCTGTATGTGGATGCGGCTCTCTCCCCCTCGTGGAAAAGCTTGCAAAAACAACTGCCCGATTACAGCGACAGGTACCGGGAAATATGGCTGTACGACACGGTAAAGCCGGATATCCTCTACAGCCTGCCCGTTTCGAACGAGGCGCCCGTGCCCTATGCGGAACGCCCCGAACGCCTGGTGGTTCATGGCGGCGGATGGGGAATGGGCACCTACCTCGGCAAAACGGCCGAATTGGAGGCGCAGGGATACGGCCTCGATGTTGTCGTCGCGGGAGCGGGCGAATCGACCGACCATCCGCAGCACCGTTATTATACGATCGATCCGTCGTGGGAGGCATGGAACAAGGAAGCCGGACAGACGGAGCACACGTTCCCAAGGGTGGGGCAGATTCGCCCGGGAGAGCCGCTGAAATTAGTCGGCAAACCCAATCACAACCTTTTGCACGATGTCATCCGGCAAGCGAAGGCGATCATCAGCAAGCCGGGCGGAGGAACGTTGATCGATTCGCTTAGTTCCGCAACGCCGGTCGTATTTTTGGAGCCGTTCGGACCGCATGAGCAAGTGAATGCTGCTTTGTGGGAGCAGCTTGGTTACGGCATTTCCTACGAGCGTTGGAAGCAGGCAGGCTTCCGGACCGATGCGCTGGAGCCCTTGCACGAGAGATTGCTCGAACATAAAGGCAAATATGAAGAATACGCCGATCATATGCTAGAGGAGCATCGGCTAAATCAAAGGATGGGGTGATTGTATGCAACCGAAAAGCAGTGTGGTCATGGATGATAAAGCATTCGATTTGATGAAACGAACAATGAGGAATATGGCGGTACCTTATCGGGAACGCCTGAAAAATCCGTTATATAAATCGCCTGTGCCCGAATCGCTGGGCATTAAGCTGACCAACCGCTGCAATTTGCGGTGTATCCACTGCTTCCAATGGAACGAAGACGGGTACCACCAGAATATGGACAAGGAAGAACAGAACATGGACATCGATCTCGACGTCTTCCGCGGTTTGTTGGAAGAGACGCGGGAAGCCAAGTCGCGCTTGTATTTGTGGGGCGGCGAGCCGATGATCCATAAGCAATTTGACAAAATTCTCGATATGCTGGCGGAAGACCCGCGGGAAATGACGATTTGCAGCAACGGATTGCTGATGGATAAATACCTGGACGGCATTATCCGCATTTCTCCCCATCTCGAACTGTTAATAGCTGTCGAAGGGTTGGAGACGGAGCATGATTTCATTCGAGGCAAAGGGACTTTCGGCAAAACGATGAAGCAGATCGAGCGTCTGGTGGAGCTGCGCGATCAGGGAATCTATAAAGGCCGCATATCGGTCCATTCGGTTATCAATGAAGGGATGATTCCCAAGCTGTACGAACTGCTGGAGTTTTTCGAAGAGAAGCGGCTGGATCTGGTGATTCTGTGCTTCCCTTGGTATATCTCGAAGGAAACGTCCGGGCAGATGGACCGCTATTTTGCCGAGAAATTCAGCTGGCTGCGCCAATTGGACGAGAGTCAAATCAACTCCTGGCATGCGTTCAAATACCAGATGAATCCGGAGTATGTGGAAGCTTTGATGGCATCGCTCAAAAAAATCAACGATCGGGTATGGAATATCCGCGTTCGCTATCAGCCCGGACTCGATTACGATGAAATCGAATCCTTCGTCCGCGGAGAGGCGATGACAAGCCGCTGTGCTACTACGTGTCTGGCGCTGTCTACCCGTGCGGACATTTTGCCGACAGGCGAAGTCACTGCCTGCAAATTTTTCTCCGAGTTTGGGGTCGGCAATTTAAAGGAACAGAGCTTGAAGGAGATTTGGGATTCCGAGAAATACGAAAGAATCAGAGAAATCATCAACGTGGAAGGGCTGACGCCGGCTTGCTCCAAATGCAGCGTCCTGTATTTGCACGGAATTTAAGGAGTGACGTTCCATGAGCGAGAAGAGAGAACGGCAGCGCATCGGCGTGATCGGTTGCGCTGCCATCCTTCCCCGCGTGCTGCTTGATCCCGTCAAGGATATCGGGCACCTGGAGGTATACGGGCTGTCCAGCCGCACCAGAAGCAAGGCGGAGGCCTACGCCCAAACCCACGGCGTCCCTGTCGTGTACGATAGCTATGACGCCCTTTTGTCCGACGATCGCATCGATTTCGTATACATTTTGCTGTGCAACGATCTTCATGCGGAATGGATCGTCCGGTGCATGGAGGCCGGCAAGCATGTCCTGGTTGAGAAGCCCTTGTGCCTGACCGGCGAGGAAGTTCGGCGGATTCAAGAGGCTTGCCGGCCGGGCCGGGCGCATCTGCTCGAAGGGCTGATGGTGCAGCACCATCCTTGGCAGCAGGCGATGAAAGAGATGATCGAAGACCGGCGCTACGGCCGGCTTCGCAAGATCGAATCCAGAGTCAGCTTTTTGCCGAAGGAGAGCTTCGCAGACAACTACCGCAGCGATCCGGCGCGCGGAGGCGGTTCCTTCTATGATTTGGGCTGTTACTGGCTGCAATTTCTGCAGGCGACCGTAGGGTTGCAGCCCGAATCCTGCCAGGGACATTCGAAGTTTGACGGTCCCGGAGGCTGCGACTGGACGTTTCACGCCGAGCTCCGCTATGCGGAGGGGGTAGAGGCGTCGCTTGTCACGTCTTTCGAGATGCCTTACAAGGCAGCGCATGTCCTCCACTTTGACGATGCTACTGTGAGCATCGACGATTTTTTTCGGGCAAATCTCGGTCATTACCGGATCATGCTCAAAATAGTGGATAAACATACGGGCAGCATGGAGAAAACGGTATTCGAACCGCAAAATTATTATGTCAACCAGTTGAATTTCTTTAGCGATGTGATTGCGGGCATCAAGGATAATGTTTCACCGGAAGCGTCATTCGAGCGGATTCTCCTGCAGGAGAGGATTTATCATTCGGCCCGGCAATCCGTATAACCAGAAGAGAAAGGCAGGCAGTCAGCATGTCGGCAATCGTCGTCCGTCATTTGTCCAAATCGTTTCGCTACTACAAGAAAGAAGTGGGGCTGGCCCACTCGCTCCGCAATTTGTTTTATCGAAAGCCGCTAATCAAGGAAGCCGTGAAAGATATCTCGTTTGAAATCGCCGAGGGGGAAGTGGTCGGTTTTCTGGGCCCCAACGGCGCAGGAAAAACGACGACTCTCAAAATGCTGTCCGGCATTTTGTTTCCGACCGACGGTCAAGCGGCGGTGCTGGATTACGTGCCTTGGGAACGGAAGAGAGCGTTCAAGCGTCATTTTTCCATCGTGATGGGCCAGAAGAGCCAACTGTGGTGGGATTTGCCTGCGAACGAGTCGTTCCATCTGAACAAACATATCTACGAGCTGGAGGAAAAAACATTTCAGCGCACCTTGCAGGAACTGGCGGAACTCCTTGATGTAACGGATCTGCTGAGCGTACAGGTTCGCAGATTGTCCCTCGGCGAGCGGATGAAGCTGGAGCTGATCGCAGCGCTGCTGCATGAGCCCCGCGTGCTTTTCCTGGATGAACCGACCATCGGCCTGGATATTTTGTCGCAGCGGAAAATCAGGGAATTTCTGAAATACTACAACCAGTTGCGGAGAACGACCGTGATTTTGACCAGCCACTACATGAACGATATCGAGGATTTGTGCAAGCGGACGATTATCATCAATCAGGGACGCGTAGCCTATGACGGCGATCTCGCGAAGGTGAACCGGCTGATGGATCAGACGAAAATCATGAAGCTCAAGCTGTCGGGCGCCGTCGATGCCGCAGATCTTCGGACTTACGGGAAAGTCAGGGAATGCACCGGACTTGAAGCGGTGCTGGAGGTGGACAAGCAGGAATTGACGGAAATCTCGATTGCGGTGCTGCGGAGTTTGCCGGTTATTGATTTTACGGTAGAGGACGTTTCGATCGAGGAAGGCATTGCCCTGCTTTATCAAAAAGGCGATGTCGAACCATGAGAAGATGGAAAAAGTATGCCAAGACGTTCGCCATGGGCTTGCAGAATGCGATGCAGTACCGCATCAACTTCGCGCTCAGCCTGCTGAGCTGCCTCTTCCCGATCGTGATCCAGATTTTTTTGTGGAACGCTGTGTTTAACAGCCATAAAGGGTCCGACGTGTACGGTTATTCGGAAGGGCAGATTATCGCCTATGCCATCATGGCGGCGTTGTTTTCGAAGATGGTGGCTACCGGCTTTGAATACGAAATCGCCACCGATGTGAAGAACGGGCAGCTTAGTAAATTCGTCGTTCAGCCGATCCGTTACGCGGCGTTTCGCCTTTGTACTTTTTTAGGCGAAAAGATGATGCATTTGGCCGTCATCGCAGTTGTCGCTGCAATTATCGTTGCGGTGATGCGGGATGTGATTCCTCTGCGAATGGATCGCATTGCGATTTGCCTGGCGGCGCTCGTTTTATCCGTTTTTATGAACTTTTTTATTTATTACTGTTTAAGTATGATCTCTTTTTGGCTGCTTGAGGTATGGGGAATCTTCCTGACATTCAGTTTGCTGGCCAATATAGCCAGCGGAGGGGTGTTTCCCCTCGATATGTTCGGCGATACGGCCCAGGTAGTGCTGAATTGGCTTCCTTTCAAGTACATTGTCTATTTTCCGGTAAGCGTGCTGCTGGGCAAAATCCCGTTTGAGCAGATGGTAAGCGGTCTGGGCTTCCAGCTTCTCTGGATCGCGGTGTTGGCGGCCGTTTCGATGCTGTTGTGGCGCAGCGGGATGAAGAAGTATGAATCGGCCGGGGGGTAGCGAAAGATGCGGAAGATGCTCAAGGAATGTAAAAGATACCTGCTTATCTACGGGGTGTTTGCCAGAAACAGTATCAGTTCCATGATGGAGTACCGGCTTAATTTTATATTCGGGATCATGATTGAGTTAGGCTTTTTGGCTGTCAAATTATCTTATGTGTACGTCATATACCGGATCGGCGTGCAGATCAACGGCCTGTCGCCTGACGAAATCGTTTTGTTTATCGGTACGTATACGATTATGGCGGGCGTGTATTCCACGCTGTTTTATACGAATTTTGTACAGCTTCCGGAACATATTCGGACGGGAACGCTGGATGTGATGATGACCAAGCCGATATCGCTGCAGTTCATGTCAACGATGCGCTCGATTGATATCGGGTTCTCGATCCCCAATCTGATCGGGGGAATCGCGATGGTGGTCTACGGATGGAACCGTTCGAACGTCCCGCTGACGCCGATGAATTTGATCGGTTTTATCGGATTCCTACTGATCGGGGTCATTGTGACCTATGCCGTATTTTTGCTGCCGCAGTTAGCCGCATTCTGGACGGTGAGAACGGGCGGGATCAATGAGGTTTCGAACGCTTTGTTCGATTTTAATCAAATGCCTATGGGGATCTATGGGAAAACCGTGCAGGGCGCCGGAACATTTTTGATTCCGGTGTTTCTGATTTCGAACTGGTCGCCTCTCTTTGTGCTGGATCGCATGAGTCCGGTTCAATTCTTGTGGGGGCTGCTGGCTCCGTTGCTGTTTATGCTGATTACAAGGGCAATTTGGAAAATCGCAATACGAAATTACACCAGCGCTAGCAGCTGAAGGGAGCGACTAAGATGAGTCCTACGGGAATGGAAAACCATAATGCCGGGAGCGGCGACGTATCGACGATTGTGGAGCAAAGACGGCTTGACGACGATCGATTGCAGAGTGTCATTCAAACGTACGGAACCCCGCTTTACATATATGATGCCGACTCGATTCGGCGTAATGCGGAAGATTTGCGATCTTGTTTTCCGAAAGAAGTGGATCTGTTTTATTCTTTGAAAAGCAATCCGCTCATCGGAATTGCCCAATTGCTGCGCAAGATCGGCTGCCATGTCGAAATCGCTTCCGGCGGGGAGCTTGCCTTGGCGCTCGCTGCGGGCTATCCGCCCGAGGAAATCATCTTCACGAGTCCCGGCAAGACTGTAGAGGAGCTGGAGTTTGCGGTAGCCACGGGGTTGTACAGCGTAAATGTAGAGAGTATCGAAGAGATTGCGATGATTCAAAGCATAGCGCAAAGAAATGGAGTTATCGCCGACATCGCGATTAGGATCAATCCGGATACGCAAGGGCAAGGGCAATCGGCCAGCATCCGCATGACGGGTGTTTCTTCCCAGTTCGGGATCGATGAGCGGCTTGTACCTGAAGCGATAGAAGCTGTTTTGCAGGCCGACCATGTGCGGTTGATCGGTTTCCACGTCTACGTGGGTACGCAAATTTTGCAGGAAGCCGCCATCATTCGGCAGTTCGAGGAGACGATTAAACTAGGACTGCGTTATATGGAACAATACGGCCTGAGGCTTGCCTTCCTGGATATGGGCGGCGGGTTCGGCGTGCCGTATTTTCCTCCTGAACAGGACATCGATTTGCCGCTGCTGAGGCAGGGGATTGCCGATGTATGGCAGCGGTACAAGGAGCGGCTGGCGGGTACCCGGGTAGCTATCGAGAGCGGAAGGTTTCTGCTGGCCGACAGCGGCGTGTTCGCCGTTAAGGTGCTGTACCGGAAGTCCTCCAAGGGCAGCACGTATCTGGTCTGCGACGGCGGCTCTAACCAGCATGCGTCATCGGCTTTTTTGGGGCGGTACATCCGCAACAATTTCCCGATGCGGGTGCTTGGCAAGGAAGTGCGGACGGAGGAAGTCTATGTAACGGGGCCGTTATGTACGGCGACGGATATTTTAGGGCAAAAAGTGCAGCTGCCGGAGGCGGAAGCCGGTCAAATCATTATTATCGAAAAATCGGGCGCCTACGGGCTTACGCACAGTCCGGCCATGTTTCTTAGCCATCCGCTGCCGGCCGAAGTGCTCGTAGACGGCGGCAATTGTTACCCGCTGCGCGAGCGGGGGCGTTTTGAGGACGCGCTGCGCGGGCAGTCCGGTCTATTTTGAGAGAGGAGGCGAGGGTATGCAGGAGTCTTTTTCTTTACTTCCGTGGCTGACTGCGGAACGCGATCGGGGGACGATTGTCTGGTTATGCAACATCGGAGCCGAGCAGTTCTGGCACCGTCAAAGCAAAGGGATCGTCGATCGCGAAGAGAACCGCGTTGTCGGGCGTATCGAGGAGATGAACTTGCTTCTTTGCCGCCGGCAGGATGTGCTGATCTTGCGCGAGCAGCCGGACGCCGCTTTTTTATCGGACCTTGCGGGGCGCGGTTTTGACATTCCGCGAATTTGGATTCCTGGCCAAACCGATGCGGAAACACCGATTTCTATGCTAGTGCTCAAGGACGAGCATTTGCTGCAAAAGCTGGGAGAGCTGCGTGACGAAAGCGAAGAAGTATATTTTGTCCCCTACGCAGTGACAATGCTGGAAGAAGAGATTGCGCAGCGAAGCGGGTTGACGCTGGCAGGTCCCTCTTCCGCGTTGGGGGCGAGGGTCAATGACAAAATCTTCAACCGGCAAATGGCCGAAGAGCTTGGATTTCCGGTTTGCCAAGGCGCAATCTGCGGCACCGTAGAGGAATTGCGGGCGCAGTATCAGGCGTTGAGACAGACGTGTTCGCAGGTGATCGTAAAGGAGCCTTACTCGGCATCGGGCAAAGGATTGTACCTGATCGACAGCGATGAGCGGTTCCATGCGCTCTGCAACCGGCTTTCCAGAATCGCGGGCCGTTCCGGCCACCCCGAGCATCCGTGGATCATCGAACAGTGGCTGGACAAGCGGGCGGATGTGAACATTCAACTGTTCGTTAACACCGACGGTTCGGTGGATGTGTTCTCGATCAAGCAGCAAATGCTTAACGGCACCGTGTACATAGGTTCCCTAACGCCGCCTCGGCTGGAGCCTGCTGCGATGCAGCGGCTTCAAGACTACGGAGTACGTATCGGGGCCTACTTGCACGGGATCGGTTACAGCGGAGTGGCCGGTGTCGATGCGATTATTACACGCGATGACGTCATTATTCCGATCATTGAAATTAACGGGCGCTTCACATTATCAACGTACTTGTCGTTCGTGCAGCGTATATTTGCCGGAAAAAAGCTGTACTCGCGCTATTTCCGGCTGGTCACCGATCATGCAGTCGATTATACCGCTCTGCGGCAAATACTGGCGCAGGACGGATTGCTGTACGAACAGGGAGGGGAAGGCATATTCGTGTACACTTCGGGAACCCTCCCTTCGATCAGCCTGTCCGGCGAGCAGCGCTATATGGGCCGCGTTTTTGCGCTGATCATAGCCGATGAATGGGAGACGGCGGAGCAGTTGGAGAATCGGCTGGAGCAGACCTTGCGCCGGTTATATGCCCAAACGCTTCCCGGAAGCCCGGCGGGCGGAGCCGCTTTTGCGCATACACAATGAAAACAGAAAGGGTGAGTGGAGTGATCGTTGTAGAGAGCAAGGAGCTAACCGAGGTGGTGGCCTCTGTTTTAGGAATCGACGCAGAGACGATGTCGGCCATTCATGAGAAGACCGATCTGCGGAATTACAATCTGGGCTCTATCATGGCAATCGAATTAGTCGTTGCTTTGGAAGATCGGTTTCAGATTGTCATCCCGGAAGAGGAGCTGACCTTCGAAAACATATGTACCATAGAGAGACTGAAGCAGTTGGTTGAAAGACGCAAGTCTTCATTGGGGGAGGGATAGCAGATGTCCTCCGCGATGCTTCAAGTCCATATTCAACCGGGCACGCACTGCTTGTTCGGCAGCATCCGGAACGCGCTTGCTTCGAACTACGGTTATTCGATTTCCGAGGCTGAGCTCTATTTCATGTGCGACGGGATGAACGTAGAATATGACCCGGCGCACAGGCCCTTCTGGGTCGGCCGTTCAGGCGAGGCTATGCTGCAGCAGTTCGCTTTGCACGGCCCTGCGCGTTTGCGCTATGACTTTCGGATAGACGGGGAAGAGGAGAAAAGGGAGCTGCTGCGCGATCTGCGGCAAACGCTGCTCTCCGGCCACTTGGCGCTGCTGTTCGTAAACAGCAGCTGCCTCGGCTTTCACAAGGTATACCTGGAAAATCCGGGCCGGCAGCACGTAATTATTCTCTACGGACTGGATGAAAATAACGACGTGGCCTATGTCGGCGATTCCTTTCTGTTAGATGACGGAGGGACAGTGCTCACCTATAACGGACCGACTCCTCTTCAAAAGCTGCTGCAAGGCGTGTATGGTGCGGCCTTCATGGACGGGTTGCACACCACCGATGCTTCACGGAAGGAGAGTGTGACCGGGCTCGCGGCTGAACGAATCCGCCGGTTTATTTCCGGAAAAGCGCTCAAAGCCGGCGTCGAACACGGACATTCGGCTTACATGGCCCTTTTCGACGATTTGCAGCAGAGCATGCCCGCAGATGATAGCTCCTTTACGGAACGCTGCCAGGAAGTTTACTACTGCTTGAGAATCGGCGGCATCCTCCATCAGCTTCTATACACGAGGCAGTTTGCCGAGCAGTATCCCCGCGAATTTGCGGCGTCAGACAAGGATTGGCCGGCACTGCTCGAAGAGGAGGAGACCTTGTGGAAAAAGCGCCTCTGGCAGCTGTATAAACTTGGACTGCAGCGAAGAAAGGAGGGCTGGCCCCTGTTTCTGGAGCAGACCAAGGAATTAATGGACCGCGAGACCGGGCTCCTGCGGGAGTACGCCGGCCATCTGCAGGCCATTGGCTGATACGCGGGCAGCTCCCGGAGCGCGGCGCTGCGCTGCGTGACAGCGGCCGGCCGATATGAGAAGAGGACCGCCAAGTTCGCTTGGCGGTCTTCAGGTTGTCCAAAAAGCCTCGCGTTCAGAGGCGATCGCTATCATCATCTGCCTGCTGCACGAAGAAAACCTGCAAAAATACATGAATTTGCATCCGTAATCGCTGGCCGCGAACAATTCCTGCAAAAGTGCAGGCTTTTCACCGAACACATGGGCTCCCGAGTCACTTTCAGCGAAAATTCCTGCACTTTTGCAGGTTTTTCGCCAAAATAAACGATTATTACAGAAAAAACCTGCACTTTCGCAGGTTTTCTCTGTACCAATCTGCTTTCTGCCCGGTTGCTTCCTGCCCAGTTGCGCAGTTCCACGATCTGCGCTTGGAGTGATGCGCGCAGGATCAAGATAACCCTGTTCGGATTTTTGGCGCTGTCGGCGGGGGATTCATATCTTTTGTGAATCATTCCGGTAGGTCTTTGTAAATCTGCCCGTCCGATAAAAACGAAGCTGTAAAAAAATGCTGCGGCAAATCTGCAAAAAAAGCCTTGCGAAAAATGTGTTTTTCGTATAAAGTATAGCCAAATGAATAGCTACACGGGTGCTTGATGAAGTCAGGCTGAGATAGCGGCCTTATGCCGCTGACCGTCAAACTGATCTGGGTAATGCCAGCGTAGTGAATGGTGTGCTTCTTCAACTTGCACTGAACTTATGCCTGCCGCATGCCCGGCGGGCTTTTTCGTGTTTGCCGGACATTCATTTTATGCATATTAACATTGAAAAGGGAGTTGATGGCAAGATGGCGAATGCGCAATCTTCATCCAAAGCTTTAAAATTGACCGATATCCTGGTGACCATCGTCATTGCGGCGGTATTCGGCGTTATTTACAGAATTTGGGGCCCTATTTACGATATTCTCAAACCCATAGGGCTTCAGGCGGAGCAGCTCAGCTACGGGATGTGGTTTATCGCCGCCACGTTCGCGTTCCTGATCATCCGCAAGCCGGGCGTTGCGATTCTCGCCGAGGTTGCTGCCGCTACGATCGAAACGTTCTTCGGCGGCGAATGGGGAATTTCCACGCTGGTATACGGGCTGCTTCAAGGTCTCGGAGCCGAAATCGTGTTTGCTATCGTCCTGTACCGGAAGGCGAACGTAGGCGTGGTTGTGCTGGCTTCGATCGGATCGGCGCTGCTGTCCTTGATCGTAGACGCCTATTACGGCTACATCGAGTCTCTGACTTTCTGGAACTACTGCCTGTTCATCGGCTTCCGTCTGCTCGGCAGCATCCTGATCTCCGGCTTCTTCTCCTATTATTTGGCGGCGGCTATCGAGCGCACGGGCGTTCTCAACGCCATCCGTCCGGCGTCCCAAAAAGATTACGACCAATTGAGGTAAAGCTTATGATCCAAAATGCAGCAGTCGGCGTTACCGACCTACGATTGAAATATCCCGGAGACGATGCCCCCCTTTTATTCAAGGGGGTTTCCTTTTCATTCCGCCCCGGAGAAAAAGTGCTGCTGCTCGGTCCGAGCGGCTGCGGCAAGTCAACTCTGCTGCAGGTGCTGAGCGGGATGGTTCCAAGCATCGTCGAGATTCCGATGAAAGCGGAAGAGCTCCGGGTCCCCGAGCGCTGGGGATACGTTTTCCAAGATCCGGACACCCAGTTTTGCATGCCGTACGTCGATGAAGAGATTGCTTTCGTGCTGGAAAATATGCAGGTTCCGCGGGAACAAATGCCTGCGCTGATCCGCCGCTATCTCGAAAAGGTAGGCCTTCATCTGGACGATATTCATACGCCGATTCAACAGCTTTCGCAGGGCATGAAGCAGCGGCTCGCAATCGCCAGCGTGCTGGCGCTGGAGCCGGAAGTGCTGTTCCTGGATGAGCCGACCGCTTTACTGGACGAGGAGGGCACGCGCCAGGTGTGGGAGACGATCCGGGCCGCAAGCCCGGGAAAAACGCTCCTGATCGTGGAGCACAAAATCGGCGGCATTCTCGATCTGATCGACCGCATCATTGTGCTTTCCCCAGACGGCGAGGTGCTGGCCGACGGCAAGCCGGAGGCGGTGTTTGCGGAGTACAAACCGAAGCTCCGGGAGTTCGGGATCTGGTACCCGGGAGTGTGGGACGACTATGCTGCGGGTCGTGCGGAGACCGCATGGGACGAGGGGCCGCCGCAGGTCAAGCCGCATGACGGGGAAGTTCTCATGGAGATGCGGGATTTCCAGGGTATCCGCGGCGGAGAAATCAAGATCCATGTGGATCGCTTATCCGTCCGTGCCGCGGAATGGATCGCCGTCGCCGGGCACAACGGAGCGGGCAAAAGCTCGCTGCTCCTGGCCATCATGCGCCTGATCCGGACCAAAGGGCTCTGCTCGATCGCAGGGGCCACGGGCAAAAAAGTGGAGGACGCCGCGGCCAAAGCAGCTTTCGTGTTCCAGAATCCCGAGTTTCAGTTCGTGACGGGCTCCGTGGAGGACGAAATCGCTTATTCCTTGGAGGACGCGCCCCCAAGTCTGACGGAAAAGCTGCTGCAGCAGTATGACCTGCTCGGGCTTCGCGACAGGCATCCGTTCCAGCTTTCCATGGGGCAGAAGCGCAGGCTGAGCGTGGCGTCGGCTCTCGTGCGGGGGCAGCGCGTTGTGCTGCTGGATGAGCCGACGTTCGGGTTGGACGCGCGCAATACGTTCCGCATGCTCGGGATGCTGGAGCAGTTGCGCAGCACGGGAACTGCGATCGTCATGGTGACGCACGACCATGAAATCATACGCCGCTGCGCGAGCCGGGTATGGCACGTTGCGGAAGGCCGCGTGACGGACCAATCGCCGCAGCAGTTCCTCGCGGCATTCGCCGCCGCCGCGGAAGGAGGGGCCGTCCTGTGCAACTGACGTTCACATATCGCGAAACATGGCTGCACCGGGTAAACCCGGGCATCAAGCTGATCGCCTCCATCGCCTTATTTGCGGTGGTGGTGCTGACTCATAATGTCAATGTTATGATCTATTTAACGTTGGGAACGATTCTCCCGCTGCTGCTGTTCACGGGCCATCCCATGAGGCGGCTGATGCTGTATATTTCTCCCTTCGCGCTCATATTCATTTCGTCGGCGTCAGGGATGACGATGTTCGGCAGCGGAAGCACGACCTGGTTCCGGTACGGGATTATCCACATCACCGAAGAGAGCTTTTACAGGGGCGTTCATCTTGGCCTTCGGGCGCTGCAGATAGCTTCGGTCGGGCTGCTGTTCAGTCTGACGACGCGGCCTGTCGCCCTGTTTTATTCGCTTATGCAGCAGTGGAAAGTGCCTCCCAAGTACGCGTACAGCTTCCTGGCCGCCCTGCGGATGATTCCGACGCTGATCGAAGAGTTCCAGACGCTACGTTACGCGCTCAAAATTCGCGGCCGCAAACGGCGGAATCCGCTTACCGGCTGGTATGCGACGCTGCGCATGTATTCGATTCCGCTGCTCGCCCAAAGCATCCGCCGCGCTCACCGGACAGCCGTCGCCATGGAAGCGAAACGCTTCTCGGTCGGCAAGCTGCGGACGTATTACTACACGATCGGCTATTCGGCTTTCGACGGCTTGTATTTGCTGTGCATAGCGCTGCTGCTTGCCCTGTCTTATGTGCTGGGCACCGTGTGGCCGTTTGCGGCAATAACCGATGTGCGTTAGCATTCCCCTGCCGGCCGGTTTTCGCCGAACCGGCTTTTTTGCTTTTGCGGAGAAGAATTGATTTTCTGTTATAATAGGATCAATAAGTTTATGAGGGGGTTCGAAAACAGTCATGTAAATCCCATTTAAACTATTATAATCTCTATAATATTTGTTATAATGTTATATTGGGATAAAAGATCATTTTGGATATTGGCAGCGGCATCAACTACAACAGATCGTTATAGTATTCAGTTGTCGATTGAAAGGAAAGCGGGCGAATAAAGCCAGGAAACTGCTCAAGGAGTTGATGGAAGATGATTTTGGCGAAAAAGGTCAGAATTCGGCCAACTCCTGAACAGGAACAACAGTTGTGGCGTTCGGCTGGAACGGCTCGGTGGGTGTACAATTGGGCGCTTGCCCGACAGGAAGAAAATTACCAGAACGGCGGGAAGTTCATTCCTGACGGAGACTTGCGGAAAGAACTGACGAAGCTCAAACAGACAGAAGAATATGCGTGGCTATACGAAGTGTCCAACAACGTGGCGAAACAAGCTGTCAAAGACGTTTGTGAAGCATTCAGGAACATGTTCAAGGGACATGCGGGGAAGCCGAAGTTCAAGAGCAAAAAGCGTTCCAAACCTGCATTTTATCAGGATACGGAGAAGTTGAAGGTCGGAAACGGTCAAGCGTTACTTGAGAAGATCGGCTGGGTAGCAACATCCGAACAACTTCCCGTTGGTGTGAAGTATAGTAATCCGCGCGTATCGTTTGACGGGAAGTATTGGTATGTCTCTGTGGGCATTGAACAGGAGCAGGAGAAGCTGGAACGATCGGGCGAAGCCATAGGTATTGATGTAGGGATAAAAGAGTTGGCGGTATGCAGTAATGGGATGGTGTTTAAGAACATCAATAAGTCTGCTGCCGTAAGAAAGACGGAGAAACGCTTGCGTCGGTTGCAGCGCAAGGCTTCCCGTAAATACGAGATGAACAAGGAGGGGAATCGTTTTGTCAAGACATGCAATCTTGTAAAAGTCGAAAAGTCAATGCGTTTGCTTCATCGGAAACTAACGAATATCCGTACCAACCACATTCATCAAGCGACAAGCGCAATAGCGAAAACCAAGCCGAGCGCTGTAGTGATGGAAAATTTGAATGTGAGCGGAATGATGAAGAACCGCCACTTGAGCAAGGCGATAGCCGGACAGAAGCTGCATGAGTTTGTGCGGCAGATGAAATACAAGTGCGAGAAGATCGGCGCGAAATTTTTGCAAGCTGATAAATGGTTCCCATCATCAAGATTGTGTTCATGTTGTAGTCAGGTTAAGCAGAATCTGAAACTATCTGACCGCATCTACGAATGCACTTGCGGATTAATGATGGATCGTGACTTGAATGCGGCGATCAATCTATCTAAATTGGCGGGCTGACACGTAAACGTCATCGTCAATATGTAGGATTCGTTGCATCCGAATTTACGCCTGTGGAGTGTTATATCAAACGCGAGTAGCTCTGGCAAAAGCGGACACGTTGAAGCAGGAAGCAAACAAGGATTTATAGACTTTTATAAGTTCTTGGCAACGGATGACTATGGAGTTTAAAAGTACGCGAGGCAAAGTTGATAAAATCGGGTTCATCGATACGGTATTGATGGGATTGGCGGACGACGGAGGGCTATTGATCCCGAGCGAAATCCCGCAAATTCCGCAGGACAAGCTGAAGCAAATGGAGCAGTTGTCCTACCAGGAACTGGCCTATGAGATTTTTTCGTACTTTACCAATGACGAAATTCCGCAGGAAGATCTGAAGGAGCTGATCCGTCAAAGCTATTCGACGTTCCGCGATCCCGAAGTGACGCCTGTCCGCAAAATTTCGGACAACCTGCATGTGATGGAGTTGTTCCACGGTCCGACATTCGCTTTTAAAGATATTGCGCTGCAGTTCCTGGGCAATCTGTACTCTTACGTGTCCAAGAAGCAGAACAAAATTATTCATATCCTTGGAGCGACTTCCGGCGATACGGGCGCTTCCGCTATCGAAGGCGTCAGAGGCAAGGAAGGCATCCGCATCTGCATTTTGCACCCGCACCAAAAAGTGAGCCGAGTGCAGGAGCTGCAAATGACGACCGTGCACGCGGACAATGTGCTCAACCTGTCGGTCAAAGGAACATTCGACGACTGCCAGGGAATCATTAAAGACCTGTTCGGCGATGTGGATTTCAAGAACAAATACCACCTGCGGGCGATCAATTCGATCAATTTCGTCCGTATTTTGGCGCAAACCGTGTACTACTTCTATGCGTATTTCCGCACAGCCAAGCCTTCCGGTGCTGAAAAGCTGAATTTTAGCGTTCCGACGGGGAACTTCGGGGATATTTTTGCGGGCTATTTGGCGAAAAGAATGGGGCTGCCGATCGGCAAGCTGATCCTCGCTACGAACGAAAACAACATTCTGGAACGGTTCGTCCATGAAGGAGTGTACAAGCCGGGCGAATTCGTCAGCACGTACAGCCCGTCGATGGACATTCAAGTGGCAAGCAATTTTGAAAGATACTTGTACTATTTGACAGGGGAAAATGCCGCAAAGGTTTCGGAATATATGGCCAAATTCAAAGCCGAAGGCGAAATCCGCATCGATGAGGAGCTGCTTCGTCAGGTGCAGGCCGATTTTGCCGCTCACGGCGTAGGCGGAGACGAGTGCTTGCGGACGATCGGCACGTACTACAAGGAGAACGGGTATTTGCTTGATCCCCATACCGCGTGCGGTGTAGCTGCCTATGAGAAATGCAACGGCGCGGGCGAAGTATGCGTGACGCTCGCTACCGCGCATCCGGCCAAGTTCAACGAGTCCATCGAAAAATGCGGTATCGAGCAGACGTACCCGGAGCAAATCGCTCAACTGCTGGACAAACCGCAGTACCAAGTGATCGTCGACGCTTCCGAAAGCGAAATTGTCGGACAGCTTGAAAAATTTTATACGCTGGCTTAAAAAAGTGCAAAAAGAAACGCCTCCCAAACCCGCAAGGGCCGGAGGCGTTTTGCTATTGCCGGACTGTCGGCGCTGCTGAATCTTACTTCACGTGGACGTAAGTCGTGGCTTTATCGCCGCTCGGCAGCACAGCGGTCAATTCGAACGAAGTGACGTTGCCTGTCACGCGGACAGTGCCGTCCTGATCTACCGATACGGTGCCTGCAGCCCCTTTGCTCGAGTCGCCCTGAACATCATTTGTAATCAGCAGCGAGCCCAGCGCAAAATTGTATTTCGGCACATCTTCTTTTTCATACTGAATGCCGTAGTTGTCCGTGATGGTCAGGTCCATCGCCGTGAAGGCATTGAACGAAGCGGAGCCGGCAAGCGTGTAGTCGTAAGAAGTGTTGCCGACCTTGATTTGCTTGGCCTGGACAGGATCGGCTTTGACGTTGACCGTCACCTGCATGTTCTTCACTTCATTGTTGATCGTTTTGAAAGCGACGCTGACCGTTGCCGTGCCCGCTTTGTTGCCGAGGGCATAGCCGCGGTGGTCGGCGGATACGCCTACTTTAACCACGCTCGGATTGGAAGAAGCGATCGACTGAACCATTCCCGGCATCGCGACTTCTTCGCCCGCGGCGGTTGTCGCTTTGATCACAATTTCCTTGGCAAGCTTGCTGACGGCGGGGTTTTCGGCATTTGCCTTGGTTTCCAATCCGTTCAAGCCCGTAGCCGAGGCCGTCAAACCGCTGTCGATCACATTGCCCAGATCGTAAGTTTGAGCGGAGCTGTAATCGGTACCGCCCGCCGTTGTGGAAGCGGCAATCGAAAACATGCGGGTAGCCGCCGTGTCAAGGCCGCCCAGCGTTACCGTGTAGTCTCCCGCGGTCAGAGCGCCGTCTTTCGGGGTCAGCACGGCGGATTTTTTGTCGCTGGACCACTCCGTTGTAGACGGAACGGCTGTCGTTCCTTTGCTCAAAGCAAGCGTAGCTTTTGTCGTGTCGACTTCCTTGCTGAGTGTGACCTGCACCTTCGTTTTGTCGCTCGAAGCCTGGACGGAGCTGACGGATACCGGGGTCGCCGTTTCCGCCGGCGGCTTCACCGGATTCGGCCGGGCGGCGTAGGAGCTCACGACGAGATCCTTGCGGTCCGCAGCGGCATCGCCTGTTTTGCCCGCCGGATGAATGCCAAGGTCAGAAGCCTGCTTGACTGCGTCCGCAAACCAGGGGCTGCCGGTTGTGCTCACCTTTTTGCCCAAACCTTTCAAAAGAATAGTGTCCAACTGACCGGTCGTCACTTTATCGCCGGGAGCAAAAGTCGTGTCCGTTACGCCATCGATCAGCCCGGCTTTTTTGGCTGCTTCGATGTAAGGAATCGCCCAACCGTTGGCCGGGTCACCGGCGGTTACGTCCGTGAAGCTGGAAACCTTGACGGCAGGGTCTACCTTGATTCCGAAAATGAGCGTGGCCACTTTTGCGAACTGTGCCCTGGTCATATTTTCGTTGATGCCGAATGACGTGTCGGACACGCCTTCAAAAACGCCTGCCGCCAGCAGACTGTCGATCTTGGCTTTCAGGCTTGCGTCGCTATCTTTCAAATCCTGAAAATCGGCGGACGTTTTTGAGGCCGCGGCGGCAGCCTTTCCTGCCGGATCTACGAGCGCTGCAGCTGTATAGAAAGAGAGAGCCATTGTGCCGAGTGCGATGATGGATAAAGATTTTTTCATAAGTACCTCCTGAAAATAATGGATGGTTCGGGTCAAGCATAAGTATGGAACCCTGCAAATCTGCTGCTATGTGAGCTGGCGCGGGCTGACAGCCTTAATTATAGATTGCTACAATTACGCTGTCATTGTCAAATTGTTGTAATGAGAGTGAGAATCGAACCAACCGGAAGGGAGGCTCTTCACATGACTCAATGCGCATGCGGCAGCACTCAACTGCCTAGTTATGGTGGCGCGAAGAAAACCTGCGAAAGTACAGTTTTTGCCCGATAGATACGCTGGCCGCGGCATATTCCTGCAAATGTGCAGGCTGCCCGAGCAAGTCGCGACACTCTGTGAGGGCTAGGGGAGCGAGTGCGGCTATTTGGAGGACAGCTGCCTTTTTTAGGCCCGCGCCTCTCCCGGTGTAGGTCGTGGAACTGCACAACTGGGCGGGAAGCAGCTTGCTAGGGAGAAAACCTGCGAAAGTGCAGGTTTTTTCTGTGGAGTTGGCTTGTTTTGGCGAAAAACCTGCAAAAGTACAGGAATTTTTGCTGAAAGTGAGTATGAGTCTATGTGTTCGATGAAAAGCCTGTACTTTTGCAGGAATTCTTCGTAGCCAGCGATCAAGGACGCAAATTCATGTATTTTTGCAGGTTTTCTCCCCACAGGGCAGCCTTGTGCCCAAACTCAGCGCCAAAGCCCGTGCAGGAGAAGCATGGGTTTCAGCAGCCTGAGATTTGCGGGGGTATTTAGGTCATACTTTTGGCGCTATTTTGATTAGCGAGAAAAAGAGGGGGTTACTCCACAGCCGGACTTTTACAGGTTTTCTATGCGCAGGGCTTATCGGTGATGTGCCACCGGCCGGCATGTTTCGTTCATGAGCGTGCTCAGAGGTACGCTTTTTCCGGCAGGCCACCGAATCTGTTTGCGGGTATCGGAGGGGTTAGCCAATGCGAGGGGATCCCCCTCGAGAGCGGCCAGGCTTCCCGCATGAGCACCGCGCACAGCTCCCGGCGCGCGGTGTGTGCCACATGACAGCGGCCGACCGCATATGGAATAAACGTATGGGCGCTTGTTTTTGTTGCACGCATTTGCGAAATGCCGCGCATTCGTGCACAATATAGTAGATGAGAATGTTTATCACTGAGATGAGAAAGCGGGAGTGAATGAAGCCATGGAAATAAAAGAAGCCATCCGCCAGCGCCGCAGTGTCGGAAAAGTGAAGCAGGATCCGGTGCCGGTCCGTTTCATTGAGGAAATACTGGAAGCGGCCGTATGGGCGCCGAATCACGGGCAAACCGAGCCGTGGCGCTTCTGGGTCATGACCGGCGACGGCCGGAAGCTGCTTGGCCGCGGCTACGCGGAAGTCGCGGCCGCTGAGGCGGGCGCGCTGCCCGGGGAAGAGCTGGCGCAGCTGCGCAGCGCGCAAGAGAAAAAAGCGTTCCGCGCTCCGGTCGTGATCGCGGTCGCCGTAACGCCGGCCGGCCTGGCCGGAGTGCCGGCGATCGAGGAATACGCCGCGGCGCACTCCGCGGTGCAAAATATGCTGCTGACAGCCCACGCGCTGGGGCTTGGCACGATTTGGCGGACGGGTGCGCCGACCTACCATCCGAAGATGAAAGAAACGTTCGGCCTTACAGGAGCGGAGGAGCTGGTCGGTTTTATCTACATCGGCTATCCCGAGGGAGACGTGCCGAATTCCAAACGCACACCTTTTGAGCAAAAGACGGTGTGGGTCACGGAATAGCTGCGCACAAAAAAAGATGCTGCTTAGAATTAAGCGCAGCATCTTTTTTTTTGTGCGGAGCAGCGAGTCAATCGGCCTTGAAACGACGCGGCCCCGCTCAAGCTTATTTTTGCTTCAGTGCCACGGCGATTTGCGCAGCGACTTGTGCGTTGTGGTAGACGAGGGCGATGTTGGTCGCGAGGCTTCTGCCGTCGGTCAACTGTTTGATGCGGGCCAGCAGGAAAGGAGTGACCTTTTTGCCGGTAATGTTCTGCTCTTTGGCTTCGTTCAGCGCCTGGCGAATAACGCCTTCGATCTCAAGATGGTTCATTGCCGATTCCTCAGGCACCGGGTTCGCGACGATGGCGCCGCCTTGCAAGCCCAGCGACCATTTGGTCCGCAGCATGTCGGCGACTTGTGCCGGCTCGTCCAGGCGGAAATCGACGCCATAACCGCTCTCCCTGGCATAAAAGGACGGGAACTCGCTTGTTTTGTATCCGACAACAGGAACGCCGTGCGTCTCCAAATATTCGAGCGTGCGCCCGATATCGAGGATCGATTTGGCTCCGGCGCACACAACGGCCACGTTCGTTTGCGCCAGTTCCGTCAAGTCGGCGGAGATGTCCATCGTCGTTTCGCCTTCGCGGTGTACGCCGCCGATGCCTCCGGTCGCAAACACTTCGATTCCGGCAAGTGCAGCGCCGATCATCGTAGCGGCCACAGTCGTAGCGCCGATACGGCCTGACGACAGGATATAAGGGAAGTCGCGACGGCTCACTTTGTCGACATCCTGGCTGGTCGCGAAAGCTTCCAGCTCCTGTTCGTTCAAGCCGATTTTGATTTTGCCGTTCATGATGCCGATCGTGGCCGGAACGGCGCCGTTATCGCGAATGATCTGCTCCACTTTATTCGCCATCTGGATATTTTGCGGGTACGGCATGCCGTGGGAAATGATCGTCGTTTCCAGAGCGACGACGGGCTTGCCCGTGTCCAGCGCTTCTTTTACTTCGTCGGTAAAAGTCAAATAAGAGTTCATGGTCGGTTACTCTCCTTTTAAAATGAATGTTTTTGTACGATATCAAGCAGCAGTTGGCCGTTCAGCCCGCCTGCGGCGGATTCGTTGGTTTGCAAAGTGATGTGGGCAGCGGCGACGCCGAATTTGCACGCTTCGATAAACGATTGCTCCTGCAAAATACCGTAAGCGACGCCCGCTACGAAAGCATCCCCCGCGCCTGTAACTTCAACGACTTCCGTCGGTATCGGGGAGAATTGCACGCTGCCTTCCTCGCCATGGTAAAAGACGCCTTGCTTGCCGAGCGTAATCAGGACATGCTGCACGCCGCGCTTGCGGATGGCTGCCGCCAGTTCTTCAATAAAAGCGGGCTCGGCTTGTTCGGTAATGGCTGCTCCCGCCAACTGGCAAGCCTCTTCCAGGTTCGGGAAAATCGCCGTTACCCCCTGCAGCTGTGCGGGCAGTTTTTTCGCCTTTTCCGAAGAGACGGGATCGATAAACAGCGGAACCCCTTCCTCGGCGCAGCGCTTGACCAATTCGCCCAGGCTGCTCTCCGGCAGATTGGTATCGGCAATCGCAAGCTTGGAGGCGGCAATATGCGGCCATTTTTCCTTGAGCAGCTCCGGGGTGAACGTATCGTAAATTTCCATATTGGCAAAAGCTAAAAACATATCGCCGCCCGCATCGAGCAGCGCTGTATAAGTGCCTGTATTCTCGCCAGGCAGCACAACCGATTGGCTGACGTCAACGCCGCGCTTCCTCGTCTCCTCAAGCACCCACATCCCGGCTTTGTCGTCGCCGACAACGGTCATGAGCGCGGTCCGGCATCCCAGTCCGGCGAGATTCTCGGCGATGTTGCGCGCAACTCCGCCGCAGGACTCCGTCAGCGTGACGGGGTTCGAGGAAGCCAGGCGAATCGGCTGCTTGCTCACCGCCTTGCTGTCCAGATTGGCGCCGCCGATGCACATTACGGCACCCTCATCGGCGATCACGTAAGCGCGTCCGCGGATGAAGCCTTTTTTCATGAGCGTGGCGATATAACCGGCTACTGCAGAGCGCGAAATGCCGACGCTGCCGGCGATATCATTTTGCGAAATGAACGGGTTTTGACGGATAAGCGCCAAAATTTGCTGTTCCCGGTCCATGGCATGCTCCTTTCTGTGCAGGTCTGCTTTCATTGTAAATCATTTATAAACATATGTCCATTGAGTAAACTTTTGTTTACAGCCCGTGAATGCAAAAAAGAGCATAGACCTGTTTTGAAGGTCTTGCTCCTTTTACCACATCTTCGAAAGCTTCGATAGTGGTTTATCTCATTCGACCCGGCTTCGGCTGTTCCGCGCGCGGGGAAGCCCGATAAGGCCGAGCAGCCCGAGCAATCCGAGATAGCCGCTGCGACCCGCTGCGGAATGTGCGGCAGGCTCCGGCGGACGTTCGGAATAACCGGCGTACGAGGGTGGAACGCCCGAACCGAGCGGCGAAGCGCTGCCGCCGGCAGCTTCCGGGGAATGGCTATGCCCTGCTCCGACAGCGGCGGCGAAGCACAAAAACGACAACAGCGCCAACTTCGTATACAGCCGCGGGATCATCATGCATACCTCCGACTCGCTCAAAAGTGCGTCAAAATAGGCAGATTTACTTTTCCCATCCCGCAGGAAGTTTATTCGGCTCATCGAGATTCCCTTTGCGGACAAGGTTGTCTGTTCCCGCCGTTTCTCACCGTTTCACAACGTTAAAATTGTCCTCGATCAGCAGCCAGTTTTGCGGAAAGCTGAGACCGAGCTTCCAATAGCTGATGCCCCTTAGACCGAGTTCTTTCAGCAAAAGAAATTTCGCCTGAATCGAGCGGGCGTCTTCAAACCAGACGGAGTGTTCTTTTCCGGACGGATCCCAGTAGTGAAAGTGCGGGGCTTGCGCCCTATGATCGTACAAAATTTGCGCTCTGTGCCTGCGGGCCAGATCGATCGCCGTCTGCGGGCTGATCGCTTTGGCGAATTTCCCGCCGTGCACGTAAGGCAGTGTCCAGTCGTAGCCGTACAAATTTTGTCCCATCATAATTTTTGAGCCGGGCATTTCGCTGAGCGCATATTCCAGCACTTTGCGCACCGGCCCTATCGGCGAAACGGCCATGGGCGGCCCTCCGCTGTAGCCCCACTCATACGTCATAATGATGACGAAATCGGCGATTTGCCCGTGCGCTTTGTAATCGTGCGCCGTGTACCATTCGCCTGTCTGCGCGGAGCTCGTTTTGGGGGCCAGCGCAGTCGACATCAGATACCCTTCGCGGTGGAGCTGATCCGCCGCCTTCCGCAAAAAACGGTTGTACTCCAGACGGTCATCCGGCCGCAGGTGCTCGATGTCAAAATGAATATCCCGGAAGCCGTACCGCTTGGCGGTTGCCTTAATATTTTCGAGCAAACGGTTCTGAATCGTTAAGTCGTTCAAAATCAAATGTCCAAGCTGCGGGCTAAACTGGCTTTTCTCCAAATTCGTGACAACCATCATCAGCGTGACCTGCGATTCCGTGGCAATCGATTCCAGGCCGTTCAAAGGGGGCGCCTGCAGCGAGCCGTCGCGTAAAATACGGAAGCTGAACGGGGCGAGATACGTAAGATTCGGCGCCGCCTCGCGGGCCGAATTCAGCAGCGGCGCAGACACATGATGCCCGTGAGGTTCCAGATAAGCATTGACCTCGGCATCGCGCCTTGGCGCCGGCGGAATGTACAAAGCGGAGCCTGCTTCAAGCGGCTGATCCGGACTGAGGTCGTTGAGTGAGGCGAGCGTTTGCGCGGCGACGCCCAATTTTTGGGCGATCGACTGTAAAGTGTCGCCGGGCATCACCCGGTAATACGAGCCGACGATCGGAATAACCAGAGCCTGTCCGATGACGAGCGACTGAGCCGCAGATATTTGGTTGGCCTCCGTAATATCCTCCACCGTTACCCCATAAGTTTGAGCGATTCTGTATAATGTCTGACCACGTTGAACTACATGAATCTGCATGCGGAAATTCCTCCTGACGTTCCTGTGCTTCATTACTTTTATCGTATTCCGTCTATCCGTAATAGGTGTATGTCTAGCCCAAATTATGCTTGCGATTGCTTCAGTACTATTTAAAGTTAGTACTATTTGAATCGGCCGGTCTGTCCTACAATAAGTTCAAGTAATCGTACATAACGCGTTGCGGCAAGCAACCTGATGGAGGAATGAAGATGGATACAAATCGGAAAAGAAATACGGCAGCATTTTCGTTTATGGCATGGGCATCGTTTATCGCCGCTTTTTTGGCGATGTTCATCGGGATTTATACATTGGAAGAATCGCTTAGCGTAAAAGGGTATTATGCGGTCAGCGCATTATTTTTGACCATGTCGGCATTCGTTCTGCAAAAAGTCGTCCGGGACAACATGGAAGACGGGCATTCTTCCCGTAAACGCAATACGGCGGCATTCACTTTCATGGCCTGGAGCGCTTTCGTTTGTGCACTGCTCGCGATGTTTGTCGGCATCGTCAACCTCCAGCAGCCGCTGTCGGTGCAAGGCTATTACGCAGTCACGGCTTTGTTTCTGACGATGTCCTCCTTCGTGCTGCAAAAAACGGTTCGCGACAACAACGAAGACGGATCTTGGAACGCAGCCGCGCTTGAGGACTCAATTGAGCAAAAAGAAGCTCGTTCCATGGATATTTTCGCGCAATAAGGGAATATTGGGAGAATATGATTTATTCCCGAAGGGTGAGAACGAATGATCTTGGGGCGCATAGTGCTCGCGGCTGTCTGGATAGTATGCCTGATTGCGGCTCTCCTGCTGGTGCCCAGAGCCCGGGTGCGCGAGGCGGTGCTCGTATTTTTATCGAGTCAGTTCCTGACCTGGATCTCCAGCCTGCTTCTTGTGGAAAACAATTTCATCGCGAACCCGGTGCGTGAGTTTCCGCAGGCGACGGGCGGCAATTTTACGAACAATTATGTGCTGTTCCCCTTGATTACTGCGATTTTTTATTTATATTACCCGGAGAAGGGCAGTTTGCTTAACAAAGCCGCGTATCAGGCGCTTTTTGTTTCCGCAAGCTGTCTTTACGTTTATTCGCTAACCTTGTTTACACAGCTTGTCAGGTATCAACATTTCAACATTTGGCTGAATGCCGCCGTTTTTTTAGCGGGAATGAACCTTTCGCGGATGTACGGCAGATGGTATTTTCAGAAGGCGAAGCGGCAGGAGGATGACGGGCGTTGACGGCGGAGCGAATCATTTTTGCGGTCGTATGGTTGATATGCGTGACGGCGCTGCTGCTCGTTCCCAAGGATTGGCGGAGGGAAGCGCAGGCCGTGTTCCTGTTTCAGCAGTTGGTCAACTGGATACTCGGACTTGTCGTTGTCCAAATGGGGTGGCTGACTTATCCGGTCAGAGGGCTGCACAAAAATATGACGAGCTTCACATTCGAATTTTTGGCTTATCCGACTGTCGCCGTCTACATGAATATGCTTTATCCGGAACAAAAGCGGCGCGTAACCCGTTTTCTTTACATTACGCTATTCTCGCTTGGCATCACGATCGTGGAATCGCTCATCGAAAAATATACGAAACTGATCGATTACTACGCCTGGAAGCCGATCTGGACGTTTCTCAGCGTGTGGGCGACGCTCTATTTATCGCGGGTTTTCTACTTATGGTTCTTTCGCCCGGAACATTCGCCGGCAAAGCCTGCGAAAGTGCGGCAAAAATAAAGGAACCCCCCGGTGCGGGAGGTTCCTTTGCTTTTGCATTATACGTTGGTGATGTATTGGTTCACCGTAGCCTTGATCAACTCGAGGCGGCCGGATTGGTTGACGATGCTGCCGTTTTGCAGCGCATAGGCTTCGAGCGTCTTGAAGTTCGCTTCGCCGGACACGATATCCGCGCCGATGCCGGATTTGAAGGAAGCGTAGCGCGTGTCGAGAATGTTGTCGAAGACGCGGTCTTCGATCAATTTGGCGGCAACCTGCAAGCCGCGTGCGAAGGAATCCATACCTGCGATGTGAGCATAGACGACGTCGGACGGTTCAAAGGAAGTACGGCGCACTTTGGCGTCAAAGTTTACGCCGCCGCGGCCGATGCCGCCTTCGTTAAGCAAAATCTCGTACATCGCCAGCGTCGTCGCGTACAGGTCGGTCGGGAACTCGTCGGTATCCCAGCCGAGCAGCATATCGCCCTGGTTCGCATCGATGGAACCGAGTACGCCGTTGATCCGTGCCACGCGCAGCTCGTGCTCGAAGGTATGGCCCGCAAGCGTCGCATGGTTCGCTTCAAGGTTCAATTTGAAGTGAGGCAGCAGGTCGTACTTTTGCAGGAACGAAAGCGTCGTCGCCGCATCAAAATCGTATTGATGCTTGGAAGGCTCCTTCGGCTTCGGCTCGATCAGGAACTGCGCGTCGAAGCCGATTTCTTTGGCGTAGTCGACGGCCATGTGCAGGAAGCGCGCAAGATTGTCGAGCTCCAGGCCGAGGTCCGTGTTGAGCAGCGTTTCGTAGCCTTCGCGGCCGCCCCAGAAAACGTAGTTTTCAGCGCCGAGCTCTTTGCCGTGCTCCAGCGCTTTTTTCACCTGCGCCGCGGCATAGGCGAACACATCAGCATTGTTCGTAGTAGCTGCGCCATGAACGAAGCGCGGGTTGGTGAACATGTTCGCCGTGTTCCAGAGCAGCTTTTTGCCGCTGGATTTCATGTTGTCTTTGATCAGCGCGACGATCTCGTCGAGGTTCGCGTTCGTTTCCCGGAGCGAGTCGCCTTCAGGCGCAATGTCGCGGTCGTGGAAAGCGAAGTAGTCCACGTCCAAAATGTTCAGCAGCTCGAAGCAAGCTTCGACGCGCGCTTTTGCCAGATCCATGCCTGTGTATTTGTCCCAGGCGCGCAGCGCCGTACCGCTGCCGAACGGGTCGGAGCCGTTGGCCGAGAAAGAGTGCCAGTAAGCGATTGCAAAACGCAGATGCTCCCGCATGCTTTTGCCCAGAACGATCTGGTCGGGATTGTAAAATTTAAAAGAAAGCGGGTTCGTGGAAGTCTTGCCCTCATACTTGATCTTTTGAATGTTGTCAAAATAGCTCATCGACTCTACCTCCGGAATCATGAATTAATAAATGCTTATGCTGTAATCATATCATCATTCATAAAGTTTGTAAATTCATTAAACAAACTTAGTCCGTGCAATGAGCAGACGATCGTGTTAAAATCAGTTCATACTAAAAAAGGCAGACGAATAGCGCACAGTTGGGGGCTTGTCATGAAGCAAACAGGGGATTTGAACCTGGTTAAAAAAATAAATAAATCGATCGTGCTGCGCCATATCCGCACGAATTCGCCGATCTCCCGCGCGCGGATTGCGGAAATGACGGGGCTGACGAAAGCGACCGTATCCAGCTTGGTGAACGAGCTTATGGAAAGCAGCCTGGTCGGGGAAATCGGGGCGGGCGAATCGAGCGGCGGCCGCAAGCCGATGATGCTGCTGTTTAACGGAGCGGCAGGATACGCCGTCGGGATCGACCTCGGGGTGGACGATTGCCTGGCCGTTCTCACCGATTTGACCGGTAAAGTGATCGAAGCATACACGGTGCAGCATAACAACGATACGGTGGACAACGTAGTGGAAGTGATGAAAGCGAGCATCCGCGAGCTCATTCGCCGGGCGCCGGACAGCGTGTACGGCATCGTCGGCATCGGCATCGGGCTCCCGGGCATCTGCGACGAGAACGGCAATCTGCTGTTCGCGCCGAATCTCGGCTGGGAGAACGTGCCGCTGCAGAAGATGGTGGAGGCGGAGTTCGGCATCCCGGTTGTGATCGACAACGAGGCGAATGCCGGGGCCGTAGGCGAGCGGCAGTTCGGCGCCGGCAAGGAAGCGGCGAACTTGATCTATATCAGCATCGGGATCGGCATCGGCGCGGGCATTATTATTAAGGGCGAGCTGTACCGGGGAGCGAGCGGTTTTGCCGGCGAGATCGGGCACATCTCGATCCAGCACGACGGTCCCAAGTGCCGCTGCGGCAGCATGGGGTGCTGGGAGCTGTATGCATCCGAGCTCGCGCTCCAAAAGCACGCGCGGGATCTCGGGCTGATCCGCGGCGAGGGCGGAGCGGATGTGGACGAGCTGCTGCGCCTGGCGGACGAAGGCAGCGAAGCTGCCGTCCGGCTGTTCGAGCGGCTCGGATACTACCTCGGGGTTGGCGTCATAGGCGTGATCAACGCCTACAACCCCGAATTTATTATTCTCGGCGGCCGGTTGGCCGGAGCCGAGAAGTGGCTCAAGCGGCCGCTGCTGGCGCTGCTGGAGCAGCGTTCCCTGCCGCATCCGCGGAAGCAGCTGACGGTTGAGTTCTCGCAGCTTGGCGTGCGCTCGGCCGTCCTCGGCGCAGCTTCCCTGGCGACGGCGAAGTTTTTCGCCGACGCGGAAGTTACGGTGGACAGAAGCTAGGCGTCTGTCCGAATATGCAAAATGACGGATTCTATGCAGCGTAAGCGGCATAGATGCAGACTCCTGGCGCCCGGTTCGGACAACGGGCGCTGTGCAAGCGCGATTGGCATGAGAGCAGCGGGTGCCAATCGCGCTTTTTGACGTTGGCAGGCGGGAGGACTACGCGCGCGCAGAAAGCCTGCGAAGTCGGACTGTCGAAAAACTGGCGCGCCAGGCGGGAGTATATCTGCTTGGCAGGGCCGCGCGCAGAAAGCCTGCAAAAGTGCAGTTTTTTGCTCGATGAGGCACTTGAAACGAAACATTCCTGCAAAAGTGCAGGCTTTTCAGCGAATACACGCGCTTAGACCCATTTTGATCAAGAATTCCTGCACAATCGCAGGTTTTTTCTCAAAATGGACCATGTTCGCGGAAAAAGCCTGCACTTTCGCAGGCTTTTCGGGGATTCGGCTTGCCAAGCCGGTTCGCGAATGGCAGCGTCCCCAATTGAGGGTCCCGTTGGTTGCCCGTGCTGCTTATCGAACGGCCGCGCCATCTTCGGCGTCAAGCAGCTTCTCATCTACTTGGTAGCGCCGCATGCAGAAAGCCTGCAAAAGTGCAGTTTTTTGCTCGTTGAGGCACTTGAAACGAAACATTCCTGCAAAAGTGCAGGCTTTTCAGCGAATACATGCGTTTAGACCCATTTTGACCAAGAATTCCTGCACAATTGCAGGTTTTTTCTCAAAATGAACCATTTTCGCGGAAAAAGCCTGCACTTTCGCAGGCTTTTCGGGGGTTCGGCTTGCCAAGCCGGTTCGCGAATGGCAGCGTCCCCAATTGAGGGTCCCGTTGGTTGCCCGTGCTGCTTATCGAACGGCCGCGCCATCTTCGGCGTCAAGCAGCTTCTCATCTACTTGGTAGCGCCGCATGCAGAAAGCCTGCAAAAGTGCAGTTTTTTGCTCGTTGAGGCACTTGAAACGAAACATTCCTGCAAAAGTGCAGGCTTTTCAGCGAATACATGCGTTTAGACCCATTTTGACCAAGAATTCCTGCACAATTGCAGGTTTTTTCTCAAAATGAACCATTTTCGCGGAAAAAGCCTGCACTTTCGCAGGCTTTTCGGGGGTTCGGCTTGCCAAGCCGGTTCGCGAATGGCAGCGTCCCCAATTGAGGGTCCCGTTGGTTGCCCGTGCTGCTTATCGAACGGCCGCGCCATCTTCGGCGTCAAGCAGCTTTGCGAACGGTTGCAGTTCCTTGGAGGTACAGCCTATTAGCCCTACGTTTAATTTTGTAAGGAAGAAAACGGCGGAAACCTGTATACTGAAAAGAGAAACTTTTCCAGATTATGCTGCGAACAGGAGTGGGCCTATGCCGGATTGGTCCTATCATTCTATTTTTCGGCCGTTGCTGTTTCGTCTTCCGGCGAAATTGGCGCGGGATTTCACGCTCCATGCGATGGGGGCGCTCAGCCGGATGCCGGGCGGCGCGCTCGTGATTCGAACGATGGGGCATGTGGAGCTGCCGCCGATTTTGGCGGGAGACCTTGCGGGCGTGCCGATTTCTTGCCCCGTCGGCCTGAGCGGCGGGCTCGATCCGCATGGCACGGCGCACAAAGCGCTGTCCCAATTCGGCTTCGGCTACATCGAAATCGGGCCGGTCACGGTCCGGGAGGTGCGCAGCGCCGCACCGATCGTCAGGGAGGCCGGGGAGGAGGCTATCATCTACCCGGATGGCTACGAGAACGATGGCGTCGCCTGCATCGTTCAGCGGCTGCGGCGCGGCGCGGGGCACCGGCTGCCGCTGTTTTGCCGGCTGCGTCCGATGCCCGGACGGACGCCGGAGCAGGCCCTCCACGAGCTGCGCGAGCTGCTCGTGAAGCTGGCGCCTTACGCGTCGGGCTTCAGCCTCGACGCGCTCGACGAAGGATGGCCGCCCGCTGCGGCGGCGGCCATCCTTCGTCAGGCGCAGCAGCTTGCGGACGCGGTAGCGCCGGGCAAGCCTGTGCTGCTCTATGTGCCGCCGGACGCTTCGCAGGCGGCACTGCAGGCGCTTGCCGCCAGCGAGGCGCTAAGCCGCTGCGGCGGTGTAGTGCTCGGCGATTCGGTGCGTCTGGAAGACGGCCGAATCCGGGTCGGGGCCGGCGCGCTCGGCGAGGCGACGGCCAAGGTCCGGCAGCTGCGCGGGATGCTGGACGCGCGGCAGGCGATCGTCGCCTGCGGCGGGGTGCATCAGCCGCAGGATGCCCGGGAGCTGCTGGCCGCGGGCGCGAACTGCATCCAGCTGCACAGCGGGCTGGTGTATGCGGGGCCCGGGCTGTCCAAACGAATCAACGAAGCGGTCCTCTATGACCGCATTCGGGAAACACCGGAGCCTGAGCCGCCGTCGTTCTGGGCGAACTGGGGCTGGATGAACCTCCTCGGCATCGGCATGATGCTCGGAGGCGTGCTGGCTTGGCTGATCGCGCAGACGAGCGTGCTTTTGCCTTATGACGAGAGCTTCCTGGGCGTGGGGCGCGGCGACATTTTACAATGGAACCGGCGCGTTCTGCATTTCATGTCCCACGACCGGATCACGCTGGCTGGGACGATGATTTCCATAGGCATCTTTTATTATCAATTGGCCCGGCATGGGCTTCGATACGGTTTGCGCTGGGCCAAAACCGCGGTATTTGCCTCCTGCGCGGTCGGTTTCAGCAGCTTTTTTCTTTATCTGGGCTACGGTTATTTCGATCCGCTGCATGCGACAGCGGCTGCTATTTTGCTGCCGATGATGCTGCTTGCGCTGAGAGGGCTGAAAGATCGGCCGTCCCGCAAACCGCCGGGCTGGTATAACGATACGGTCTGGCGCAGGGCGCAATGGGGGCAGTGCTGTTTTGTCGTGCTTGGCGCCGCTCTGGGGATTGGCGGACTGACGATTTCTTTCATCGGCGTGACCCATGTGTTTGTGCCGACGGATTTAGAATTTCTCGGCGCAAGCGCTGAGCAGCTATCTGCTTGGAACGAGCGGTTGGTGCCGCTGATTGCTCATGACCGCGCGGGGTTTGGCGGGGCGCTGTTTTCGCTGGCGGTGGCGATAACCGCTTCCGCTTTGTGGGGAGTGAACAAGGGGGAGGGCTGGCTGTGGTGGACGTTCCTGGTTGGCGGTCTGCCCGGTTTTGCGGCGGGATTACTGGTTCATTTGCATATCGGCTATACAAGCTTCATTCATTTGCTGCCCGTATACGTGGCCATCGCTTTATATGCGGCGGGGCTGTATCTCATGTATCCTTTTTTGGTGCGTCCTGCGTCAAATACATAACCGGGCAACCGGGTTCTGCTGCCGGTACAGCCGGCGCAGCCGGGAATATTCTTTTTGATCGGAGGGACTGGTATGGAAACGGAATTAACGCTCAGGCAATTGCAGCAGTATATCAAAAAAACGGATTATGCCCCCGATAACCGGCTTCATTATTTTTATAAGCTGATTGAGGAGACCGGAGAGCTTTCGGAAGTTTTGCGAAAAAATCAAAGGCTGGCGGAAAACGGAACGATCAAAGGCACGATTGAAGAGGAATTGTACGATGTGCTCTATTATGTGGCTGCGCTGGCCAATGTGTATGACATCGATCTGCAGGAATGTTTTCGGCTCAAGGAGGAGATCAACAAGGTGAAATGGAACAAGTGAGTCGCAGACTTTGCTTTGCGGGGAAAAGGGGGGAGATTAAGTGATGACCGGCAGTTTAGTCGTCGTATTCGTATTGACCTTGATCATCCATACGGCTGAGACTTTATCCTATTCGGTGCGGTTTGCCGGAGTCAAACTGAACAAAATAGCTGTGGCTCTATCGTTGACCGGGATTATCGTGCTCGTCTCCAGAACGGCGAATTTGATCCAGGCCCCTTTGACGGCCAAGTTTGTGGACTATGCCAATCGTCATCCGGATTTCAACTTGCTGGACATTTTGCGCATGATCATGTTTGCGTCATCCATCGGTACAATTATCGCAATCGCCATGTTTCCTACGTTTGTACATCTATCAGGACGGGTCATTTCGCGGCTGGAAGTCGCCGGCTCCATTCCGAAGCTGATTACCAGCGTTACGATAGGCCAGTTGAAAAATACGAAGCATTACCTCAAAAAACCGTCTCTGCAAATGCTGCTGCAATTCCGATATCTGGACATTCCCAAAAGGTTCGTGCTGTTGAACGTGCTGGTCACCGCATTTTATACGGTGGGTGTGCTGGCATCGCTCTATGCGGCTCATTTGCTGCCGGAGTACAGTACGACGGCTTCGCAGGCATCCGGAATTATTAACGGGATTGCGACGATTTTGCTAACGCTGTTTATCGATCCCCAATTGGGGCTGATCACGGACAAGGCCCTGCATGAAGAAGCATACAAAAACCAACTCGGCAAAGTGTACGTGCTGCTGATGACGAGCCGTTTTTTCGGCACGCTGCTCGGTCAATTCGTGCTGCTGCCCTCCGCCTATTTGATTAGCGCCGTCGTCAAACTGATATGAAATCGCCGAAAACCGGCAAACCAAATAAGCAGCTATCACAGAGGCTGCACTGCACTGCTCTGCGATAACTGCTTACACGAACTTGCCCGCGGATTATACCGTCTGCAGTTGACTGAACGCCTCAAGCGCTTGCCGAACTTCGGCCGGCGTGTCCATGTCCAGAATACGTTCCGCCAGGGCGGCGCATTCGCTGCGGTCCATGTGGGTTATCGCTTTTTTCACTTTGGAGAGCGCGGAAGGCGCCATGCTCCATTCATGAAGTCCCAAGCCGAGGAGCAGAGGGGCTGCGAGCGGGTCGCCGGCCATGCTTCCGCACATGCCGGTCCATTTTCCGCTGCGGTTCGATGCGTCGATGACCGTTTTGATCAAACGAATGACTGCCGGATGGAAGTAATCATAGAGATAAGAAACCTTTTCGTTCATGCGGTCGACTGCGACCGTATACTGCACCAAGTCATTGGTGCCGATGCTGAAGAAATCCACTTCTTTGGCAAAGCTCGGCGCCATCAAAGCGGCGGAAGGAATCTCGATCATGATGCCAAGCTCGACATTGTCAGCGAAGGCGATTCCTTCGAGGCGAAGCGTGCTGCGCGCTTCTTCATAGATGGCTTTGGCCTGCCGCCATTCTTCCATCCCCGAAATCATCGGGAACATGATTTTGATATGGCCATATGCGCTTGCTCTTAAAATCGCTCTAAGCTGGGTAAGGAGCAGCTCTTTTTGATCCAGGCAAAGCCGAATCGCTCTGTAACCGAGAAACGGATTCATTTCCTTCGGCAGCTCCAGGTAAGGCAGCTCTTTGTCTCCCCCGATATCTAACGTGCGGATCACAACCGGGCGTCCCTGCATTGCTTTCGCTACGTCACGATAGGCTGCGAATTGGGTTTCCTCGCCGGGCATATGCGATTGTCCCATGAACAAAAATTCGGTCCGGTACAAGCCTACGGCTTCGGCTCCTTGATCCACCAATGTCAGCGATTCTTCCACCGTGCCGATATTGGCGGCCAGTTCCACACGGAAGCCGTCTTTGGAAACCGCTTCGCGCTGCGCATAAGCTTGCAGTTCGGCCTGTTCTTCCGTTTCTTTGCTCATTTGCACCCGATAGGCTTCCGCCGTCTCCCGGGAAGGGTGCACGATGCATCGGCCTGTCGAGCCGTCGATGATCAGCTCGTCGGCCTGCCGAATGGAATCGATCCCGTCGCCGACGCCCAAAATGGCCGCGATTCCGAGAGAGTTCGCCAATATCGCGGTATGCGAGGTTTTGCCGCCTATGCGGGTTACAAAGCCCAGAACCAGGCTTTTATCCAACTGAACCGTGTCAGAAGGCGTCAAATCGTCCGCAACCAGAATCACCTGCTCCCGAATATCCGACAACTGCGTTCCTTTGCGCCCGGACAACTGCGCGAACAGCCGATTCCCTATGTCGCGGACATCCGCAGCCCTCTCCCGCATGTACTCGTTAGCCATGCTTTCGAACAACCCGGCTACTTGAGTTACGATTTGATCGACCGCAGTTTCTGCCGTCCACTGTTCGTTCAGTATCAGCTTCTCCATCGGCGGATAAAAAGTCGGGTCCTGCAAAAAACTGATCTGTCCTTTCAGGATGACCGCTTTATCCTCTCCCAGCTTGCTCTCGGCGAGCCCGATTAGCGCTTGGAGCTCTTCCAGGCATTGCGCCTTGGCCTGTTGAAGCCGCAGTACTTCCGCTGCCGGATCCTCCGTTTTTTTCTTCACGATATCGGTAAGCCTGGCAGGCGCATATACGAATGCTTTACCGGTTCGTATCCCGGCCGACACTCCAAGCCCTTGCAGTATAGTTTCAGACATGGCCTTTCCTCCTATCCGTCTGCGCCCTAAGCGCAAGCATTACGCTTCCCCAAAACCGCTCTCCACCAATTCGACCAAAGCATCGAGCGCTTCTTGCGCATCGGGACCTTCCGTTGCGATTGTAATGACGGAACCTTTGGCCAGTCCCAAAGTCATTAATCCCAGGATGCTTTTGCCATCCACCTCGGTGCGGTCAGGCGCGTTATCGGTAATGATCTTGATCGCCGATTGGAAAGCGGCCGCTTTCTCCGTAAAAAGCTGGGCAGGGCGAATATGGAAACCGGATTCGTTCCGGATTGTAACCTCTTTTGACAGCATGACGTTCATCTCCTCTTAGATCGCTTGCAGGATATTTTTCAATTGCTGGGGTTCCGTTACGGCGAGCAAGCTTTCACGGAACTGCTCGTCGATCAATTTGCGGGAAAGAGCGATCAAAATTTGCAGATGTTCGTTCCCTGCAGCCGCTTCCGGCACGGCAATCATAAAGACGATCGACACCGGATTGCCGTCCAGCGAATCCCAGTCGAGCGGTTGCGACAGCTTGGCAAAAGCAAGCCCCGGTTTGCTTACTCCAGCGGACTTCCCGTGAGGAATGGCGACGCCGAAGCCGATCCCCGTCGATCCCGTTGCTTCCCTTTTCGTTACGGCATCGAAGTAAGCGGCTTTATCGCTGATGCAGCCCGCGGCTTCAAGCCCGTCAATCATGGACCGGATGCAGTTTTCCTTGTCGGATGTTTCCAACGGAATCAAAATGCTTTGATCGTGCAAAAGCTCCTGAACATTCATGATTATTCCTCCTAAAATATATGGAGAGAGCGGTCGGTGCCCTCTCCGAAGTGTATTTGTATCCGTCAGCCTTTGGCGGGCTTTTTCAAAATATTCAACATGATTGCCGTAACAATTGTTCCCGCTACGATGGACAGGGCATACATCCCCAAGTGTCCCACCGCGTTTGGAATCAGCAGCACGAAGATGCCGCCGTGAGGTGCGCGGAGCGTTGCATCGAACAGCATGGACATTGCGCCCGTTACTCCGGAACCGACCACGATCGAAGGAATGACGCGGAACGGATCCGCGGCGGCGAACGGAATCGCTCCTTCGGTAATAAACGCGATCCCGAGCACGGAAGCAGCTTTACCCGCATCCCGCTCTTCGTTGCTGAATTTCTTCGGAGCAAGCAGCGTAGCGAGCCATAACCCGAGCGGAGGGGTCATTCCGGCAGCCATGACTGCCGCCATTGGACCGTACACGCCGCTTCCGAGCAGCCCTACGGCAAACGTATAAGCGGCTTTATTCACCGGTCCGCCCATATCGAACGCCATCATCGCTCCGAGCAGCAGGCCGAGCAGGATGGCATTCGTCGTGCCAAGCGTTTTGAGCCATACCGTCAAAGCGTCCATGACCGCCTTCACCGGTTCGCCGATGACGTAGATCATCAACAGTCCGGTTATACCCGTTGCAATAAGCGGTATGAGCAAAATCGGCTTCAAGCCTTCCAAGTTTCTCGGCAGCTTGATATATTTTTTGAGCGCTAGCGCGACGTAGCCTGCCAGGAAACCGGCGATGATGCCGCCGAGGAAGCCGGCGCCGATCTGCGACGCAAGCATCCCGCCTACCAGACCGGGAGCAAGACCCGGTTTTTCGGCAATGGAGAATGCGATGAATCCGGCCAAAATCGGCACCATAAGAGCGAATGCCGCTCCGCCGCCGATATTCATTAATGCGGCGGCCATCGTGCCGGGAACTTTAAACGCCTCGATGCCGAATACGAAGGAGAGCGCAATTAGCAATCCGCCCGCTACAACGAGCGGAAGCATGTTGGATACGCCGGTCATCAAATGCTTGTACGGACCGGAGCGGGTAGCGCTGCGCTGGGCCTTGGATTGCTCGACCTGCTTCAGATAATCGTCCGATGAAGCTGCTTCTTTGTTAAGCGCTTCTTCGAGAAGCCCGGCGGGATTTTTGATTGCTTGGGCTACGGGAACTTTGACAACCGGCTTTCCGGAGAACCGGGATTCCAGTACATCCGTATCCGCGGCTACGATAATGGCGTGTGCTTCGGCTATTTCCTGCTCAGTCAGCTCATTCTCAACGCCGACCGCCCCGCGGGTTTCCACCTTGATAGGAATATCTTTTTCCTTGGCGGCTTTCGCGAGCGATTCGGCGGCCATGTACGTGTGCGCTACACCGGTAGGACATGCGGTTACCGCAAGAATCTTTTTCATAGTCTAACCTCCTAAAATGATTTTCATTTCAGTTATGCAAGTTTTGATATCGTTACGCCGCCCAGGTTAGCTTCCACCTCTGCCAGCGTGCAGACCTGTGTGCCCGGTTTGGAGGCTGTTACGGTTCCCGCCGCCGACGTCCAGCGGGTCATCTCCTCCAGCGTTTTGCCGTGCAGTAAGCAATAGATCAAGGCCGCTACCATCGAATCCCCGGCTCCTACGGTACTCATCGGTGTGATGGGGAACGGTTTCGCTCGGTACGCTTCATGCCCGCTGACCAGAATCGAACCGTCGCCGCCCAAAGAAACGGCCACGCATGCGATTCCTTTGCCGGTAAGCTTTCTCGCTGCGGCTATAATTTCTTCATCCGTACGAAACGTTTCGCCGAACAACGCTTCCAGTTCGTGAATGTTCGGTTTTACCGCATAAGGGACGGCTTCGATGCCGTGAATGAACGGCTGGCCGTCAGCATCCAGCACGGTGCGTGCTCCGGCTTCGTTCGCAATGCGAATCAGCGTTTTATAAAAATCGTTCGGCGCTCCCGGAGGCAAGCTTCCTCCCAACACGACAACCGGTATGTCCTTGACCGCTTCCCGATAAGCGCTGACGAACTCGCCAAGCGTCTTGTCGTCGGCCGTAAAACCCGACTCATTCAGCTCCGTCGTTTCCTTCGTGCTCTCGACATACATTTTCAGATTCGTCCGGGTCTCGCCTTCGGTTTCGATAAAGAACCCGGGAATGCCCAGCTCTTGCAGCTTCCGCGTAATCATCTTCCCTTGGTGCCCTGCGGACAATCCCCAGGAGACGACATCGACCGAGAAGTGCTTGAGCACCTTCGCGACGTTAATCCCTTTTCCCCCGGCATCGGTTCTCCATTCTTTAATACGGTTCAATCCGCCGATAACAAAATCTTCGACCGTGACGGTTTTATCGATCGCAGGATTTAATGTGACTGTAAGTACGTTTGCTTTCATGCCTTCTCCTTCCCGACAGGGACCACCGTGACCGAAACACCGGCTGCGTTTAAATCGTTCAGCGCATTCTCCGAAATCCCGTCATCCGTCAAGCATTCGTCGATGTCCGACAAATCGGCCACTTTGGCAAACGAAACGATTCCATATTTGCTGTGATCCGCAAGCAGAATCACTTGTTTGGCGGAACGGAGAATACTTCTTTTGGCCGCGGCCTCCAGCATATTCGGCGTTGTCAGTCCGGCGGCCGGGTCCACGCCATTTATAGCCAGAAAAGCTTTATCCACATACATGGATTCCATTGCCTTTTCGGTTAGCGGGCCTACCATAGCCAACGTCTCATGGCGCAGCATTCCGCCGGTCAGCACGAGATCGATGCCTTTATTGCTGGCAAGCTCCTGAGCTACCATCACAGAGTTGGTGACGACGGTCAACTGCTTGAACGATTTGAGCTCTTTGGCCAAATAGTAAGTCGTCGTGCCGGAATCCATAACAATGGTATCTCCTTCGCGGACCATGGCCGCAGCTTCCTTGGCGATTGCCTCCTTTTGTATCCGATAGCGGTCCTCTTTCTCAATAAACGAAGGCTCCGAGTTGTCGCTTGACATAATCACCGCGCCCCCGTGCGTTCGCCTGAGCTGGCCGGATTTTTCAAGAATCCTTAAGTCACGGCGGACGGTCGATTCGGATACTTGAAAATGCTGGGCCAGTTCTTGAACGGAAGCCCGCTCTTTCTGCTGCACATAATCGGCAATCTTCTGCTGGCGTTCTTCCTCAAACAGCATAAGAATCCCTCCTTAGCTACCATTCAGTGACTTTCTTGCGAAATTGACCACTTTCGTGCTCGATTGTTGTCGAATATGATTATATATGACTGATATTTGTTTGTAAAGCGCTTTCTGGTGGTTATATTTTCTTTAAATGATCACGTATGAGCATGGCTGAGAGTTGCATTTTTAGATAGCATCCCCTCGGGCCGATCATGTTAAACCTCCGCCAGGGCCGTTAACATGCTCTTGAAGCCGGATGGCGGATTCCGTCCTGATTATGGCAAATGCGCCCTTGTGATATAATGGGATAAAACAGAGGTTCCAATTGACGATGGAGGTGTAGGGGGATGGATTCTTCCAAGTATGAAAAGCATTTTTCCAACGACCGTTTTTGGGACAAGGTCAAGAAGACCGCCAAAGAGGCGGGAGCTAAAGTCATATACAGCGGACTGCTGCTGTTCTATGCGTTAGATAGCCCGAAAACTCCGCTTAAGGCCAAGATCCAAATTTACGGGGCGCTCGGGTATTTGATTTTGCCTCTGGATTTGGTTCCGGATTTGCTGCCTGTGGTCGGCTATGTGGACGATTTGGGCGCGCTGGGGCTGGCGCTCGGCGCTGTGGCGATGAGCATCGACCAGGAAGTGAAGGATAGAGCGAAGAACAAGCTCAAAGATTTGTTCGGCGAAGAAGCGGGGAGCAGCTCGGATATCATCGATATCGACGCGCAACTGGTGGAAGAGCAGCCGGCTTCGGAAAGCGGCGGGCATCGGAAGAACGCGGAGCGTTGAAGGAGATAAGCGGATGCCTGAGTAGGGAAACATGCAAGATACTGAGATGCTGAAAATGTTAGCCGGTGACCTCCATGAGCCCTGTAAGGGCATGTTACAAGCAAGCACCTCTAAGGCGCATTGAAAGTCTGCCAACCGCGTGTTGCCACGTTACCACGGGTGAGCCCCTGAAAAGGGGTCTCTTTCCCGGCCCTTTTCGATGCCGTAACTCGTTGCCATGAGACGGTCTATTGCAGTCCCTTTTTGCGCTTTTCTGTATGATTTTTCGCATACAAAAGTCATCTTTACCGCTATAGGCAGTATTCTGTTCGATTTTTCATACCTATTTTTCGATTTTACGAAATCAGTACAATTTCTGTACGAAATTTCGAACAGAAGCCCCCAGTCGAACTGGGGGGCGTATGCCAAAACAAAGAAAACCCCACATCTGATAGATATGGGGTTTCTAAACGGCTCTTAATGCTCCTGCAGGTTTGCCGATTGATCGATTCTGCAAGCGCCTGGATCAGTCTGACAAAGCATGCTCTTGCGGCATGCCTTCTTTTCTTGCTTCTTGTCTTATCCATGAAAATAATAATAACGAGGCCGTGACTGCAATCGCTACACCGATCGTCCCGATCCACGGGATGGATGATAAAGATACCCGATCCACGGCGAGGCCGCCGATTCCCGCTCCTGCTGCCATCGATAATTGCATCGTTGACTGGTTGAGCCCGAGCATGACTCCCGAATAATTCGGCTTAATTCGGATTAAATTATATTGCTGCGTAGGACCGGACGACCACGCTGCAAATGACCATAATACAAGAACGGCGACAACGAGCACCCAAGAACCCTTTAGAGCAACGGCAGCAGATAGTAACAGGAAAGCCGCGATGTGCAGGAGCATTCCCCCGACTAACGTGAAAGGAACTCCCCATTTATCCGTACTGTAGCCGCCGAATTTGGAACCGATTAAGCTGGCCACGCCGAACACCAACAATACTCCGCTGAGCACTTCTTCATTTAAGCCCGCAACCTTGAGAAGATAAGGAGAAATGTAGGTATACGCTATCGAGTAGCCGCCGAGCCAAAAGAAAGTGATCGATAGTCCAAGAGCCACTTTTCTGCTTTTGAGAAGAGCAAGCTGCTTAGATAAAGGTACAGGGGCATCCCCTTTTACTTGCGGGATCGTTTTATATAGAACAAAGATGGCCAGAAACCCCATTATGGCAATGAAACCGAACACCGATTTCCAGCCGTATGCCGCAGCGATCATGCGTCCGAGAGGAACCCCGATAATTAATGAAGTAGTAAACCCCATCACTACGGTTGCAATAGAGCTGGCTTGCTTACCTTCGGGCGCGATTTTCGCTGCTATATCCAAGGCGGTTACAACAACCATTCCTGCGCCTAAAGCCATGATCACGCGAGCAAGCACAAAAAGTCCGAAGCCCGGCAGAACAAAAGACAAAATGTTGGCTACCACGAAAATTCCCAGCGCACCGACAAGCAGCTTTTGCCTCTCGATTTTTGCCGTCAAAGCCATCAATATGGGGGTGCAAATGGCATATACAAAGGAAAAAACGGTCACAAACTGCCCGGCCAAAGTAATGGAAATCCCCAGCGTATCCGAGATTTGGTCCAAAATACCTGAAATGACATACTCGGATGTCCCGACCAAAAAACTGACAATTGCCAAAAAATAAACCTTCCAAGTGCTTGCCTTCAACTATACCACTCCTTATTTGTTTCACATCTATATATAATGAATTATCGATGTGTTATACATAAAAAATCTACATATCAAAATATATCGATATGTAGCTCAGAAACAAACCGAATTCTTAGAAAGCATTCAGCTTGTTGTCATTAAATTTCATTATTGAAAAATGCACCGATTTCGCGTATCGCTTCCTCGTTTCTTTTGAAGTACGTATACTTACCGATCCGCTCCGCCGTGACCAGACCTGCCCGCTGGAGTATCGATAAATATTGGGAAGTTGTGGACTGTGTCATCTTCAACGTGTCCGTGACTTGACATACACATACCCCGATTTTCCTCATATCAATCCCTTCGTGGGGCGTAAAATGGTTTTCAGGTTCTTTCAACCAATGCAAAATTTGCAATCTCGACTCGTTGGACAGTGCTTTAAAAATTTCAATTGGCTCCATACACATAATCATATCGAAAATTATCGATGTGTCAAGTGCAACCGCCGCAGTTTTCAAGTGGGGATAACATCGACGCTGTAATAACTAAACTATTAATGCCAAAAGACGCCCCAGAGCCACTGTACTAGTGGCAATGAGGCGTCTTTTTGTCAGAGGGCTGACTCCGCAGAAGCTAACGCTTCTTTTGGACCAGTCCCCAGTCTCTTAGGCGATCCGGACTGAATTTAGTTCAATTTGAACCTTCCGATTAATTCGAGCAGATCCTCCGACATTTTGGACAAGGCTGCGGATGAGCTTGTAATTTCTTGCATGGTCGCAAGCTGTTGTTCGGCGGATGCCGATACGCTGTGCGTTCCCTCTGCCGCTTGGCCGGATATTTCCATGATCGTTTCGAACGAGACGACCAATTGTTTCGTTTCGTTCGTCATTTTCTGGGAAGAGGAGGAAACAATTTGTATTTGCGAGGTGACTTCGTGAATCGCCTCTTTGATTTTGTCGAACGCCTCTCCGGCTGTATGGACGGCTTCAATGCCGGTTTTTACTTCCTTCGTACCTTCTTTGACCGTTTTTGCCGTAATGGACACATCCTGTTGAATGCCGCTGATGACTTCGGTTATTTTTTTGCCGGATTGCGATGTTTGCTCCGCCAGCTTGCGGATTTCCGAGGCAACGACGGAGAAGCCTCTTCCCGCCTCGCCGGCCCGTGCGGCTTCAATCGCCGCATTGAGCGACAGCAGGTTGGTCTGGTTGGCGATGTCCGTAATAAATCCGATGATCTCGCCGATTTGCCCGGTACGCTCGCCAAGACCTTGCACGACATCAGCCATGCCATGAACGGTTTGGTTGATGGAATTCATTTGGCTGATTGCCGTTTTAACGGCTTCATTGCCTTCGGTTGCCATCCGCGAAGCGTGCTGAGCCTGATCGGATACGGTCTGCGCTTCGACAGCAATTTGGCGGGCGGCCGAATCCATTTCCTGGACCGAATGCGTGCTTGCCTGAATCGTATTCACTTGCCGTTCCGTGCCGGCAGCGACTTCTTCCGAAATTTTCGCCACATGCTCGGTTACTTGACTGGTTTGATCCGCACCGGCAGTCAGTTCCTCGGCGGATGCAGCCACCTGTTCGGAATGAAATCCGACTTCCCGAATGACCTGCCGCAAGTTGTTCGTCATTTGATTGAAAGCTGCCGCCAACTGGCCGATCTCATCGCGGTTTTTGACGGAAATTTCCTTGACCGTCAAGTCGCCGGAAGAGATTCGGACGGCGGAAGCGGACAGCAGTAAAATGGGTTTGGAAATGGAACGGCTGATGAAAAATGCGATTCCAATCCCCAGGATCAGCGTGGCCGCGGTAATGATGGCTAGCGATATTTTCAACGAAACGATCAGCTTGTCGATGTCGCTTTGTTCCTGGGCCATGAAGGTTTCCTGATTGCTGACCAGCTTATCTGCGGCCTGGTTGATTTTTTGGATCACCAGCTCCTGGCTGTTCGCGGCTTGAATGTACTGGTCCGTCTTGTTTTGCTTCTTGGCGTCGATCATTTGATCCGCGGCGCTGGTGTACTTTTCTTGCAACAGTGCGAGTCCCTGCAAAATTTCCCACTGATCCGGTTTGGTAACCAGTTGTTCCGCCTTTTTGATAAGCTGGTTGAACGTTGCCTGCGCTGTTTGGTAGTCCTTCAACTGATCGGCATTTCCCGTTAACAAATAACCGAAAACGCCGGTTTGCTCATCTCCGACAGAGGCATTTAAATCTTTGATGAGGCCTACTAGGGCTACGCGATTGTTCATGAGCTCGACGTAGGTATTGTTAACCTTGGCGATGAAGAAGAAATTGGCCGATGCAATGATGATGAATAGCAGCAGGATGGCAGAGAATCCGCCGTACAGTTTTTTGCCGATCGTCAGTTTCATGATCAGTGGCCCCCTCCCATGTTTCCGCTCAAAATATTGTTGGCGTTGGTGCGGAAGTCTTTGGCTGCAGCTTCGGGAGCTTTTTGCCCGCTTATGATATAGTCCGATTCAATATTGTACACGGTCGCCACGTTGACGCTGGCTTTGGGCGAGGGCGGATCGATCGGCTTGGCATGCGACTTCACGTAGTCGATGATTGCATACTGCTCTTTGTCGGCGTCATTCAATTTGGCCGTCAGACGGTCTTTGATCTTCGAGGAAACCGGGACACCGCGCTCGCCCGACAAAATATCGTTGGCATCCGGATCGTTGATGAAGAAATCGATAAATTTGGCAGCCGCTTCTTTGTGCTTCGAATAGTTGGACACGGAGAAGAACATGGACGGCTTGAGAAATTTGGCTTCCTGGCCCGCGGCAACGGCCGGCGGCGGCAATATTTTGATCAGGTGGCCGGCGTTTTTGCTTATCGTACTTACCTGGTTGCTCGTTGTATGATAAAATGCGGCTTTCCCGCGCGCGATGAGCAGCTCGTTGCCTGATGTAGTGGGCGATGGAGCGATAAGCCCCTCTTCCTTCCATTTTTTCAGCATCGTTACATATTCAATGAAATACTGGTCGTCATCATAGCCTAACGCAGTCCCGTCTTTATTATAATAAGAGGCTCCTTTGCCCCGGAGATAATACGAAAAATCGGGGAGATTGGCCAGCGGATAAAAGTCCTTATCCTTGATTTTGGCTTTCAGACTAAGGGCGGTCCGGTGCAAGTCGTCAAACGTGTACTCAGGCGGAGGGACAGGGACTCCCGCTTTCTCGAACACGGCCGGATCGTAGGCCATTGAAGCCACGTTGATGGCCAGAGTGACGGCAAACAATTGCCCGTTCGTTTTACCGCTTTCGGTGTAGGAGGGATCTACATCCTTCAGATTCAATATGCCGTCTTTCACGTAGGAATCAAGCGGCGCGATGAGCTTGCGGCTTGCGTATTGGCTCATGAAATTATAGTCCGTCTGAATAATGTCGGGCAAATCCTGATCCACCGCTTTCATAGCCAAATCAGTCGTAAGAGGCTCGGTTCCGGCGAAGCTGGCCGTTTGAATTTTGATCGACGGATTTTTTTGCTGGAACAACTGCACCACTTTCTCTGTCATCTCGCGGCGCTGATCATTTCCCCACCAGGCAAGTTTTAAGGTGACCGGCCCCTCAATTCCTTTGCTCTGTTCTTCACTTGCGGTTTTGCCGCAGCCGGGAGCGCTGATCAGTACGGTTCCAAGCACTGCCGACAGGAACGCGAACTTCAAATAACTTTTCATGTTGACGCCACCTTCTTTTCTGTGTTGTTTTGAAATTGTAAAAATCAGGGATTTCACACCCTTCAAAGTATTCATCGGCAAAAAGTGATAGAAATGTAAGCCGTTTCTGCATGTAAGGTTCATTATTGAATGATTTTCCCCCCCCATGTTCATCGGATTGCCTGTCACAAGCGGAGAGTTCTTTCTTATACAATGGACATATCGCACCCTTTGCAGGGGAATATTTGCATAGTGAAGGAGAAATGTTGATGTTCTGGACTGTGGAGAAATTGCATGCGCGCATCAATGATTTGGAGCCGTACCGCTATCGCGATGAACGGCATATCGATACATTTCGCATCAAACTCGATGCTGAGGGCAAGATCGGGGCGTATCCGCGGGAAGATGGCGAATGGCAGGAGATACGTTTGGGAGATCGCTGGACGGGCCGCGATGTGTACTACTGGCTTGCCGCCGACGTGTTCATTCCGGAAGAGTGGAAAGGGAGAAAAGTGCTCGGCCGGTTTCGGCTCGGACATACCGGGGAAGGAACGAACAGCGGGTTCGAATCGCTTCTGTTTCTGAATGGAGAGCCGTATCAGGGCGTTGACTCCAATCACGAAGAGGTGTTTATGCCGGATGAGGCGATCGGCGCTACGGTGCAGCTTCGCTTCCGCCTATGGTCCGGGCTTGGGGGATATCAAAGCTATCGCATCATGGAAAGCCGGTTGGAGCTGGCCGCCGTCTGCTGGCTGGATGAAGCCGCGGACGATTTGTTTTACACGGCCAAAGCCTTGCTTGAAACGGTGCGGATTCTGGACGAGAAGCGCCCGGAACGGCATGAGCTGCTGCATATGCTGGATCAGGCCTTCCTGATGCTGGACTGGTCGAGGCCGGGGAGCGACGGTTTTTACGGCTCAGTTGCAAGTGCGCGGGAACAGCTTCGGCAGGCGTTAGCGGCTGCGCCCAAGCTGCACTCGGTCGTGGTTCGGTGTATCGGCCACACGCATATTGACGTCGCCTGGCTGTGGCAGTTGAAGCATACGCGGGAGAAGGCGGCGAGATCGTTTTCTACGGTGCTGCGTTTGATGGAGCAGTATCCGGAGTATGTCTTTTTGCAAACACAACCGCAGTTGTATGCATATATCAAATCGGATTACCCGCAAATCTATGAGCGCATCAAGGAACGCGTCCGGGAAGGCCGCTGGGAAGCCGGGGGCGCGATGTGGCTGGAGGCGGATTGCAATCTGGCGTCCGGGGAATCGTTGGTGCGGCAGCTGCTGTACGGGACGCGGTTTTTCCGCGAGGAATTCGGCGTTGAGTGCAAATATTTGTGGCTGCCGGACGTGTTCGGCTACAGTTGGGCGCTGCCGCAAATTTTGCGCAAAGCAGGCATCGAGTCGTTCATGACGACGAAAATCAGCTGGAACCAGTACAACCGGATGCCTCACGACACGTTTAAGTGGCGGGGGATTGACGGGACGGAAGTGCTGACTCATTTTATTACGACGCCGGACCCGGGTACGAGCGAAGGCGCTTTTTATTACACGTACAACGGAAAAGTGACGCCGACTTCGGTGCAGGGGATTTGGGAAGGCTACCGCGACAAGACGCTGAATTCGTCGCTGCTGCTCGCATACGGGTTCGGCGACGGCGGAGGGGGCGTCAACCGCGAGATGCTGGAGATGCGGCGCAGGCTGGACGCTATTCCGGGCATTCCTTGGGTGAAGACGGGGCGCGCCGACGAGTATTTTGACGAACTGCAGCAGCGTGTCGACAGCGCCGATTCGTATGTGCATACATGGGACGGCGAGCTGTATTTGGAACTGCACCGCGGCACGTATACGAGTCAGGCGCATAACAAGCGGATGAACCGCAAGCTGGAGCTGCTGTACCGGGAAACGGAGTGGGTTCAGGCGCTGAGCGGCATTGTGCAGGCCCCGGATCTCGCGGCGGAAAAAGAAGCGTCCCTGGCCCTGCATGAAGGCTGGAAAATTATTTTGCGCAACCAGTTCCACGATATTATCCCGGGCTCGTCGATTCGCGAGGTGTACGAGGACAGTAGAATCGAGTACGATGAGGCGCTGGCCATCGGCGAGCAAGTGTGGCGGCAATCCGTTTCCCGGATGACGGAAGGCAGGGGGAGCGGGCGCGAAGTGACGGTGTTCAACGGCGCTCCGTGGGAGCGGACGGATATCGTGCGCATTCCCCGGGAAGAAGCGGACGCACAGTGGTTCGATGCTGCCGGAAGCCCGCTGGAGGCTCAGCTTGTAGGCGGAAGCTGGTGGGTCAAGGTGGAACGCGTTTCCCCGATGGGATACGCGGTAATCCGCAGCGGGGAGCTAGGCGGTCAGTCTGCGGCGGTGCCGGTGAAATTTAAGGCGACGGCGCAAGGAATAGAGACGCCGTTTTATGAAATCGAGTGGAGTGCCGCCGGTCAAATTGTCCGCCTCTACGATCGGATAGAGCGTCGGGAGATACTTGCCGAAGGCCAATCGGGCAACCGCTTCGAAGTGTTCGAGGATAAGCCGAAAGGCCGGCACGAGGCGTGGGACATCGACATTTTTTATACGGAGAAAAAGCAAGAGGTAGAGCGCCTGACCCGCATCGAAGTGACGGACATCGGGCCGTTGGCTGCGGTTGTCCGTATGGAGTGGACATATATGGACTCTACCGTCGTGCAGGATATGGTGCTTTATGCGCACAGCCGCAGAATCGATTTTCAGACGCATGTCGATTGGAACGAGCGCCGCAAGCTGTTAAAAGTGGCGTTTCCTTTGCAAATCCGGGCGACGGAAGCGACCTACGACATCCAATTCGGCAACGTGAAGCGCCCGACGCACTGGAATACGAGCTGGGACTACGCCCGATTTGAATCGGTCGGCCATCAGTGGGCCGATTTGTCTGAGCGCGGCTACGGCGTCAGCCTGCTGAACGATTGCAAATATGGCTATGACATTAAAGATAACGTAATGCGGCTCACCTTGATCAAGTCCGCGATGGTTCCTGACCCGACGGCCGACCAAGGAGCGCACGAATTTACGTATTCGCTGTACCCGCACGCCGGAGACTGGTACGACGGGGGAACGGTGCCGTCCGCGTGGTCGCTTAACAATCCGCTGACGTTCGCACCCGGCAAGCCTGCCGCTGATTCGTTCGGCTTGTTCCGGATTTCCTGCGATCATGTAATGATCGACGCAGTCAAAAAAGCCGAGGACGAGGCTGCGGTCATTGTAAGAATTCACGAGTTCGCCGGCATCAGCGGGACCGTGGGCATTTCCAGCGACGCCCGGATCATGTCTTGGCAGGAGTGCGATTTGCTCGAACGGCCTCTCGGAGAGCGGCAGTACGAATCATTCATCGAAGTTCAAACGAAGCCTTACGAGATCAGAACGTTCATCGTTCATTTTCATTAATTGTCGGGGACGGGCAAAGACAAACGAGTCGAGTCGCACTTCGAACGATCGTTCGAAGTGCTGAAATCGGCCGCGGGCGGCAATAGCACCGATGCAAAAGAGGCCGTCGAAAAACTTGCTCGCTAAGGCAGCGCCGGGAATGCGCAGAAAACATGCAAAAGTCAGGCTGCCCAGAATCCCGCACGCCGGAGCCGCTAGCAATAACCGCCTGGTTGTGCGCAGAAAACATGCAAAAGTGCAGGTTTTTGCCTGCTAAGATGCGTGCTGCGGGAAATTCCTGCAAATGTGCAGGCTTTTCGGCACGAGCATCGGCTCGGATCCGTTTTCATCGAAAATCCCTGCACTTTCGCAGGTTTTTCGCCAAAACGGGCCGCTTCCGCGGAAAAAGCCTGCACATTTGCAGGTTTTTGAAAAAACCTCGTGTCAGAGGTGGTAGTCACCTCACAATCTGGCATGGCCACACGCTGAAAACCTGCAAAAGTGCAGGTTTTTGCCTGCTAAGACGCGTGCTGCGGGAAATTCCTGCGAATGTGCAGGCTTTTCGGCACGAGCATCGGCTCAGATTCATTTTCAACGAAAATTCCTGCACTTTCGCAGGTTTTTCGCCAAAACGGGCCACCTTCACGGAAAAAGCCTGCACTATTGCAGGTATTTGAAAAAACCTCTTTTCGCAGGCTTTCCCCTGACCAGGTCCGCCAATCCGCTTCATGACCGCCCGTTGCACAAAGTCGCAACCCGCACCGGAAGTGGTGCGGTCGGGAAAGTGCGGCTGCGCCCGGCGGCGCAGTTTTTACGCCCGGCACCTTTGCAGTTTCGCTGGCTCCGCCCGATCCCTGGAGCGGAATCGCCGGCTCCGCCCGGGCCCGGAAGCGATTCGCCGGCTCCGCCCGAGCCCAAGCGTGATTCGCCGGTCTCTCGCTGCAGCGGGCGACTCCGCATCAGCGCCGCCCGGTTATCAGGTCAACCAGAATTTTCTGGTTGGCCTTTTTTTTCAACGTTGGGGACGCGTTTCCGCAACACAGTTGATTTGTCATACGGACTCAGTTGAATAGCCGCTCCCGCATTTTCACGCGTTTGTACTATGCTTGAAATACAATAACCTCAAGAAGGAGATATACTATGCGCAAAAGGTTTTCTCTGTTCAATTCGTATGTGTTTATTTTCCCCAGCTTGTTTTTAACACTGGCGTTAGGGATATATCCGCTTGTGTGGGCGTTTCGTTATATGTTCTACAGCTATCAGGGATACGGACAGGAGAAGTTTATCGGGCTCGATAACTTTGCGAGGCTGATGCGCGACGGGGAGTACTGGCATTCCGTGTACAACACGCTCATTTATGCGGGCGGGAAGCTCATCATCGTCCTGCCGCTGTCGCTCATCCTTGCGGTTATCTTGAACCGCGGGCTTAAAGGCAAATCATTGCTGCGGGCTATTTATTTTATGCCGACCATTATCAGCACGTCGGTTATGGCTATCGTATTTTTTACGATTTTCAATTCGTATAACGGGTTGTTGAATCAATTTTTGCTGAAATACGGCTTGATTTCCAAAGCGATCGATTGGCTGGGGCCGAATTATGCGATGCTGACCGTGATCATCACGGCGATCTGGGGCGCGATCGGCAACTATATGCTGCTGTTTATCGCCGGACTGCAAGGCATTCCCGACGATCTGTACGAGAGTGCGTCGATTGACGGAGCGAATGCGTTCCAAAAATTTTGGAGCATTACGATTCCGATGCTTGGCCCTGTTTTGCAAATGATCGTGATGCTGGCCATCATTACTGCGCTGAAAGGCTACGAAAGCATCATGGTCTTGACCGAGGGAGGCCCGTTCGGCAAAACCGATGTCATGTACCTGTACGTGTACAAATTGTTTTTCCCGGTCTCGGCGCTTAGTCCGACTGTGCAGGAAATCGGCTACGGCAGTGCGGTCGGGTTCGTGACTGCTTTGATTGTCGGACTTGTGACCATTGTATATTTCTATATGTCCAGACGTCTGAATCAGGATTAAATAAAGGGAGGGTGCATGATGGATACTAGTCTGAAGTCAGGCGGTTTCAAAGGCGGCTATTTCATTGGCCAAATTATAATATGGATATTTTTGCTGGCTGTAGCCTTTTTCACGCTGTTTCCTATCGTTATGGCTATTCTGGGGTCGTTCAAAACGAATGCGGAACTGACGACGGGAGCGACGCTGCTGCCTTCGGTCTGGAAATTTTCCAACTATGCCACGGCTTGGGAGCAGGCGAATTTTGCGCGGTTTACGTGGAACAGTCTGTTTCTCAGCATCGTAGTGACGGTCGGAACGCTGCTCGTCGCGACGATGTCGGCTTATGCCGTTGACCGGACGAATTTCCCCGGCAAAAAATTGTACGTAGGCTTGCAGGCCAGTACGATGTTTATTTCAATCGGCGCGGTTGTGCTGATGCCCCAATTCAACTTGATGGTCAAGCTGGGTTTGAACAAATCGCTGTGGGGCGTCATCATTATTTTGATCAGCGCGCATGCCGCAGCGTATTTTATGCTTATCGGCTTTTTTAAAGCGATTCCCAGGGATTTGGACGAAGCGGCCTATATCGACGGCTGCAATTTCTATACGGTTTATTGGAAAATCGTGCTTCCCCTGCTGCGCCCGGCCCTCGGCGTGACCGGACTGTTCACGTTTCGCGGCGCGTGGAACGAATACATTTTGCCGCTTGTATTCACGATGACGAACCCGAAGCTGCAGACGCTGACGGTCGGTCTGGCCAATTTGCGCTACGGCATCGGCGCCGCGGCGGAGGTCCAGCTCATGATGGCCGGCGCGTGCCTGTCCTTCCTGCCGATTCTGGTCGTGTACGCGCTGGCGAACAAATCGTTCGTGCAAGTCACGGCGGGCAGCGTAAAAGGATAGACCGCAGAAGAGTGGTTTTGCCCCACCTGGAAAGTTGCTTTATCCTTCACGGTTTCCCGGGACTAGAAGTTATTATGAAAGCAGTTACAATGATTGCCTCGCATCGCTTTTGAAGTAAGCTAACAATACGGGAGGGTTTATCGACATGAAGAAAAAGATGGTAATGACCATGCTGCTCAGCGTAACCATGGCTGCGGGGCTTTCCGCTTGCGGCGGAGCAGCCGACAATGGCTCTAGTGCCGGTACAAGCGCGGGCTCAAGCCCTGCGGCCGGAGGAGCGAAGACGAAGCTCTCATACTGGACCGTTGACCGCCATGATGCCGACTATATGAAAGAAGTTATCAAGAAGTTCAATGAAACGAACAAGGACAATATTGAAATTGAAATGACGGTGCTGGCCGACAACTTCAACCAATCGATCGATATCGCTTTTGCGAGCAACCAGGCCCCCGACATTTTCAAGACGAACGATTTTTCCGGCTTTGTGAAAAAAGGCTACCTGCTGCCGCTCAATGACATGTTGACTGACGATATGAAAAAGCGCTACAGTAATCTGATGGTGGAAGAAGCCAATATGATGGACGGCAAAATTTACTCGCTCCCGAATACGGGACAATATTGGAGATTGATCTATAACGTCGATTTGTTCCAAAAAGCCGGCATCCAAGAACCGCCCAAAACGCTCAAGGAATTGGTCGAGGATGCCAAGAAGATTACGGAAGCGGGCAAAGATATCGGTGCTTACGGCTTTGCGGAAAACTTCAAGAACCCCAGCTCGGCCTTCAGCCGGATCGCCAATCCGGTCGGTTCGCTCAGCGGAACTTCCGAAGTGGACGGCTACAATTACAAAACGGGCCAGTTCGATTTTACGGCGTACAAGCCAATTGTCGAGGCGCTTCGTCAAATGAAGCAGGACGGCAGCATGCTGCCCGGCGTCGAATCGCTCGATATCGATCCGCTGCGCGCGCAGTTCGCTGCCGGAAAGATTGGCATGTATTTTAACCATTCCGGCGAGCCTGCCGTATACCAAAGCCAATTCCCGACGAAAATTAAGTGGAGCGCCGCGCTTCCGCCTACGATCGACGGAAGCCGGACGGGAGCCATCGCTCTGAACGCGGGCAACTATATCGGGATCGGCAAAAACACGCCGAATAAAGAAAAGGCTTGGAAATTCCTGGAGTACATCTACAGTCTGGACTTCCAAAAAGATTATCACGAAAAAGGCCTCGGCATCTCCATCGTGCCTGACGTGAACGCTGCTGCGAAAAAGCCGACCATGCCGGGCATCGAAGGCTTCTTGCCGACCAAATACGACGCGCTGTACGCGCCTTCGCCGGCCGGTGTGACGGAAACGAAGGTCGAAGGCATCAAAACGGGAAATGCCATCATCAAATATATGCTTGAAGGCGGAGACTTGGACAAAATATTGAGCGATTTGACCGCCCGCTACAATGCGGGGCTTGAGAAAGCGCGGACCGCAGGGGAAACGAAGACAAAAGCGGACCCGAGCTTCGATCCAAGCAAGCTGCAGGGAAGCCTCGCAAAGTAAGACAGCATAATAGGGCAAGGGGCGCGCAGCCGAAAGCAGCGCGTCTCTTCGCTTTTACCGCCACGGCGTCTGATTCGCGGTTCATATACCGGATACAAAGAAGGGGGCCGGCAGATTGAAAACATGGTTTTATCGGCTGTCGCTCCGCCGGCGGTTGTGGATTTCGGTTTTGCTGTTGACAGTTCTCTCGATCGCGCTGACGGGAATGATGTCCTATTGGATCGCTTTTCGCTCGACAGAGCAGGAGGCGTTCATATCCAGCCAGAATACGCTGAACAAGTCCGTGCGCGTGCTTGACGAAAAGCTGCGGCACATCGTCGTGACGGCCTCGTCCATGATGCTCAGCGATCCGTTCAAGAACACGATGGAAGACGTATACACGAATAATTCGGCTTCTTATTATACGCGGCTGTCTTCCCTGCAAACTCCGCTCGGGCAAATGAAGCTGATCGAGCCGTCGATTCAATCGACTTTAATCTATACGCCGGTCGGCGAACTGTTTGCCACAAACGACCTTCGCAACAGCCGGGTCCGTTTCAAGGATACGATTTTTGCGCGCTATTTGGACAGTACGGACCGCGTCGTATGGGTGGAGGATCATGAAGATCCTTTATTTTCGGGAAAGCAGAGAGTGATTTCCTTGATTATGAAGCCAGTCACGGATGCTGTCGTACACGATGTGTATGTCGTCGTGAACGTCAAGGAAGATGCAATCCGGGGTGTCGTCACCGATGACCTGCTCGACCATGCCAGCGACTACTTCCTGTTGTCCCAAAACGGCGACAGCGTGCTCCCGATCAGCAGCCGAACGTCACAGTTTGAGCATGATCCGGCTTTTTTGAAGCAGGTGCAAGGCCGGCAGGAGCGGGGATTTTTCAAATACAATGTCCAGGGCGAGCAATATTTGATCAATTATTCGCGTCTGACGATGGCGCCTGGCTGGACGATGGTCAGCGTGCAGACGCAATCCGAGCTGCTTACGCAAGTGAACCGCATTAAAACGACGACGTTTTGGATCATGCTATGCTGCGCGGTGTTGGCCATTGTGCTGTCCAATGTTTTGTCAGGCTTTCTGCTGAAGCCGCTGCACAAACTGCAGGGGCTCATGAAAAAGGTCGAGCAAAACAATCTCGACGTGCGGTTTGCCAGCAAATACGAGGATGAGGTCGCGCAGGTAGGAATGAAGTTCAACCGGATGCTGGAGGAGATTTCCTCGCTCATTGAGGATGTCAAGGCCGCCGAGTACGAGAAGCGGAAAATGGAAGTCAAAGCGCTCCAAGCGCAGATTGACCCTCATTTTTTGTACAACACGTTAAACACGATTCTTTGGAAATCGGAAACTTCTCAGAACCGGGACGTTTCGGCGATGATCGCCTCGCTGTCGCTGCTGTTCCAGCTTGGGCTGAACGGCGGGAACGACATGCTGACGCTGGCTCAGGAAATCGATCACGTCAGGCATTACTTGAATCTTCAGCAAAAATGCTACGAGGATCTGTTCGAATATACGATCGAGGTAGAGGACGAAACGCTGCTGAACAGGCCGGTTCTGAAAATATTGCTGCAGCCTTTGGTGGAAAACTCCATTCTCCACGGCTTTCAGGAAATGGAGGGGATGGGCAAGATCCGGATTTCCGCGTTTCGATGGAACGACAGTCTGCGGCTCCGCGTCGAGGATAACGGCGCAGGCATGAACATTCAGCAAGTCGATGCCGACATGCGGATGGATCAGCCGTCGAAAAAAAGCTACGCGCTTCGCAATGTTTACGGGCGGCTGCGGCTGTATTACGGCAGCGAAGCCGAAATCAGATTGAGCAGCGAACCTTACGTATCGACTTCCGTAACAATAACAATACCTTGGGCAAGCGGGTGATGAGCAGTGGCGACCGAGCTTAAAATGTGCGTAATCGACGATATAAAAACCGTAGTGCAGGGCATCGCGAACCATATCGATTGGAAAACTTACGGCATTCGCATTGTTGGGACGGCGAGCAACGGCGAGCAGGGCATCGAGCTTATTCGCGAAACCGAGCCTCACATCGTTTTGACCGATATCCGCATGCCCAGAATGGACGGGCTTGAAATGACGAGGCAGGTGCTGGAGATGCTGCCGCACACGAAAATCGTTTTTCTAAGCGCCTATACCGATTTTGAATATGCGCAGCAGGCCGTCCAGCTCGGCGCCTTCGATTATATTGTAAAGCCGTTTACGCCGCAAAACATTACCGGAGTCGTCTTGAAGGCGAAAACATCGATCGAAGAGGAACTGGACCGCATGCAGCGTTACCGCGAAATGGAACGCAAGCTGCGCGAAAGCTTGCCGTATTTGCGGCAGGAATATTTTCAACTGCTGCTGCAGTTCAAAACGACCCCTGAACAAGCGGCCAAACGCTGGGATTTTTTGAATATCGGGCTGGAGCGGGAGCGCTTTGTCGTCATGCTGGCGGAAATCGACCAGTTTGCCGAACAGACGGAGACGCTGCCCGTGCAGGAAGTTGAACTTATCCGCTTTACCGTTCATAATATTGTGGAGGAAAGCTTGCAGCAGTATACAAAAGGGTTTGTTTTTCGCGATAATACGAACCGGTTTGTGGCCATCTTCAATCCTCCGGCCGGCTTGAGCGCGGAAGCGATGGCGGAGAAATGCCGCGAAAATGTCGAGAAAAATTCCAAATACACGGTATCTCTGGGACTCGGGGAAGAAGTGCAGGCGATACACCAGATTTCTTACTCCAACGCCCAGGCGCTTACAGCCCTTTCGTATAATTTTTATACCGGCGGCAATACCGTGTACAGTTACCGGAATATGAATCCTGTCCATCAGGCCGCGCCGCGCTATTCTCCGGAAAAAGAGAAGGAGCTTTTTTACTGCCTGCGCTCGGGGAATTTGCACAAAGCGTCCGCCATTGTGGACGAACTGTTCGAGGAAACCGTCTCCGCATCCGTACCTCCGGCTCCCGGCATGGTCAAGGGCATGTGCGACGAATTGGCCTTTCTCATCAGCCGCGTGTTCTCGGAAAAGCTGACCCGCGAAGAGAAGGAGCGCATCGATCGTCATTTGCTTTACATCAACAATCTTACGTCGTTCAAGCTCAAAGAGCTCCAGGAAAACATCAAGGAAATGTGCAAAGCGGGATGCGAGCTCATTCAGAAACGGCATGCGGAAGATGTGAACAGAGTCGTGGAGCAAGTCATCGCTCACATTCGGCAAAATTTGGCCTCCGACATGACCGTCAACGATTATGCCAAGCTGGTTTATTTGAGCGGCAGTTATTTTGCCAATCTGTTTAAAAAGGTGACGGGCATGACCGTAGTCCAGTTCGTCACGACGGAGCGGATGGAACAGGCGAAAACGATGCTGGTTGAAGGCAAGCAGGTGCAGGAGATCGCGCAAGCGCTCGGTTACGAAGACAGGCGGCATTTCAGCGAATTGTTCAAAAAACATACGGGCATAACCCCGTCCGAATTCAAACAGTTATATATCCAATAAGCGAGGTGCGCGAAAATGTCGCAAAAATTCCAGTATACCCCTCCCCAAAACGGCTATCCCGAGTGGAACAACAACCCGGAAATTTTCCAATTGAACCGGATGGCGGCGCATGCGACGCTAATGCCTTTTGCTTCCGTAGAGGAAGCTTTGAAGGGCGACCGCGGCGCATCGGGCTATACGGTGTCGCTGAACGGCACCTGGAAGTTCAGTTTTGCCGAAACGCCGGACAAGCGTATCGTCAATTTCTACGAAGCGAATTACGACACGGACGCCTGGGACGACATTCAGGTTCCGGCGCATTGGCAGCTGCAAGGCTACGATTATCCGCAGTATACGAATGTCAAATATCCGTGGGAGGGCAAGGAAGATATCAAGCCTCCTTTTGCGCCGACCGGGTACAATCCGGTAGGCTCTTACGCGCGGACGTTCACGGTCCCGGAAGCATGGCAAGGGCAGCCCGTCTATATCAGCTTTCAGGGTGTGGAGTCGGCTTTTTACGTTTGGGTAAACGGCGATCTGGTCGGTTACAGCGAGGATTCGTTTACGCCGGCGGAGTTCGACCTGACCCCCTACTTGCAGGAGGGGGAAAACAAGCTGGCCGTCGAGGTGTACCGCTGGTGCGACGCCAGTTGGCTGGAGGACCAGGATTTTTGGCGGATGAGCGGCATTTTCCGCGATGTGTATTTGTACAGCACGCCGCAGGCGCATGTGTACGATTTCAGCGCCGTGGCGGATTTGGACGGCGAATACCGGAACGGCCTGCTGGAAGTTGCGGCGACGGTGACGAATGCGTTCGGCGAGCCGCTGGGCCGGCATACGCTGGAGGCGTCGCTGTACGATCGGGCCGGCGGGCTTGTGTTGGTTGTCGGCGAGGCTGATGTGGGGCCGGACCGGGAGAAGCAGCAGGCGGTGGGGCTTTCCGCGCAGGTCGATAACCCGCTGAAGTGGACTGCCGAAACGCCGCACCTGTACACGCTTGTTCTTACGCTGAAGGATGCGTCCGGACGTTTCGTCGAGGCGGTAAGCTGCCGCATCGGGTTCCGCCGGTTCGAGCTGAAGGACGGGCTGATGAAGATCAACGGCAAGCGCATCTTGTTCAAAGGCGTCAACCGCCACGAGTTCAACTGCGATACGGGCCGCGCTATCGGCTATGACGACATGGTCCGCGACATACAGCTGATGAAAGCCCATAACATCAATGCGGTCCGCACCTCCCATTATCCGAATCATCCGCTTTGGTACGATCTGTGCGACGAATACGGTCTGTATGTCATCGACGAGACGAATCTTGAGACCCACGGGAGCTGGTCCAATTTTCAAGAGGAGGAGGGCTGGACGATTCCGGCGAGCAAGCCCGAATGGACGGCCAACGTATTGGACCGTGCCAATTCGATGCTGCAGCGGGACAAAAACCATACGTCCATCGTCATCTGGTCGCTTGGAAATGAGGCGTGGGGCGGAGACAATTTTGTGAAAATGCACGATTTTTTCCGCGCCGAAGATCCGACCCGGCTCGTTCATTATGAAGGCGTCACCCGCTGCCGCAAGTCCGACGCCGCCTCCGACATCGAAAGCCAGATGTACACGCTGCCGCACAAAGTCGAGGAGTACGCGCTGTCGAATCCGAAAAAGCCGTTCATCCTGTGCGAATACAGCCATGCGATGGGAAATTCCAACGGCAATTTGTTTAAATATACCGATCTGTTTGAGAAGTATCCGATTTTGCAAGGCGGCTTCATCTGGGACTGGATCGACCAAGCGATCCGCACGAAAACGCCGGACGGCATCGAATATTTGGCATACGGCGGCGATTTCGGCGATACGCCGAATGACGGCGTCTTTTGCGGGAACGGGCTTATTTTTGCCGATCGCCGGGTAACGCCGAAGCTGCATGAAGTGAAGAAATGCTACCAGTCCGCCAAGTTCGAGGCGGTTGATTTGCTGGAGGGCCGCATTCGCGTCGCCAACGGGTATTTGTTCACGAATTTGAGCGCTTATGAGCTGCTGTGGGAAGTGGCGAAAAATGGCGTGACTATCGCGGACGGAAGCGCCCCGCTGGACGTGGAGCCGGGGGAAGCCGCCGAAGTGGCGCTGCCCTATAAGCTTCCTGCCGCCGCTTCGGCCGGTGAAGAATATACGCTGACGGTTCGGCTGGCGGAGAAAACAGGGAAGGCTTGGGCGCCTGCCGGCCACGAGGTGGCGTTCGAGCAGTTCATCCTGCCGGTCGAGACGCAGGCCGTACCCGCCGCCGCGCATCCTCCGCTGCAAACGGATGAGACGGATTTTGCCTTTACGGTTTCGGGGGCCGGCTTCAGCGCGGTTTTCAGCAAGCGGACCGGTGATTTGATTTCTTATATGTACAATGGGGTCGAACTGCTGAAAATGGCTCCGGCACCCAATTTTTGGCGGGCCAGCATCGACAACGATAGAGGCAACAAGCTGCCGGAGCGAAGCGTGACCTGGAGGGAAGCCGGGCAGAACCGCAAGTTGTACGCTTTGAACATCGTATCCTATCCCGATAAGCTGGAGGTTGAGGCGGAGTTTGCGCTGCCGACGACGCAGATTTCATTTTGCAAGCTGTTGTATACGGTTCTGGGCAATGGCGAGATTTGCATCCGCGAGGAGCTGCATCCGGGCCCGAACTTGCCGGAAATTCCGGAAGTCGGGGTGATGTTCCAGCTTGATAGCAGCTTTGAAAACTTGCGCTGGTACGGTAACGGGCCGCATGAAAATTATTGGGACCGCGCCGAAGGCGCACGTCTCGGCATTTACAGCGGCAAGGTCGAAGAGCAGTACGTGCCGTATTTGCGTCCGCAGGAATGCGGCAACAAAACGGGCGTCCGCTGGGCCGAACTGACCCGCGGCGACGGGATCGGCCTGCGGGTCGAAGGCGCTCCGGCCGTCGAGCTGAACGCGCTGCCGTATACGCCGGCCGAGCTTGAGGCGCACGACCACGACTACAAGCTGCCTCCCAGCGGCAAGGTAGCGCTGCGCGTCAACTACCGCCAGATGGGCGTTGGCGGCGATGACAGCTGGATGTCGAAGACACATCCGGAGTTTACATTGTATGCCAACCGCAGCTATGCATACAGCTTTTCCATCAAAGGCATCTCTGCGCTTTGATGTGCATTCAAGGAATTTAAGCACGATACAACACTCTTCGTTGCCTTGAAGGGGACTTAACTGTAGTAGGGCTCGCTTTTACTAAGGATGGCGTAAACGTATGGAGAAGCTTGTTGACGCAAGCTACCTATCGCGGCCACCTTTGTAGGGCTAGCCCTCTTTTTGTATCTTCGTGTGCGTTCCGTCGAAGCCCATATTGTACAGATGAGGGTTGGTACAGGAAATTAATGGATCATTTAAAGTCGGGAGTATATACTTACTGAGGTTATCTGATAGCCCGGTGCCTGGTAAAACCTGCCCGCCCGATAAAACCTGCAAAAGTGCAGGCTTTTCGATGAAATCGGCCGGTTTGGCGGAAAAGCCTGCGATTGTGCAGGAATTTCCGATCAAAACGGGTCCGAGCGCGATCCCGGGCGGAAATTACTGCAGATTTGCAGGAATTTTCCTGGAAGAGCTCATCAAGGAGCAAAAAAGATGTACTTTTGCAGGTTTTTCCCCGTTGTGATGCAGATGTGGCGTGAGACTTCGGCAGGCGAGTTTTTTAACAGTTACGAATGTGAAAGCTGGGTTGACAGATATCTATTTTGTTCGCGAGAGGAAGTGACGTATGGGAGTATTGGCTACACCCTTTGAGTCCGAAAGCTTTATTGTCGACGAAACCAAACATTCCGAAATAGAGGAGTTACAAGAACTTTATGAATCAAGCAGCAACACTAAGCAATGGGATGGGAATGTTCCTGATAAGAACTACATCAGTCAATGTTATTTTCAGGGTGATTTGCCCCCAAATGGCAGGAAGGAAAACTATAAACTACTTACAATAAGGGCTAAATCCATAGACAAATCTATAATTGGTATGGTATCTATTTACCATGGTTTTCCAGCGGGCGATATTGCCTACATAGCTTTCATGTGTATTGGGGAGTCGTATAAGAATCAAGGCTTTGGACTAGAAATTATCAAGCATTTGTCCTCGGAGTTAACTAAAATCGACTATAAGGAAATTAGGATCAACGTAGCTTTGAAAAACTGGTCTGCTCTAAGATTTTGGCATAAAACCGGCTTCGACAAGATTAATGGTATTTTTGGAGACAAAGAGTATTCTGAACAAACATATTCGAGTATTGAACTCGTAAAATATCTCTGATTGCTATGTTGTTATTCAGGCGTGTGTGCTGGTGAGACTTCGGCGGCGATGTCTGTTATGCCAAAATGCCAGTTCCCCTCATGACAGGACTGAACTGGCATTTATTCATTCACTTGTTATCCCCGAATACGGGAAAACGCAAAGTGAGGACGGTTCCCTTTCCTATTATCGTTTCCACCACAATTTCTCCCTGGTGAGCCAAAATGATTTCGCTCGCGATGCTCATCCCAAGCCCCGTTCCGACCAAATCTTCGTCCGTATTCGTTCCCCTGTAATACCGTACGAACAGATTGTTTTTCGTTTGCTCATCCATCCCGATCCCGTTATCCTCCACCTGAATCCGCGCCATGGCCCCTTCTCTCGACGTTCTGAGCGTAATTGCCGTACCCGGAGGATTGTGTTTGATGGCATTTGTAATCAAATTATCAAGCATCCGCAAAAACCATTTGGGGTTAGCTTGTATATATACCGGCGGTTCTTCTCCTTCATAGAAGAAGGATGATTCCGAGTGCGTAGCGTCGTTCGCGTATCTTAATACCGCGCGGCGGACGAATTCGTTGAGCTCTATTTCTTCCATCGGAAAAGTCAGCGCTTTGTTTTTTAACTGGAACGTGAGGGAGAAATCGTTGATAAGCTCAAGCATATAGAAGCTTTTCTCGCGGATCATGCTGCCCATCTCTTGCAGCTCCGGAGCCGTCCAATCGAATTTACCGCTCTCCAGCATATGCCCATACCCTTGTATCGTGGATAATGGCGTCCTCAGATCGTGAGAGATGCCCGTCATCCATTCCTCACGAGTCTTTTCCAGCCTTTTGCTTTCTTGATCGGCGGACCCCAGCTTTTTGGCCATATCGTAAAAACCATCGATAACTTCTTTATAAAGCCGATATTTCAGACGCAATTTGCCATTTCTGCGAAACACTTTTTTCTTGTCCTTTTCTCCCAATGCTTCATGGTATTTGCCTTGTCCCATCCGCTCAAACCAATCCATGAAAAGCAGCAAAGGACGCCCGTACCGATAGCCGTGCCACATGGAAAAAGCGGCCGCCAGCAGTATGGCGATGATGCCAATAACAATCATGGCGTTAATGAAATCTTGCAGAATCGATTGCTTCTTATAATCTTTTCCCGCTTTGGGCTGGTATAACGCCCAGGTAAAGCCGGAAACCGGGTCATAGTGCAAGGATAGTGCATTGGCAAATCTTCCAGGCTCCGCTTTCATTTCTATAAGATTCAGCGGACGATAAAACTGCGATTCCACTCCTGTGCCTATCGATTGAATGACTCGGCCATCAGAATCGATGATTTGAAGCTGCCCATTCGAGCCGATGACCTGCTGCTCAAGAGCCGATACATCCGTCTGGCGAATGCGTCCGTTATCTCCATGATCGCGGAACCAAGTACGAAGCTGTTCTCCCCTCTTATCTTCATAGCCCAGCAAGTAAAGACATACCTCATTATTGTTGTCAGTGCTTACTTCAGTAAAGATGTAGTAAGACCCGAAACGATGCGTTTCTTCAATTTGCAGCAGTTCGCTCATTTTGTATGCTTGAGGCAACGCTTCCGGCGTGTTTTCGGAGTGAAAAACCGCGCCTTCCTTATCAACAATTTGCAGCCACAATTCGTTCTGCTTTAATAGCTCCTTCCATGACGAAGGAATAGTCACCTTGCCATCCAAGTTGATGGACGCTGTAACAATCGAATCCAGAGCGCCCGAAGGAAATGTCCGCTTTAAATTTTCATCTCCGAGGTATTGAGCCAAAAGAAAGAATAGTATGGTAGATACCGTCATAACAAACAGGAACAAAAGTATGAATTGGTAAGCAAAATGCAAAGCGAGCCTTCTTCGTATGCTTTTCATGAGGATCTGTCCTTCACAAGCTTATATCCGAGGCCCCGAACGGTTACCAGATACACGGGATTGCTTGGGTTAGATTCGATCCGTTCTCGAATTCTTCGAATATGTACCATAACAGTGTTATCGTCAGCGATACCGTCAAATCCCCAAACCGCTTCATACAGCTGCAATTTGGAAAATATCATGTTCGGATGCTTGCATAAGAATAGCAGCAGCTGAAACACCTGCGCGGGACAAGCGACCGTTTCCCCGCCAACGATCAATTCCGCAGCATGCTCATCGACGACAAAGCCTTTGAAATCGTACCGCAAATGATTGCTTTCCGCCTGTATCGGCGGCAGCTGCGCCCCTCGCCGCAGCCTTGCCTTGATTCTGGCCGCAATTTCAAGGGGATTGAACGGTTTGGTTACATAATCGTCCCCGCCCATGGCAAATCCCGTCAAAATATCCAGGTCAGAGGTTCGCGCAGTCAAAAAGATAATATGCGCTGAAGTGATCTCTCGAATCTTGGGACACAGCTCCAGACCCGATTGATCGGGCAGCATCACGTCAAGTATAACAACATCCGCACCATGCTTGCGAAGAAGCTCTAACGCCTTTTGGGCCGAATTCGCGCTGTATATATGCCGGAAGCCTTCTTTTCTAAGAACCATCTCGGTCATCCGGACAATTGATTGTTCGTCGTCAACAAGCAGTATGATTGCATTTTCCACAATATCCCTCCTTCCCCCATCATAGCATAGCCACCTTAACACGAGTTTAACTGGCCGCAAATCATTTAAGAAAATCGTAAGCAGACGGTTACGTTCCGATAAGCTAAGGGTGTTATGATCAATCATAAAGAATTTCTTAATGGATATTGGAGGTTCCACGTATAATGTCACAATCACCTGCAGTCGATGTCCGTAACGTAAGCAAAGTTATTGGGGGCAGAGACATTATTAAAAATATATCTTTCTCGATTCAGCCGGGAGAAATATATGGATTCTTGGGCCCGAACGGGGCCGGTAAAACGACGACCATTCGGATGATGGTCGGTCTGATTTCGATGACGAGCGGCGACATTTTCATTAATGGGCACAGTATTCGAACGGCGCGGACGCGAGCGCTGCAGCGCATTGGAGCGATTGTGGAAAATCCGGAGCTCTATCGTTATATGACCGGAAGGAAAAATTTAAAGCACTATGCGCAAATGTACGATAAACCGGTCCCTAACGACCGCATTGAAAAAATCATCCGTCTTGTCGAATTAGAGGACGCGATTGATCGCAAAGTCAAAACGTATTCCTTGGGCATGCGCCAGCGTTTGGGCATTGCCCAGGCCTTGCTGCATAAGCCTTCCATCCTCATTTTGGATGAACCGACGAACGGTCTGGATCCTTCAGGCATTCGCAAGCTTCGGGATTATTTGCGGAGCCTTGCTCTTCATGAAAATATGTCAATCCTGATATCCAGCCATCTTATATCGGAAATTGAGTTGATATGCGATCGTGTCATCATTATACAAGATGGCCGGTTGGTCGATGAAAGAACACTGAGGCGGAAGGAGGAAGAGCAAACCAGTCTGGTTGTGGAATTTGAAGTAACCGACGTGTTGAAAGCTGCGGAATCGTTGGGGGACAAAGGGACCGTTCAGGTCGGCGAAAGGACTGTAGCCATTGAAACGTCCAAAGACCAAATTCCCGAAATCGTACGCAGGCTAACACAGCTCCAAGTTGGCATTTATCGGATTAATACGAAAGAGACAGCGCTTGAAGATGTATTTTTAGATGTAACTGGAGGCTCGCGTGAACATGACATTTATACGGCTGGTCGATAACGAATTGATGAAGATCAACAGCAAGAGGAACACTTGGATATTTATCATATTTCTTGCTGTGGCCATCACTGCGATTGGTATTGTGATAAAGCTTTGGATCAAAGAAGCTGCAGAAGGGATGAACTATCTTAGCTTTTCGAGCATGGCCTTATCGGTCCTCTATCTCTTTGTTCTGATATTTGCAATTGTTTTAGGAGCACGGACGTTAACCGAAGAGTTTAAGGACGGTACGGTCAAACAGCTTTTGATTCGCCCGGTTAGCCGGAGCATGATCTTATTATCGAAATATGCATCCGTCTTCGTTGTGATATTAGGTGTTCTGCTCTTCTTGATGTTGTTTAGTCTGGCGCTGGGGGCAATTATTTTTGGCTGGCATGCCCAGGATGGGATTTCTTGGATGGTTTTGCTGAAGACTTGCCTGTATAAGCTTCCGTATTTAATTTTCTTCATTACATTTTCATTTATGATCGGGGTCGTGACCAGGAGTATGCCGCTGTCCATTACGATATCGATGGTGGCTAACTCTCTAGGGTCTGCCTTAACGTTCTTGGGCTCCAAGTATGCCTGGACGAAATACGTTATTTTCAACAATTTGAACTGGCAAATGTATGAAAAGGAATCGGCCATGAACGAAGGGATTGGCCCGAGTTTTCCAGGCATGTCGCTATCGTTTTCCATCGTCGTATTTGCCGCATATATATTCGTCTTTTTGTTCGTTTCCATATTCATTTTACAGAAGAAAGATATCAAATGAATGAATACGCAGGCCAAAGCATGCATGTTAAAAAAATATGAGGCGTATAGTTATCAGGTTGCCTTTTATTTGCTGCAAAATGAAATCGACGCCAGGACAGCGGCAGAACAAGCGCTGCTGGCGTTATTCGCCCAACAACGATTCTTTGAGCTGCCGGATTTGCAGCGACGCCGCGAAGTTAAATTATTAGCAATCAAACATTCGTTGGAGGTAAAAAAACAACGGTTATGTCAACAACACGAAACCGCTCGATTTTGTTCACAATCTTCCTGATTTTAATGGTGAAATTCAAATGGCTGCTTGCCTTCTTGAAATGGACTAAATTCGGCGGCACTTTGATAACGATGGGGTTGCCTGGGTACGTAATGCGGCGGGGCCCGACCGGGAGTCGGGTCTCGTGTTAGGGTAGTTGGAGACGAAATGGGGACGTACGCATAATGTACGTCCCCATTTTCAATGCTACATGGAGATTGCCGGATACATTTCCGTTCGTTGAAGATCGATGACCATGTTGCCGGCTTTAAGTATGTCTAGACCAATGAGTCCGTTAATGTAATTAATACCATCGTGGAGTACGCCAAAATCAAGGCTTATATCTTTCATGACAAGGTTACCGAGTTGGACTTGATCTACCCGCTTTTGGAATGAAAACTCTTCTCCGCCGATTCCAAAGCTTCTTACAAGCTCATCTTCGTTCTCGAATTTAATGCCGATTTTGAAAACGATATCAGGGGTTATGTCTAAGCAGGATGGTTATTTTCTCTTTGCCGGTATGATAGACGATGTTGTTGTTCTTGCACTTGAATAATTCTTTCGTTGCTTCGTCCGGGTCTTGAATGGCTCTAATCAAGGCGACTTCGTCAACGTATTGGATATTATCTTCTGTATGGGAATTCAGGATTTCAAGCAGAACGTATTGGTCGGGGTAAATATTCCGAACTTCTTGCCATTGCATAGCACATACACCTCACTTACAGTATTTCTTACTTAAATTATACCAATAAAACGAACAAAGGAGCGATAGCGATCTTAGAGAAGGCCATGTTTCCAGGTCTTCTCTTTTTGTTTTTACAGGCTCCATTCTGAAAGAAAGAACGTGAAAACTGATGAAAAAAACAATGTAACGAACCACAAATCGAACGCCGCTTTGAAGGGGAACTAACCTTGTCCGTTATTTTACGCATCTGGCTTAAAAACATTTCAAGGGTGACGCGATATGAGTTATAATCGGAGTCACCAAAGCAGCCTTATAGTTCCCTCTAACGATAAAAAATTCGGGAGGGAAAGACATATACGTAGCGACTTATGTTCGTTTTAATCAGCGGACGGAAAATGGCCAGACAACAAGGTATTATTACAACGGTCAGGATTTAATCGCCGAAGGAATTGTTAATGGAGGTACAGTAACCCAAAAGGCAAGCTACATTCGTGGTCATGGATTAGCTGCAAGATTGGATGCAAACGGGAATAAAACGTATTATTTGAAGAATGGTCATGGCGATATTGTTGGGTTAAGAGATGGTTCGGGGAATACGCTCAACAGCTACAGTTATGATATTTGGGGCAATCCGCTAACGACGAGTGAAACTGTACAGCAACCATTCCGTTACAGCGGCGAGTTTTATGATAGTACAACAGGATTGCAATACCTCAAAGCAAGATGGTACGATCCAAGTGTTGGTAGATTTATTAATCAGGACACATATGAAGGGGATAATAAAGATCCGTTAAGCTTGAACCTGTACACGTATGCGGAAAATAACCCTTTGTTGTACAAAGATCCTAGCGGGCATTGTATTGGTTCGCTTGATTGTGCAATGTGGAATTATGTGCAAAATGCAATAACCAGAACCATACAAACAGCGGTAGATATGTGGAGCGATGCTCTTCCCGTATGGGGAACATTAAAGATGGGCCAGCAGGCAATTACGGGTTATAACTACGTCACTGGTCAGAATTTGTCTACGAGTGAGCGGGTTTGGAATGGCGCAGGTGCTGTTGTCGGCGGTATTACCGACTATGCTGCTTTCAATGCAAAGACAGTTAAAATCTTTGATAATGCTATAACAGCTAACAAAGCTATTGTTAAGGGTTCGGGAACTGTCGGTAGACCTTTTGTGCCTGATGAATATTGGGGTAGAAAAGCACCCGATTATAATACTCCTGGTTTAAAGTATGATCATTATAGGGAGTACAACGGGAAAATTGAGAGATCGACTGTTATCTATGATAATGCAGGAAGGCAGAGTTATAGAGTTGATCATGCCGATCATAGTATGCCGAATGATCATTCTGTTCCTCATTTGCATGAGCGCATATTCGGCCCAGGATATTCGGACAAAGGTAAGGAATACGACTACCATTTTTGAAATGATAGGAGATGACCTATTGCTGTGAAATTTATAAAAAACTTTCATCTTATCTCTGAGAAGGTGCTCTCTTTTAGAGAAAAGGACTTAAAATTGGTTGTGAGTGTTAATTACTACATTGGTTATAATGAACGTTATGACGAGGCATCTTTTCTAGAAGTAGGGTACATTTTGGAATCTGAAGTTGAAAGTAAAAGATATAAGCTTTTGCTAAAATTCGATGAAATTACTTCTTTAAGCCTTTCAGGATTTGGCGGAGCATTTAATCAAATAATGGGCTTTAAAATAACGGACATGAGAGATCGAAGTTGGGAGCACGGTCAAAGGTATTATGTTCACGACTATGAGAACGACATAATGCAATTTTACTGCACATCAATTGAAGTTCTGTCCGTTGAAGAGCTATAAGCTAAAGTACCTTGATCGGCTTCATGCCTTTCAAGGTTTCTTTTTCTGTAACTGCTGACCTAATGGTTAGGTAATTGTAATTACCTCCACTGCACTCAATGCCCTATCAGCTAACAAAGCTATTGTTAAGGGGGCGGGTGGAACTGTTTCGTACTACAGAGTTCAAGGTAGCAAAATGCCAAATGCTAGCCAAGTTAGCGAATTTGAATGTTAGTGGAGGAACTAGGGGATGCCGAATATTTCTTACAAAAAAGGGGTAACGGTGCAGAAATTGTTGAAGTTGGAGTGCCGAAATGGTTTGATGATAGAAAGTGCAATTTCGCAGTTAGTATAATTCAAATCCTCTTAATCAAGGGGGGACAGCACCAAAAGTGGTCGACCCGAGTACTCCGGGAACATCATATGAATTCCCTGCCCCTTGGATTCAGTGGCTTGAAGAGTATGGTACAATAAAAAAATAGGATTATAGAGGTACTTGAATACTGAGGAGGAGGTACAGTGAATAATAAGCCGAAGTATGCGGAAACTATAATAGTTCTAGTTAAATATAAGAAATCTTTCAGATGGTTTGTTGCAGATAAGGAGATATGGTTTTTGGATTTGAAAAAACAAATTTCTTCATATCTTGAGAAGGGATTTGAAATTCCTAATCCTGAGCAGAGAACTTATAGTCATATTTCAGATATGTTACCTTCTCTACACGTGGATTTTGATGATAAGGAATTGACATCCTACTATCCTGAGCTTGCATCCTATGAACTATATGTACCGAATGGGTGGCTTGGGAAGTATGAGCAATTTATTGAGGTCATTCCTGAAGACTATCGTTACTAGATAATCCATGGTAACAATCTTTTTTACAAGGAGGGTAAAAATAAATAGTGAAGACACCTTTACGATAATGAAAGACATGTTCGGTAAAAAGGGAAGTGAGGAACAGATAGAAGGGCTTACACTAATAATTGATGGCAAGCTGAAAGATGTTTTTGATACCATAATAGCCAAGTCAGATGATTATAAAAATTACACTGATGTACTCAGCAGTGTGATTGTGCATGGAGTAAATGAAATAATTGAAAAACTGAAATAATTTATGTGTTATTGGTGGGGTTACCAAATACCGAATGAATCTATCTTTCGCTAATAACATATATAACCCTTGTAATACCCGTATAAAGATTTCGTCATTTTAATTGTACGCCATCAATGCTTGAATTTTATATCCTAAATAACGTCATTCCTTTACATTTAACAGGTCGATTATGGTCAGATACTACCATGATTGACCTGTTTTTGTCATATACCATATTTCCCCTTAATGTCTCGTGTTGCCCTTCAATTCGCAAGTCAGGTAAATTTCCCTATCCTGCAGAAAATAAAAGCCCGCTGCCAAGTCCGGGCCACAGGCTTGCATACGTATTCGCTTTATCGTGATCGTTCCGATTCATGACGTTTTTCCGGCTCGAAGTCAATGCCGCTGATCGCATGTTCGTACAAAAACAGCTTGATCTTGCTCATTTCGTTCGTGGTGTAGTAAGCAGATAATAATTCGTTAAATCGCTCCATATTTTTCTCTGTAATGGTCAACATACCATGTCCACTCTCGACAAGAAGTTTGTTCGCCAATAGAAGGGAGGTACGCTTGTTTCCATCCCAAAACATTTGCCGCCGCGCTCCCCATAGAAAAGCCGTAATGGATTTCTCCGTTATGGTCATGTCCGCGGTCAGCAAGTGCGCCAATTCCTGTTCGATCTCGCTTTGCACCGGGAGCGGCGGTACATAATCCGTGCCTGAAATCCCGACACGCCCGGTTCTTAAAACGCCCCATTCAAGGGCTTCATTCCTGGCGACGTATTCATTGAGTTTGCAGATGAGGGGAAGTGTAATCGGCTCATCAATCGCGTTAACCAAATAGCGCCAGGCATCCCTCATATTGAGGACGGCTTGTATATCGTCCAGCGTGACACCGGGAACATTGACGCCGTTCAGTATCGTTTGGGTTTGCGGAAAGGTAATATTCCGGTTCTCCATCTTCATTCCACAGTATATATTTTCGTCCCATTTCTTTTTGGCCAGAAATAAACTTTGTTGTTTGGTCAGCGCATATTTATCCGAAAATGGTTTCATTTCGTTTCCCTCCTGCCTTGTTGTCATTATATCCGGTTTTAAAAGCAAAATCATCTTTCATTTGCATGTACCATACCAAAAGAGAAACACATATTTCTTTATCTCTTGTGTTGTTATTCTTCAACCTGCCGAGAAAAAAAGGATTACTATGGAACTATCGATAGGAAAGATGATATCATATTTCCAGGTATGTTTTTGTCGAACTGTCCCGCGGGGCGGTTCTGCTGTCACTTGATACAAGGGAGACGCAGCCGTGGATATAAGGCTATGGATGTCTATATTACTTTTCCTCGCAGCGGCACTGATGGTGTTCGTCTCGTACTTGTCCTACCGGAAACGCCATCTGCCTGTTGCCAAAACGATGGTTCTGATCATGCTGGCAGCGGCTTTTTACGCGCTCGGCTATGCGTTTGAGGTGTTGAGCCGCAACCTGAACGAAGTGAAGCTGTCGCTTCAAATCGAATATTTGGGCATTCCATTCGTCACAACGCTATGGTTCTACCAGGTTATCCAATTTACCGGTACGGCGGCTCGCTACCGCAAGCATTTGGCGGTGGTATTGTTCGTTATCCCCACAGCTGTTTTTTTTCTCCATTTGACCAACGACTGGCATCATCTGATTTATGAGAGTTATGTCCCGAATGTGAACTCATCGGTTCCGTTGTACTTGACGGACAAGGGACCTTGGTATAAGGTGCACACCGTCTATAATTATTCCGTTCTGCTGTGCGGGATGCTGCTGTTTATCCCGATGTATTGGCGGGCTTTGCCGATCGAGCGAAAACAAATCGTCGTCCTCCTTTTGGGTGCTATCGCGCCGATGTTCTTCAATTTGTTTTTCTGGACCGGCAATACCGTTGATCTGACGCCGTTCGGATTCGCCGTATCTGGGGTCGCCTACGTGTGGGGGATTTACCGGTTTAATTTGCTTCGACTAACGCCGCTGGCAATGGCCAAAGTGTTCGAAACGATCCGGGACGGGGTTGTCCTGTTCGATTATGAGGATCAAATCGTCAGCTATAACAGAGCTGCTGAAGAGGTGCTTCCTGAGCTCGGGTTGACGAAAAGCTATCCCGCCGATATGGTGAAGGTTCTGCCCTCCAGCCCGGAGCTGCTGGAACGAGTTCGCGCCGCAAGCGACGGGGACGAGCGCTTTCCGTTTCACAGATTTCATGGGAGCCGGACAAAGTATTACAACTGCAGCTTGTCGCTCATTTACGATTCGGGCGAGGTTCTGGTCGGTAAAATTTTGATGTTCAACGATATTACGGAGTTGAAGGAAAGCGAGGCCCGGTTGCGCGAGAACGCCCGGCAGCTGTCCGAATTGAACGCGTTCAAGGACAAGCTGTTCACCGTCGTGGCGCATGACATTCGTGATCCGATCGCACTCCTCGTCAGTTTGACGGAACTGCTGGGCGACGAACTGACCGCCGCTGATTTTGAGCATGCCGAATTAGTACGGGAACTCAAAGGACAGGTGCAAAGCACGTTTCATCTCGTCGAAAATTTGTTGGATTGGTATCGCAGCCAAAAAGGGAAGGTTGTGTTCCGCCCGTTAGGCTGGAATTTGCAGCAGGTCGTCAGGCAGGCATTGCTGCTTGCAGGCGCAAAAGCCGATATGAAGCAAATTCGGATGACGGAGCGAATCGACGAGAAGCTGACGGTCAGAGCCGATAAAGAGATGCTAGACCTTATTTTGCGGAATTTGCTTTCCAACGCGATCAAGTTTACCGGAGTCGGCGGGGCGATTGAGATCGGGGCCGTTCTGGATGGCGATCTGATCATCGTGTCCGTTCGCGACAACGGAGCGGGAATCGACGATCAGACAGCGGAGCTGCTGCGCCTGGAGGAGCCGTTTTTCAAGATGGCGGCTGTCGGGGACGATTCGGCGGATACGAGATTCGGGCTGGCGCTGACCCGCGAATTCGTTCGCATCCAGGGCGGCAAGCTTTGGTTCGAGAGCGAGCCGGGAGTTGGCACGACGTTCTCATTCACCTTGCCCGGCTCGGCTGGTGTGCGGGATTCGTTTGATGACGGCGGAATGGGGGAGGAAGTATATGAAGGTTATTTTGGTGGACGATGAGCCGGCGATGCATTTGATTTTGCGCAAAATGCTGGACAAGCTGCCCGGGGTTCATGTGGCGGGCGCTTTTACGGATACGAAGTCCGCTGCTTCCTTTCTCAAAGAGAATGCCGACGTCGGTCTGGCTTTCGTAGACCTCTCTATGCCGGGCGAGAGCGGAATGGAGTTCGCCACTCAAATTGAAGCTTCGGATACTCCGCTGCAAGTTGTTTTCGTCACGTCGCACAAGGAATATGCTTTGGAAGCTTACGAATTGTCCGTGCTGGATTACTTGGTCAAACCCGTTTCCCAGGAACGGCTGCAGCGGGCGGTAAATCGCGCGATGACCAGCCGGAGGGTCATCCATTCGCCAGCGCCGTCGGCTGCCGCAAATTCCGGCAGGGTCGTCCTAACGGTGCTCGGCGATGTCGCGGTGAGCAGCGAGGCGGGCCGCGTCAAGTGGATCTCGCGGAAATGCGCGGAGCTATTCGCTTACTTGCTGCTTTACCGCGGCAAACGAATACCCCGTTCCAGGCTGGTTGTGGATATTTTCGGGGGGATGAACCAGGCTAATGCGGAGAATTACCTGAATACGACCGTTTATCAATTGCGCAAATCTTTGGAACCGCTTGGCATGCGGGAGGCCGTGCGCTCGGAGAACGACGGCTATGCGCTCGAATTAAAGGATCCCGTTATCGATTGTGCAGAATTCGAAAAGCAAGTCGAACAGCTGCAAACCATCGAGGCCGGGAATGTAGAGAGGGCGCTGCAAATCGAACGGATGTATACGGGCGATCTGTTCGGGGACAAGGCGTATGTGTGGGCCATTCACGAAACGGAGCGCTACGCGGAATTGTACGCCTCATTCGTAAAGCGGCTTGCCGCAGTGCTCATTTCGCTTAGAGATACAGCCTCCGCATCGAAGCTGCTGCTCAAGCTGAAAGAGCGCAATCCGCTGGACGAATCGGTTATGCGCGATCTAATGATGATCCGCGAGATGACCGGGGACAAAAAAGGATTGACGGCGCTGTACACCGATTATGTCCGGCTTCTCAGCCGGGAACTCGGCATTCGTCCGTCCGATGAACTGATACAAATATACGATTTGTTGATAAGCCGTTTTTCCGGCAAAAAATAAATATTTCCGTTCGTTGATAAAAACCGCGAAGGCTTGATGCCGCGCGGTTTTTTTGGCTTTTCACAGCCGGGTTTTTCATTATTCTTTTATTTGGCTGCTGTAAACTGGCATTAAGTGGAGCCGAGTTCCGGCGGCGTCCCTTCCGTTCCGGCGGATATCGCGGATATTGGAAAGTGATGGATCGAGAGGAGAAGAGGAATGCGAAAGACAGGCAATAAAGCAGTGGCCCTGATGCTGGCTCTGATGATGGTGTTCGGCGCCATATCCGGAGGGGAGCTCGGAAGCGGCAAAGCTTTTGCGGCAGGCGATTTTTCAGGAGACGGTTCGTCTCTCGACCCTTACCTTATCGGAACTGCCGACCAACTTGATAAAGTCAGGGGCAGTTATTTGGGTGCGAACATTTATTTCAAGCTGACGGATAATATTGATTTGAGTGGCTACGCAAGCGCAGGCTGGGTTCCGATTGGTGATGCGAACACTTCATTTCAAGGCCACATGGATGGCAATGGGTATAAAATAACGGGACTTACGATTAATAAAATGAACGACGATAATATAGGGTTATTTGGCCGTATTGATGCCAGCAGTTCCCTTACGAATATGAAGCTGGATAATGTGTCTCTGAGCGGGATGCAGTTCGTAGGCGGTCTGGTAGGTTATAACGACGGAGGAACCATTACCGATAGTTACGCTTCAGGGACTATTGGCGGAACATATAATACAGGCGGCTTGGTTGGTTACAATGCCTCTGGCAAAATAAATACCAGCCATGCCTCCGGGAATGTGAACGGGAATGCGAGCGGAACCTTCGGCTTAGGCGGGTTGGTCGGTAATGCCACAGGGCTTGGCGGGACCATCAGCAACAGTTACGCCACAGCGGATGTAAGCGGCGGAAGTAACAGTTCGCTGACAGGCGGTTTGGCTGGCGGGATGTCCGATGGCAAGATCAGCGGCAGCTACGCCTTAGGGAATGTGAGCGGTGGAAGCAATAGCAAAGATGTAGGCGGTTTGATCGGCAATAGTACTTCTGTAACAATCAGCAGCAGCTACAGCTCAGGGAATGTGAGCGGAAGTTCAAACGTCGGCGGCCTGGTCGGCAACGAATCCGTTGGCGGCGATATCAGCAACAGCTACACATTAGGGACCGTGAGCGGGGGAGAAAGTGTAGGCGGCTTGGTTGGTCGGAAAAATGGCGGGACCATCAGCGGCAGTTACACCTCGGGAGGAGTAAACGGAGAAAGCAACAGTTATAATATAGGCGGTTTAGTTGGCGAAAACTACTCTGACAAGATCAGCGATAGCTATACAACAGGGAAAGTGAGCGGGGGCGATAATAGTTTTTATATAGGCGGCTTGGTTGGCTGGAACGGAAGCGCAGATATTAGCAACAGCTATGCCTCAGGGGATATGAGCGGAAATAATAACGGCGTTTATGTAGGCGGCTTGGTTGGGGGCGATGACGGCAATGGAACGACGACCAACAGCTTTTACGACGAAGAAACAACCGGACAATCCGCTTCGGCTGTAGGTGTCGGCAAACTAACTGCAGAGATGCGGAATCAAAGCACTTATGAAGCAGATGCTGCTCATATTTGGGATTTCTCGAATATATGGGCGATAGATTCGTTACATAATGGCGGGTATCCTTATCTGCGGGCTGCCCAGGCTTACCTGGACTATGACGGGAACGGCAGCACCGGCGGGACTGTTCCGGCCAGTCATTCTTACATGCCGGGAGCAACGGTCAGCATTTATTCGGGGACACTAACAAAGACCGGGTATATCTTCGATGGATGGAACACGCAAGCAGGTGGTAGCGGCAGTTCATATAGACCGGGTGATTCATATACAATAACGGCAAATACGATCTTGTATGCGAAGTGGAACGCACCAAGCACGATCGCCACGCTGACCTCCGCGATAGGGACCGTAAGCACAGGCGGAACGGCGAATGAAAGCATAACGAATGTTCCCTACGGCACAACGCTAGCAGCGTTGAAAACAGCTATTACACCGGCAGCGGGTGCGACGTTTGAGGTCTATGATGCGGACGGAACAACTGTAGCAACCACATTAGAGACGGGCAAAAAAGTTATCGTTACCGCCCAGGATGGAACAACGAAGGTTACGTATACCGTAACCGTTGCGGCGAACAGCGCGAAGGACATAACGTCCTTCAGCTTCGAAGGGCTATCCCCAGCGGTGATAGGCACGATTAGCGGCACGGACATTACATTGACCGTACCGAACGCAACATCAGTAACGTCGCTCGTTGCGACGTTTGCGAACTCAGCCGCATCCACGGTAAAAGTAGGCACCACCGTGCAAGTGAGCGGCACGACGGCGAACGACTTTACTTCGCCCGTAACGTACACCGTCACCGCGCAGGACGGAACGACGAAGAACTACACCGTCACGGTTGCAAAAACCCCAAGCGGAGATGCGACTTTGAGCGGGCTAACACTGGCAAGCAGCACCCAAACGCTAAGTCCCGATTCGGTAACGGGAACAACCTATGTTTATCATGTAACGAACCCAATATCGAGTGTTACCGTTACGGCAAGCGTGTATGACAGCAGTTCCACTATAACGGCAAGCCTGTATGATAGTGACAATGTGCTTGTGCGGGGGCCTTTCAGCTTACCCAGCGGCCAGGCATCGAGTCCGCTTCCGCTCCAAGTAGGCGGTAACCGCATTGAGCTGACCGTAACCGCGCAAAACGGCTCCAGTATGACTTACAAGTTGAATGTAAACAGAGCAACTGAAGCAGACAGCAATGCCTATTTGCAATCCTTGCAAGTCAATAAGGCTATTTTTGATTTTAACAAGAACATTCCTGCTTATACGGTGTCTGTGGGCAATAGTGTGGATGTCATCACCTTAAATGCCGTTCCCGAAGAGAGCCGGGCCCATGTAAAGATCAATACAGAACCCGCAACCTCCAAAGAAATCCCGCTGCATGTCGGAAGCAACCTCGTCACCATAGAAGTTACGGCACAAGACGGCAAAACGATAATGGCATACAACGTGACCATCAAAAGAGCGATAGCGATCACGGCTGATTCCATCACACCGGTTCAGGTAACGACGGAGCCTGTCACGATTACCGTTCCGTCCGGCATCACGAATGCCAGGGTTGCTCTCTCGCCGGTTACGGCAGGATCAAATAAAGAAGCCGTACTCCCGTTAGTCGAAGTCAAAGCGGCAACCTCGCTGGGAGTTGTGGAAGCGGTGATTCCGGAAGGTACGAAAATTACGGCCCCTGTCGCCTGGGACGGCATCATGAAGCTGCCGGAAATGCAGAGCAATAGCAGCGTATCGGTCACTAACGGTAACGTGAGCGCAGTTATCGAATTTGGTTCCGCCGATGCAACGTTGACTTTTAACAAAGCGGTGCGGCTGCTATTTCCGAATCAGGGAGGAAAATTAGCCGGATACGTACGAAATGGCATTGCAACCCAGATTACGGGCTCCATTACGGCAGACACCCAAGCAGCGGCAGACCGCGAGATTGCCACAGGCGGGGATGCGGTATTGACGGTCGGCAGCGACCTTGTCATTTGGACGAAACACTTTGCCCGATATTTCTTCTACTTACCAGTCACTCCTGCGAACAACGGCGGAAGCGGCGGAGGCAGTGGAGGCGGTGGGAGTGGCAGGGCACCGGCTAACTCCGGGACGATTTTGGCGGCTGCCGGGGGGACGCTCATTTTGAACGGAGCTACAGTAGTAGTTCCGGCCGGAGCTACGGACAGCGACATTCGGGTTACTGTGGATAAAGGAAGCGATACATCGAAACTGCCCGCTGACCCTGCTTTGAAGTTAGTAAGCGACGTCTACGAAATTACGAAGGATAAAGCAGGGGATTTTACCAAGCTTGTTGTTATTACGCTGCCTTTCGACAAGACCCAAGTCGACTCTACAAAATCTTCGGTTGGCCTGTATTGGCTGAACGAACAAACCGGCAAGTGGGTGCGGCTGGACGATCAGAAAGTGGATCAGACCAACGGGACGGTGTCAGGAACTGTCCGGAATTTTTACAAATTTGCTGTTCTGGCTTCGGATCAACAGGAGGTAATTCCGCCTCAAACGAAAATCGTCGACCTCAAGGGGCACTGGGCCGAAACGAACGTTCTCGAACTGATTCGACTAGGTGTGATTACCGGTTATCCGGACAACACCTTCAGGCCGAATAATCGGATTACGAGAGCCGAATTTGTGACCATCATCGTAAAAGCTTTTCATCTCCGGACGCAAGCCGGTAAAAGCTTTGCCGATACCGGAGCCCATTGGGCCCGAAGCGCCATCGAGACTGCCGCTGCGCTTGGCGTCGTTACCGGGTATAGCGACAGCGCCTTCGGTCCTGACGACCTGATCACCCGCGAACAAATGGCGGCGATCGTAGTTCGCGCAGCCGGGCTCAATGTCGCGAATCAGAGCCGCAGCTTCACGGACAGCCCGGATGTATCCGACTGGGCTCGAACTGTCCTGGCTACCGCGGCTGCCAAAGGCCTAATCAACGGTTACGAGGACGGTACCGTTCAACCTAAAGCCAACACCACACGCGCTGAAGCGGTGACGGTTATTTTAAGAGCGCTGCAGCTAGCGAAGTAAAAAAAGAAAACGATCAAGTCCCGTTTCACGAAGAGGGATTTGATCGTTTTTTTTCGTGCCTGGCCGTCAGACCCGGGGGACGAGGTCTTTGCGCCGATACACGCTGAGCATCAAGCCCATCGCAGCCAGTTGGACAACAACCACCGTGCCCGAGTAGCTGATAAACGGCAGCTGAAAGGAAGTCATTGGCGCCCACCCGAGCGACATCAGCATGTTCCACAAATATTGGATGGCAAATACGCTTAAAAGCCCTGCCGCCAACGCTTTTCCGTACCGGTCGCCCACGATAAATGAAATGCGCGCGGCCCGTACGATGAACATTACCGCTCCCACAAAAATGGCGACGCCCGCAGCCCATCCGAAGCAGTAAATGAGAAAAGGATACATCATCTCCGCGTGAAGTTCAGGCAACGATTTGAGCAAAGACCCGTAACCGTGCCCCCACCAGCCTGCGGATTGAATCGCTTTCATGGATTGGACCGTCATGTAATTCATACCGTACGGATCGTCCGTCGGATCCACGAACGCCAGCAAGCGCTGCATGCGGTAGGGGCTGTTGACCGCCAAGACAATAAAACCTGCTGCGAACAGCATGCAGTGGGCTAAAACTACGTACAGTTTTCTCAGTACGATCAAAATGATCATGCAGCCGCAGAAAAAAAGCAGAAAATCGGCTATAGAAGGGACGGACAAAATCAGGGCGCCGGGAAGCAGTATCGCGCCGACATATTTCCAGAGCGTCCGCAGCAAGGATGTTCCCTCTCCGGCCCCCCGGTCGGCCGCCCATATGCCCGCTAATGAAACGAGCAGCAGATAAGGGGAGACGGCACCCGCATTAAAGCTGGCTAATCCGAATCGAATGAACGAAGACGCACCATTCACCGTATTTCCAAACAGATTGACATAGGCCAGCATCATAATCGTTATGCCATAGAGAGGCCACGAGTAGGCCATAAGCTTGCGGTAGTTCGCAAAGCAAATCAGCAGCATCAAGCCCGCGCCTGCACTTACAAACAACACCTGTTTCATTTGGAAATAATCCCCATACCAATCGGGTAAAGAGAACCGAGCCGCATACACGCCCAACAAGCCGATCATGATAAAGACAGCCGTCAGGGCAATCAATCCCCAATCCATCATGGGGCGATGCGCTTTGTGAAGCTGTTCTCCGATGACGGCGGGATCGCCCATTTTCTTGATCGCCGTCCGGACAGCCTCGTCCACTTCCGCCCCTTTAGCAAGCTCCTCGTCCACCAACTCCTGTAAATGGTTCTCCAATTCCAGCTTTATTTCCCGGTGAACTTCCCTGGCCTTGATGGGCCTGCATACCTGCTGCAAAAAATGCTTAATCTCATCATGATTGCGAATTGCGCTCATGCGTTGCCTCCTTCCAAAACCTTATCGACTGTGCTGCGGAAAAGGACCCACTCCTGCTTCCTCACATTGAGCTCGGCTCTGCCGTCTTTCGTAATCCGGTAATATTTGCGTTTGCGCCCTTCATGCTCGTTCCAGTAAGATTCGACAAGCTTCTCGGATTCCAAAGTGTGCAGAAGCGGGTAAAGCGTGCCTTCCTTCAAAGTAAACACGCCGTCCGAGCCCTGCTCCATTTCTTTGGTCATCTCGTACCCGTACATATCCTTCCGAGCCAGAAGGGTCAAAATCAAAATAACGGTACTGCCTTTCATCAGTTCTTTGTTAACTTTCACAGGCCCGCCCCTCCTCACTCAAAATCAAGCCGACATACCTCGAATATGTATGCATCGAAAATCTATGTATAAGTGTAAAAGAAAAGCCCTCAAAGGGCAAGTATTTTTCCCGAAAGGTACCAGAAAGCCTCGCCAAAGCCTTCCCCGCCCCCCGACTCGACACTCGGCCGCGACCAGGGGGAGGCTGAATCAGCAGGGAACATTCCAGCCAAATGTATCGGCAATGATACCGTTTTGGATGCCTGTGAGGGTCTCGTACAGTTTCCCGGTAACGGGTCCTGTCTGTCCATGATTGACGGCCATCGTCTGGCCGTTCCAGTGCAAGCTGCCGATCGGCGAAATGACCGCCGCCGTGCCTGTGCCGAACGCTTCCTCCAGCGTACCGTCCGCGGCCGCCTGAGCGATTTCGCCGATCGAAATTTTCCGCTCGCTCACAGGCATTCCCCATGCCGCGAGCAGCTGCATGATGCTGTTCCGGGTAACGCCGTCGAGAATGCTGCCGTTTAGCGGCGGGGTGACAATTTCCCCGTTCACCTTGAAGAAAACGTTCATGCTGCCGACTTCCTCCAGGTACTTTCTCTCGGCGGCGTCCAGCCACAGCACCTGGGAGCAGTTGTAATCCTTGGCGAGCATCTGCGCTTTGAGACTGACGGCGTAATTGCCCGCTGTCTTCGCGTATCCCATGCCTCCCTGAGCGGCTCTGGTGTAGGTTGTTTCCACATGAATGGCGACAGGACGAATGCCCTCCTCATAATAGCTGCCCACCGGCGAAAGAATGACGGCAAAAAGGTAGCGGGAAGAAGCGCGCACGCCAAGCCCGGGTTCCGTAGCGATCATAAAAGGGCGGATGTACAAAGAAGTTCCCTCTTTCCTAGGAATCCAATCCTCGTCCACGCGAATGAGCGCTTGCAGCGCCTGAACGAAAAACGCCTCGTCAACCGGCGGCATATTGAGCCGTTCACACGATTGATTGAACCTTGCCGCATTTTTGTCCGGACGAAAGAGCGTGATTTTATTATCTTTGGTTCTGTAAGCCTTAAGCCCTTCAAAAATAGCTTGCCCATAGTGAAAGACCATGGCGGACGGATCAAAAGACAGCGGAGCGTAAGGGACGATGCGGGGATCGTGCCAGCCTTGCTCCGTTTCATAATCCATCAAAAACATATGATCGCTAAAATATTTCCCGAAACCAAGCGCTGCGTCCTGATCGGGCACAGCTTTTTTGTGGCTGCATCGTTCGATGCGAATTGTTCCATACATGCGTTTTTCGCCTCCATAGTATATTTTGGCACTCGTTATATCCACTATAAAGAAACGGCTTTCATTGATCAATTCCAATCTATCGATTAAAATAATAGATACGATCTATGATTTGGGGGCGAAGTTATGGAGCTTAGGCTGCTGGAATATTTTTTGGCTGTTTGCGAGGAACTGCATGTGACGAAAGCTGCGGAAAAACTGGGCATCAGCCAGCCGACCTTAAGCCATCAAATCCGTTTGCTGGAGCACCGTTTGGGGGTGCCGCTGTTTCGGCGGATCGGCAAAAAAATTTATGTAACGGAAGCCGGGGACATTCTTTACAAGCATAGCAGAAACATTTTTCACGAGATGGAGCAAGCCAATGCGGCAATCAATGAAATAAAAGGCATGCAGCGGGGAAGCTTGCGGATCGGCTGTTCCGGCAATCATTTGCTGACGGCGGCGGTCCAGTCTTTTCACGCGCGGTATCCGAGTATCGAGCTGTCGGTTACGGAGCTTGCGACGGAAGAGACGCAGGAGGGGCTGCTCAATAACCGGCTGGATTTGGGCGTGGTCTTTTTGCCGACGCAGGATGAGCAGTTGGAGAGCATTCCGCTTTACAACGAACAGCTGCAGCTTGTCGTCTCGAGCAAGCATGAGCTTTCCGGGGCGGAGTCCGTCAAGCTTCGCGAACTTGCGGATATTCCGCTGGCCATGCTGCAAAAGAAGTTCCATGTCCGGCAAATGATCGACCGCTATTGCGCCGACATGGGGATCACGCTAAAGCCCGTCGTCGAGATGTCCACCCTGGATTCCCTGCTGCAAATGGCGAGAAACAGCATGGGCGGAGCGATCCTGCCAAGATCTTACCTGATGGGCATCAACGACGCTAACGTGCATGCCGTATCCATCGTCGATCCGGTACCGCAGCAGGAAGTCGGCATCGTATTCCGCAAAGACATGTACCAATGCACGACGACGGATACGTTTATCGGCCAGCTGATCAGGCACTTCTGAATGCGCCTGCCGGCAGGAGATCTTTTGTATAAAGGAAACATTCCGTTGATAACGGTTCTCAATATGTTTACAATATAAGGATGTGCATAAGACAAGGAGGAGAAAGCGGGATGCTGCGGCGTTTTTTTTCGTATTACAAGCCTTACAGGAACTTATTTATTTTGGATTTTGCATGTGCCGTGATCGCGGGGCTGCTGGAGCTCGGCTTTCCGTTAGCTGTGAACCAGGTTGTCGACAAACTGCTGCCGGCCGGGAATTGGACCTGGATACTATGGGCGTGTGCGGGGCTGTTTGCCGTGTATGCTTTAAATGCAATTTTGAACTTCATCGTTACGTATTGGGGTCACAAGCTGGGGATCAATATCGAAACGGACATGCGCAAAAAAATGTTCGAGCATTTGCAGAAGCTGTCGTTCCGTTTCTATGACAACAATAAGACCGGGCAGCTGATGTCCCGGATCTCGAACGATTTGCTCGAAATCGGCGAGGTGGCGCATCATGGCCCCGAGGACTTGTTCATTGCCGTTATGACATTGATCGGCGCGCTTGTCCTGATGATGCTGATCAATGTGAAGCTGGCGCTGCTGACGTTCATTGTCGTGCCGCTGCTCCTGTGGCTGGCGATTTATTTCAACCGCAAAATGACGGTAACGTTTCGCCGCATGATGGGCGATTTGGCCGATTTTAACGCCAGAGTGGAGGACAATATCGGCGGTATCCGCGTGGTGCAGGCGTTTGCCAATGAGGATTACGAGAAAAAATTGTTTGCCGAAAATAACGGCCGTTTCCGCTTGACGAAGCTGCTGGCTTACAAAATTATGGCATGGAATATATCGATCAGCTACATTCTGATGCGGTTCGTGACGGTGTTCGTGCTCATTTGCGGCACCTGGTTCGTCATTCGCGGGGAAGTCAGCTATGGGCAATTTATCGCTTTTGTGCTGCTGACCAACGTATTCCTCGGTCCGATCCAGAAAATCAACAACGTTATTGAAAGTTATCCGAAAGGAATTGCCGGCTTTAAAAGGTACGTGGAAATCATCGACACGGAGCCGGATATTGCCGATATGCCCGGGGCGATCGAGGCGGCGCCATTCCGCGGTGAGATTCGCTTCGACCGGGTGTCGTTCGGGTACGAAGGCGATGCGGACGTACTGAAAGGCATCGACCTGTCCATTCGCGCCGGGGAGACGATCGCGTTCGTCGGGCCGTCCGGCGCCGGCAAAACGACGCTGTGCAGCTTGCTGCCGCGGTTTTACGATGTGACCGGCGGCAGTGTCACGATTGACGGTGTGGACATCCGTCACATCAAGCTTGCCTCGCTGCGCCGCCAAATCGGCATCGTGCAGCAGGACGTGTTCCTGTTCTCCGGATCGATCCGGGAGAACATCTCTTACGGTAAGCTCGGCGCGAGCGAAACCGAGATTTGGGAAGCCGCACGGCGGGCGCGGCTGGATGAATTTATCCGGTCCCAGCCGGAAGGCCTGGAGACCGTAATCGGCGAGCGCGGCGTCAAACTGTCCGGAGGACAGAAGCAGCGGCTCGCCATCGCGCGGATGTTTCTCAAAAATCCGCCGATCCTGATCCTCGACGAAGCGACTTCGGCGCTTGACACGGAAACCGAAGCCGCCATCCAGGCTTCGCTGGCCGAGCTGTCGGCGGGCCGCACGACGCTCGTCATCGCGCACCGGCTGGCGACGATCAAGAACGCCGACCGCATCATCGTCGTCACGGAGCAGGGCATCGCCGAGCAAGGCGCGCACGACGAACTGCTCGCCGTCGGCGGCGTCTACAGCCGCCTGCACCAGGCGCAGTTCCGCGCTTGACGGTGACGTTACCCGCTCATCGTTATATATCCATCAGCTGCCTCATATCCTTACATAAGATTCGTGAACGTAAGGGAGGTCAGTATTTTGGACCAGGCGGCACTTTTCGAACATCAGTTCTGGCTGCAAATCTTGGGAGACCACAGCCGATTCATATGGAACACGCTCTCTCCCAAGGAAGCCGGATATATTCAGGAGGCCGGGCAGTTCATCCGATCTTTTGATCACTTGTTGGAGTTTGCCCGATCGGCCTCAACCGATGAGGATCTCATAACTCTCAATCAGCACGCTCTTCCTCTAACCGATCAATTGCGGACATTCAAATTGGAATTGCTGAAAACAATGCTGACCGGAAAAATAACGAGTGGACTTACGCCAACATTCGTCAATCATATGGTTAATGAGCTGGAGGAGTATTTGCGCATATTAAACGAACTGGCCGCGGGTAGGCCGGTTCCTCAATACAGCGCGCTGCATCACGACTTGCTGTGGCTGTCCGACGCAGCCGGTCATGCAGCTATCATCACAAGCGATCTGGATATGGTCGAGAACCGATTGATGGAGAAGAGTCAGAGATTTGAATTTCATTTCCAGCAGTTTTATTTGAAAAGTATCGAAATGGCCGGCTATATGAGGGCCCAGGTGACGGATTTTCCGGCGTTGCGGAAGTTCCATACGGACATCAATATCGAGATGAAACTGTTTACGGCCTTTTTGCACGAGCTGGAAGAGCTGGGGTTGTCGGCCGAAGTGCTCGACCGGATTTCGCCGCTGATTCCGGATCATATGATGCGCGAGGAGTGCTATTACCTAATGAAGTTGGCGAGTCTGGGTGTGATTCCCATTTGGAATTGCGATCCCACCAAGCCGAGAATCGACGAGTAAGCATGTTCCGTGGAAGCGGCTCGTTTTTGGAAAAACCTGCGATTGCCAGGCTGCCCGGAAACCAACACGCCAGAGCCGGCACGTACTGCGCACAGCTCCTGGCGCGCGGCGTTGCGCATGCATGACGGCGGTCGGTCGGCCGCATGGCACAATCTGCCTGGCTCCGGTTGCGCTAAGAAAACCTGCAAAAATACAGTTTTTGCCCGATAGATACGCCGGCCACGACATATTCCTGCAATTGTGCAGGCTTTTTGCCGGGAACATGGGCTCAGATTCATTTTCGCCGAAAATTCCTGCACTTTTGCAGGTTTTTCGCCAAAATAAACGATTATTACAGAAAAAGCCTGCACTTTTGCAGGTTTTCGAACAAGTCGCGATACTCTATGAGGGCTAGGGGAACGAGTGTGGCTAATTTGGAGGACAGCCGCTTTTTCTGGGCGCGCGCCTCTCTCGGTGCAGTTCGTGGAACTGCACAACTGGGCAGAAATCAGCTTGCTAGGGAAAAAACCTGCGAAAGTGCAGGCTTTTTCCGCGAAAGTGGCTCGTTTTGGCGAAAAACCTGCGAAAGTGCAGGAATTTTCGACTAAATGAGCCTGAGCCCATGCGTTTGATAGAAAAACCTGCACATTTGCAGGAATATTTCGTTTGCAGCGTATCAGCGAGCAAAAACCTGCACTTTTGCAGGTTTTCTTCGCGCTACCGTGCCACTACTGGGTCGCAGCCGAGCTGCAGCCGGGCCGCAGCCGAGCCGTAGCCGTACCGCAGCCAAGCCGCAGCCAAGCCGCAGCCGAGCCGCAGCCGAGCTGCAGCCGAGCTGCTGCCGAGCCGCAGCCGAGCTGCTGCCGAGCCGCAGCCGAGCTGCTGCCGAGCCGCAGCCGAGCTGCTGCCGAGCCGCAGCCGAGCTGCTGCCGAGCCGCAGCCGAGCTGCTGCCGAGCCGCAGCCGAGCTGCTGCCGAGCCGCAGCCGAGCTGCTGCCGAGCCGCAGCCGAGCTGCTGCCGAGCCGCAGCCGAGCCGCAGCCGGGCCGCAGCCGAGCTGCAGCCGGGCCGCAGCCGAGCCGTAGCCGTACCGCAGCCAAGCCGCAGCCGAGCTGCTGCCGAGCCGCAGTCGTGCTGCAGCCGTATCGCAGCCAAGCCGCAGCCGTACCGCAGCCGAGCTGCAGCCGAGCCGCAGCCAAGCTGCTGCTGAGCCGCAGCCGAGCTGCTGCCGGGCAGATGCGCTGCTTCGCACCGCGCACGGCTCCCGGCGCGCGGTGTTGCGCTGCATGACGGCGGTCGGCCACATGCCTGCTCTAGCGTGCGAGTTGCCCAACCTTCCGCCTAGCAGCACGATCATCCCCTTTTTTTCCGCACTAGCTTTCTACCGGTAACTAAAGTATAGAAACATGACGTAACGTTCATGTTCAAGTCTATGCAGCGGGAAAGCTACCTTTGTTTCAAGAATTATATGGATTACTCCCCCATACATTAGGTTATAAACCTATTACCGGGAAGGGGTCCGCTATGTATATTCAACCATTCGGCAAGCCTGCCGCCGCTTGCTATTCCGATTGTCCGCCAGCCATCGAGGTTTCGGGCGAGGGGACGGTAACCGCAGCTCCCGACAGAGCCGTAGTCGTGCTGGGGGTCATAAACGAAGGTCCTGTCCTGCAAACCGTCCAGACGGAAAACGCGAAAATCATGGCTGATGTGATCAACTCCTTGTTGGCTCTGGACATCCCGCGGGAACACATTCAGACGACCGACTTCCGGATCGAAGCCCAGTACGATTATCATGAGGGCAAACAAATTTTTCGCGGCTACAAAGTGACTCACCTTGTCAGTATTACGACAGGGAGAGTCGGTCAGACAGGAGTGATTGTCGACACGGCGGTTGCGCACGGAGCGAATACCGTTAACAGCATCCGGTTCACGGTCGCACACCCGGAGTATTATGCGAATCAAGCGTTGGCGCGCGCCGTCGAAAAAGCCCGCCAGAAGGCGCTCACCATCGCCAGCGCATTGGGCGTTGCCCTTGCGGCGGTTCCGAGCCAGGTTCAGGAGCTTCCCCGCTCGGCGGAGCCCGTTCCTTTTGCCAGCATGGCGTTTGAGGCGGGGGCGGCAACGCCCATCCAGCCGGGACAATTGACCGTAAGCGCTGCGGTCCGCGTTTGGTATTTATTTGGATAACGAAGGAGAGCGCTCATGGTTCCGGACCCGTTCATTCCGATCCAATCCTTGATGTGGCTGTTTTTGGCCGAATTAGCCCAATCGCTCCAAAAGCGCTGGTCGGGTTTTTAGGGGATTTTGCACATGTGAAATCCTCCCCATTTGCGGTGGCGGTTCTCACCCAGTTTATTGTTTTTGTACCGGTTACTTATATGGCCGTAATGCGGCAGAGCTACGTTTTGTTCGTGGGATTTAACGCCCCGCTGATGATCCATGTGTTCACCCATCTTGGAGTCTGTGCGACGGAGTTACTTTTGTGCATATCGGGTAAATAATGACTGTATATTTTGCCGCTCACGCTGTATAATTACTATCATTTTGCATATATACCTTCTACGAGGTCATCGGACAGACTCCTGGGGCAATCGATACTGCTGAAATCGTACACGCCGGGAGTCGTTACCGGGATCATTGTTTTGCTGCCGTATACGGTTTATTTGTTTTACAGGTTTATTACGGAGCAGGCGGTAACGTGGGAGGAGGTTTTGTTGTACGCCCCGTCGGGACTTCTGCTCATCCCGCTGGTTTTGTTAGGGCATAAACTGGGCAAAATCCTGATCAAAAATTGAATCCCCGGGCCCGAAAAATAATTTTTAGATAAGACCGATTTCCTACCTATTCCGGCTGCGTTCTCCTGATATATAATGAATATCGTGCTTCGATGTTGTATCTACCGTACGGGAGGGCGAAATGAAAAGTTATATTAGAAAATTTGCAGTATCCGCGGTGCTTGCCGCCTGGGTTGCAGCCATTGCGGTTCCGGTCGGCGCCCAAGCGAGCGTAGATGCTGCGCCATACCCGGACGTGCCGGGGGGTCATTATGCAAGTAAAGAGATCGGCCAGCTGCAGCAAAAAGGAATCGTCGGCGCCAATGAAGACGGTTCCTTTCATCCGGATGACCCGGTCACGCGCGGGGATGCTGCCGTATGGCTCAGCAAGGCGTTGAAGCTGGACAAGCCGAAGGCGCTGAACGGGTTCGCGGATGTGCCGGACACGAGTCCGTACGCGCAAGCGGTGAATGCGCTGAAAGAGCGCGGCATCGTGCAGGGCAGCGACGGCATGTATTTGCCGGATTCGCTTTTGACACGCGAGCAGATGGCGAGCTTGCTGACGCGGGCTTTTCAGCTCAAGGATAACGGGGTCCAAGCCTGGCTGAAGGATGAAGCGGCGATCGGCAAAGCGCATCGCGACGACGTCATCAAGCTGAAGCAAAATTTTATAACCGAGCAAGTGGAGTTTATGCCGCAGGATCAGGTGACCCGTGCTCAACTCGTGTTGTTTTTGTACCGCACGATAACGCAAAAAGACGAACTGGCGCAGGCCCCGGTTCCCCTGGACGATTTCCTGAAGCTGCCGGAGAAAGCCGGGTTCCGGGTATCGCCGGACGGCAAAATGCTGGCGTTCCTCCAGCCTTGGGAAAACCGCATGAACATCTACATTCAAAAGATCGGCGATTCGCAAAGCACGCGCATCACGAGCTCCAAGCAAGAGAACATCCGGAAAATCAACTGGATTACGAACAGCACGCTTGTATATTCGCTGGACAGCGACGGCACGGAGAACACGCACATTCGGGTCGTGCAGACAGACGGTTCCGGGGATAAGGACTTGACGCCTTACAAGAATGTCAAAGCGGACCTTCTCGATGTGCTGCCGGCAAAAAACGAGAGCGATTATGAGCTTCTGCTGACGATGAACAAGCGGGACCCCAAGCTTTTCGATGTGTACCGGGTGAATTTGAGCACCGGCGAAACGGAGATGCAAATGGAGAACCCGGGCAACATTGTTTATTGGCAGACGGACAATTGGGGCCGGCTCCGCGCGGCTTTGACCAGGGAGGGCAGCAAGACCGGCTTGCTGTACCGGGACGATGAAGACGGGAAGTTCGAGAAGCTCGCAGATTTCGATTCCAAAGATACGTTTCTTCCGGTGATGTTCACTTTTGACGACAAACAGTTCTACGCCGTTTCGGACGTTGGCCGGGACAAGCAGGCGCTGGTCAAATACGATCCGGCCTCCAAAAAGGAGACGGAAGTCGTGTACCAAAACGATGAAGTCGACCTGGACGACATCGTGGTGTCTTACAAGAAGAAATCCATCCTGGCAGTCATTTATGAGACGGATGAGAAGCATGTGCAGTTTTTGGACAAAGATTTTGAGGAGCTGTATCACAAAATCGAAAGCAAGCTTGATGGCAAGCGCTTCGGGCTGATCGGGTCTCCGGACCGGGACGTGCTGCTGCTGTACACGGAAAGCGATAAATCTTACGGCAGCTATTACTTCTATGACCGGAACGCGGATAAAGTGGAAAAAATCGCAGACATCCAGCCCAAGCTGGACGAAAGCAAAATGTCGGACATGCAGCCGATCTCTTACCGCAGCCGGGACGGCCTGACGATTCACGGATACTTGACGCTCCCTAAGGGCGCGGCTCCGCGCAAGCTGCCTGTCGTCGTTATGCCGCATGGAGGGCCATGGGCGCGCGACTCGTGGGGCTACAATATGGAGGTGCAGCTGCTGGCCAGCCAAGGCTATGCCGTGCTGCAGATGAATTTCCGCGGCTCCACCGGCTATGGCAAGGCGTTCCTGCATGCCGGGGACAAGCAGTGGGGCAAAGCGATGCAGAACGACATTACGGACGGCGTAAACTGGCTGATTCAAAAAGGGACCGCCGACCCTGAGCGCATCGCGATTTACGGCGCGTCTTACGGCGGCTATGCGACTTTGGCGGGCATGACATTCACCCCGGATCTATATGCCGCAGGGGTTGACTATGTCGGACCGTCGAATCTGTTCAGCTTCCTGAACACGCTGCCGGCGTACTGGGAATTGGACCGCACGCGTTTCTACGAACAGGTTGGCGATCCGGTCAAGGATAAAAAGCTGCTAGAAGAAGCATCCCCTTTGCAGCACGCCGGTCAGATCAAATCCCCGCTCATGATCGCTCAAGGCGCGAATGACCCGCGGGTGAACAAGGCGGAATCGGATCAAATGGTGGCGGCGCTGCGCAAGCTGAACGTAGACGTCCCATACATGCTCAAGAAGAACGAGGGCCACGGATTTCATAAGCTGGAGAACGAACGCGACTTTTACCAGGCACTTATTCATTTTCTTAATAAAAATGTGAAAAACAAGAAAAAAGCATCATAAACATGAACAAGCAGCTTCAGGGGCGTAACGGCTCTTGGAGCTTTTTGCTGTCCTTCGCTGTAGATTCAATTGCCTGCTTATCCTTCTCAAATCCCATTCTCTCATGCATGTTTTTATACTGCTTTCATTTGCGGCATCAATTCCGGCAATAAGTGTTGCATATTCTCTTTCGCTAGCAATTTTGATTAACTCTTTCGTTATTTTTGTTCCTATCCCTTCATTTCTATGATCCTTATGAACATATACGGAATGTTCGATCGTATATTTATATGCCGGCCATGCTCTAAAGGGGCCAAATGTAGCAAATGCAACGACCTTGTCATTTTTTTCTTCCTTCACAATAAATTTGTTGTTCTAACCGAATCTTAGCACCCTCCGTACAGAACGTAAAATTGCCCTTTTTCATTGCTGGCTATAGAATAAAGTTATGGCAGACATTCGGCATAATCGGTCAAAGAAAGGTGCGGCACATGACGCTTCAACAATTTCGCTATTTAGTGGAGATAGCCAAGCATAATTCAATCAGTAAAGCCGCCTCGGCGCTTTATGGGGTAGTACCAGCGAAACTGACACCACCCGCAAAGTAAATGGATATTCATGGGATATAAAATACGAACCGCTCGCTAAAAATAAAAACGGCATCTCTGCCGTTTGTGTTAGGTGTTGGTGGAGAATAGGGGGATCGAACCCCTGACCTCATCGCTGCCAGCGATGCGCTCTCCCGCGGTAGTTAGTTTAGCTGCCCCGAAAACCCGGCAAGCAAAATGGTATTTAAAAAACAAGGCTATCCTGCAGCAGCTTTCTCTACTGTTGCGGATAGCCCTTTTACTCTAGTTGTAGGCCGTATAACGGACTTATATCAATTCTGATTTTTGAAGCAGTCTTTGTACAATTGCTGCTGCTTCAGCTCTCGTAATAAGCGCTTTTGGATCCAATTCAGCGCCGTTTCTTCCCGATACGATCCCCGCTTGAACACTGTCTGCAATGCTGCTTAGCGCCCAAGCGGATGCATCCAACGCATCTGTGTACGGCTGTAATATTTCGCCTGCCGGTTGGTTAGAAATCTTCGCTTTCAACCCGGTGATCGTCATCGCTTTGGCGATCATCATCATGGCTTGTTCTCTGGTAATGTTATCGTTCGGGCGGAACGTTCCGTCTTCAAACCCATCGATCAGATGGTATGCATATGCTGTATTAATCGCGCTGCTTTGCCAATCTGACGTCTTGACATCCGAGAACGGTGACGTTCCGTTTTCCAGCTTAAGTCCCAATCCACGGACGATAATCGCTGCAAGTTCAGCGCGAGTCATGTCTCGGTCAGGATTAAACATGCCGTTTCCAGTACCATCGACGACCATCCGCGATCCCATGTCGTTCACCGCGGCTTTCGCCCAATGATTGGTCATATCCATAAACTCAAGCGGATGCCAGACAACCGAGTACGTACTGTTGGTCAGGCTGTTGATTTTTGCGTAATACTTGCCATCGATTACAACCACCTTGGTCGGCACGTGGCGAACCGTTCCGTCAGGTTCAACAACAACTCCTGTTGTAATCTTGTTCGGATCAACACCATCCGGAATCGCAATGGTTCGTTCCACGTAGACGTTGAACTTCGATACGTGGACCGTTGCGCCTTCGTATGTGGCTTTAACCGTAAAATCGATTGACGGCGCGACCGGTGTGAATGTTCCTTTGGCTGCCGCGTTTTCCATAACTTTTATTGTATTCGCTGTCGGTGTCGCGATTTCGATCTGTACCTTGATGTCTTGCAGGACTGCAGATCTGCCGATTTGTTTGGCAACGGCATCAATGTTGATCTGATGGGCTGGCAGCGTATACGTTGCCCGGTCGGTTTTGATCTCTAAGACCGCCTGCTTGTTCTCCATGTTTTTAATCATTTGACCGTTCAATTCACCGACGACTACATCTGACTTCATATTGACCGGAATCGCTACGACCGAATGTTGTCCTTCCAGCGCGAGCTTGTCATTCAGCTTTTTTTCATCAACCGTAATGGTTATTACGGTTTTCTCGTTTTGTTTGGTTATCGTTGCTGTTGCCGCATTCTCCGCTTTACCGTTGACGAGCACATCCACTCCGGTATTTCCAGTTTCCGCTCTAGCAGGAGCTGCAGGTTCGGTTGTCGTGTTGCCGCTGCCATTGCCGCTGCCATTGTCGCTGCTTAATGGCGCTGCTGGGATAATGGCATTGGATGGGGCAGAAGAGACACTTCTTCCCACACCATTGACTGTCTTTACCGTAAAAGTATAGCTCGTTCCGTTGGTTAAGCCTGTTACGGTAATCGGACCTGCCGTTCCGGTTATGACCGTATTTCCCGGTGAAATCGTTACCTCATACCCCATAATTGGACTTCCGCCATCATCAGTTGGAGCCGTAAATGAAATGGTAGCTCGTCCGTTTCCAGCAACTGCCGTCACATTCGTTGGCGCTACCGGAACAGTTGCAGGAGTTGCGCTGACCTGGTTGGATTCCGCACTCAAACCTCCCAAGCTGCCTGCTTTCACTATAAAGTAGTAGGTAGTTCCGTTGGTCAAGCTTTGGACGTTATAGGTGGAAGAGCTCACTGTCGTAACTGAAGCGTTGCTAAATTGGCCCGAAGCTGTTGACATATACAGGTTGTAGTAGGTCGCTCCCGTTACCGTGCTCCAGTTTAGTGTAACCTGACGATCTCCTCCGTCAGCCACAAGGTTCTGCGGATTCGCAGGAGCATTCTGCAAGTTTACCACCTGAGTCACGGTAAAGGTTGCAGCCGTCATGTGGTCCGCCGTTACTGTGACTGTTGCAGTGTAAGTGCCTGCTGGCAAGCCGTCCTTTACTTTCACCGTAAACGTCGTCGACGTGATTCCGCTGTCCAGTGTCGTCGCTTCCGGCTGCGTCACGACAAAATCATTTGCATGGGTGCCGCTCAAAGCTGCAGCGAGATTCGCCAAATTGCCGGTGCCGGTATTCGTTACACTGATCGTTTTCGTTTCTTGCGTACCCGAGGCGTAGCCTTGAATAAGCGCCGACGCTGTTTGGTTGGCTATTGCGGCAATCGTATAAGTAGGTGCAACGTTCACCGTCACCTTGGCTGCGCTGCTCGTTGCCGTCGCCGTCTTCGTTCCGTTTACACTGTTGTTCGTGTTCGTCACCACAACGTAGTAGTACGTCGTTCCCGCCGTGGTTGTTGGTACGTTATATGTTGCGGTCGTGGCACCGCTGATCAGCGTTCCGCCGCTGTTGCTGTTGATCGCGTTGCTGTACCATTGGTAGCTCGCCGTTCCGCCGTCGCTCACCGTTGCCGTTACGCTCAAAGGCGCGCTGCCACCCACACTCACCATTCGGTCCGCTGGCTGTGTGCCGATGCTCGGCGTTGCCGCATCGGTCAGCGCATTCACCGTCAGGGTTGCCGCGTTGCTTGTCGTATTCCCCGCTGCATTGGTAACCACGACGGTATAACTGCCCGCATCACTCGATTGTGCGTTAGAGATGCTTAGGGTTGCCGCCGTTGCTCCGCTGATGTTCCCGCCGTCTGTCAGCGCATTGCCGTCTTTCATCCACTGATAGCTAAGCGGCGTGTCGCCGCCGGCGGTTACATTGAACGTTGCAGTCTGTCCCGCTGTCACTGTCTTGTTGCCCGGCTGACTTGTAATCGACGGTGCCACGGGGGCCGGATTGACTGTCAGGGTTGCCGCGTTGCTTGTCGTATTCCCCGCTGCATTGGTAACCACGACGGTATAACTACCCGCATCACTCGATTGTGCGTTAGTGATGCTTAGGGTTGCCGCCGTTGCTCCGCTGATGTTCCCGCTGTCTGTCATCGCATTGCCGTCTTTCTTCCACAGGTAGCTAAGCGGCGTGTCGCCGCTGGCGGTTACACTGAACGTTGCAGTCTGCCCTGCTGTCACTGTCTTGTTGCCCGGCTGACTTGTGATCGACGGTGCCACGGGCGCCGGATTGACCGTCAGGGTTGCCGCGTTGCTTGTCGCATTCCCCGCTGCATTGGTAACCACGACGGTATAACTACCCGCATCACTCGATTGTGCGTTAGAGATGCTTAGGGTTGCCGCCGTTGCTCCGCTGATGTTCCCGCCGTCTGTCATCGCATTGCCGTCTTTCATCCACTGATAGCTAAGCGGCGTGTCGCCGCCGGCGGTTACATTGAACGTTGCAGTTTGTCCCGCTGTCACTGTCTTATTACCCGGCTGACTTGTGATCGACGGTGCCACGGGCGCCGGATTGACTGTCTGTGTAATCGTAAATGTCACGTTCGTCATGTTGTCCGCCGATACCGTCACCGTTGCGGTGTACGTGCCTGCTGCCAGGCCATCCTTTGCTTTCAACGTAAACGTCGTCGACGTGGTGCCGCTGTTCAGTGTCGTCGCTCCCGGCTGCGTGATGACAAAATCAGACGCATTTGTTCCGCTTAACGCTGCGGCTACATTGGTCAAATCTCCGGTGCCGGTTTTCGTAATCGTGATCGTTTTCGTGTCCTGAGTGCCCGATCCGTAACCTGCCGTCAGTGCCGTTGCCGTTTGTTCCGCTATCGCTGCTATCGTGTACGTTTGTGCCGCATCGGTCGTGACGCTTATCGTGTTCGAGTTGCCTGCGTTCGCCCCACCGGTAACTACTAACCGGAAATCATACGCGGTGGTCGCGCTCAATCCCGTTACCATAGCGGTCGTCACATTGGTTGCAATCGCGCCGGTCGTAGCCGTTGTCCACGTATTCGTTCCCGTTGGGGACTGCTCGATGATGATCCCCGTCGCTCCGCTTGCTGCTGTCCAGTTGAACGTTGCCGTTGTGCTCGTCTTCGCTGTGCTTGCAAAGTCAGTAATCGGGGATGCAGGTATTTCCAGCTTCTGAATGCGATGGTTGAAAGTATCGGCCACATACACGTTCCCGCTGCTGTCTACCGCTACTCCATAAGGATTAGTAAACTCGCCCAAGCCGTTTCCTGCGCCGCCGCCGCTCTTTTTCCACTCGCTCCATGTATTCGTCGATATGGTCAGCTTCTGAATGCGATGGTTACCGTAATCGGCCACATACACGTTCCCGCTGCTGTCTACCGCCACTTCATAAGGACTACTAAACTCGCCCAAGCCGTTTCCTGCGCCGCCGCCGCTCTTTTTCCACTCGCCCCATGTATTCGTCGATATGGTCAGCTTCTGAATGCGATGGTTGCCAACATCACCCACATATACATTCCCGCTGCTGTCTACCGCCACTCCATTAGGAAAATTAAACTCGCCCAAGCCGTTTCCTGAGCCGCCGCCGCTCTTTTTCCACTCGCTCCATGTATTCGTCGATATGGTCAGCTTCTGAATGCGATGGTTGTTGGAATCGGCCACGTACACATTCCCGCTGCTGTCTACCGCCACACCATATGGATTATAAAACTCGCCCAAGCCGTTTCCTGAGCCGCCGCCGACCTTTTTCCACTCGCTCCATGTATCCGTCGATATGGTCAGCTTCTGAATGCGCTGGTTGCCGGAATCGGCCACATACACGTTCCCGCTGCTGTCAACCGCCACTCCATAAGGATTAGTAAACTCGCCCAAGCCGCTTCCTGCACCGCCGCCGACCTTTTTCCACTCGCTCCATGTATTCGTCGATATGGTCAGCTTCTGAATGCGATGGTTGCTAACATCGGCCACGTACACATTTCCGCTGCTGTCTACCGCCACTCCTCTTGGAAAAGCAAACTCGCCCGGACTACTCCCGTTAACAGGCCCTATTACACCCCACTGAATCCATGTATTGTTGGCTGCGTTCAGCTTCTGAACGTTATGACTGTCATCGGCCACATATACATTCCCACTGCTGTCTACCGCCACTCCATTTGGACCAAAAAACTCGCCCAAGCCGTTTCCTGCGCCGCCGCCGCTCTTTTTCCACTCGCTCCATGTATTCGTCGATATGGTCAGCTTCTGAATGCGATAGTTGGAACTATCGGCCACATACACGTTCCCGCTGCTGTCTACCGCCACTCCTCTTGGACTAGTAAACTCGCCCAAACCGGTTCCCGCGCCGCCGCCGACCTTTTTCCACTCGCTCCATGTATTCGTGGATATGGTCAGCTTCTGAATGCGCTGGTTGAAAGTATCGCTCACATACACGTTCCCGCTGCTGTCTACCGCCACTCCATTAGGAGAATTAAACTCGCCCAAGCCGCTTCCTGGGGCTGCTCCGGCACCGCTCTTTTTCCACTGGCTCCATGTATTCGTCGATATGGTCAGCTTCTGAATGCGCTGGTTGCTACTATCGGCCACGTACACATTCCCGCTGCTGTCTACCGCTACTCCTCTTGGAAAGTAAAACTCGCCCAAACCAAGTCCATTTAAACCTCCACTCTTCCCCCACTGGCTCCATGTATTCGTCGATATGGTCAGCTTCTGAATGCGATGGTTGCCAGTATCGGCCACGTACACATTCCCGTTAAGGTCAACCGTCACTCCAGTTGGACCATTAAACTCACCTAAGCCGCTTCCTGCGCCGCCGCCGACCTTTTTCCACTCACTCCATGTATTCGTCGATATGGTCAGCTTCTGAATGCGATGATTGGAAGTATCGGCCACATACACATTCCCGCTGCTGTCAACCGCCACTCCTTTTGGAGAGGTAAAGCCTCCCGGGTTTGAATTGCTGACCGGCCCAATCCGGCCAAATTGACTCCATGTCTCAGCTGCATATACCGGAATTGCTACAATACTTGTACAGGCAATAAACAGCGCCACGCCCAATATGTACAGCTTCCACAACCATTGTTTGGCTTTTTTTTGATGATTCACAGCTCACGTCTCCTCTTTCGACAAAAATCAGGTTTATTATACAAAAACACAATAAACAGAGAATAAACAGAAAGAGCCCTGGAATCCCGACCGATTCCGAAGGCTCTTCATTCAGCTTGTTTCTATTGCGTCAAACTCACGACAAAATCCCGGATTCGGGGATCGGGCTTCGTTCCTGGCTCTTGGGCTTGGTGAAACGAAACGATGTGTTTTTGCCGGAAGATCTTCTGGTATATATTGATTTGTTGAAAGCAGCTTTGGAAAAATCTGCGCCAAAGGACGTATAAAGCACAGAAGGCAGCCGATCTAAATTTGGTCGGCTGCCTTAATTTATTTAAATAGACACCCCTTGACAAACCGACCGACGGTCTGTATGATAACCATATAAACAAACCGACCGACGGTCTGGACAAAATTATTCAAGAGGAGAAGTGGTGCAAATGACACAACAACAATGGGATTTGATCGGTTATGGCGTATGGGCGTTGATCATCTGGGTGACGCTCAAGCAATTCATGCAGTCCCGCAAGGAAATCAAAGGAAAGGGGCTGAAGCTGCTGCTCGGGGACTGGCTGATGTTCGCGTCGCTTCCCTGGATTATCTACTGCGCAGGCACAAGAGCAACGATCGGGCAAATCGGCTGGGCCGTCGGCCTAGGTCTGGCGCTCGCGGTTCCGTATATGTTGACCTCGAAGTTCGAAGTCAAGGCGGACGGCAAAATCTTTTTTAAAACGAATATCCTGTTCTACATGTTCCTGTTTGGATTTCCTTACGTCCGGTACATGGTGCGCGATAACGTGTTCCATAATCATCCGATTTTGACCGCCGCACACCGTCCGGACATCGAACTCATGCTGGCTTTGTACATCACCGTGCTGGTTGTCTATACGTTCGCTTGGCGCTTGTACATGTATGCGGCGTATCGCCGAACAGTGAAAAACAGCGCAATGCAGAGCACAGACGCAGAAGCCCGGGCGGCAGCCGTATAAATTTAAAAACAAAGGAGAATTCCCAAGTCGGGCTCATATAGGGCCGGCTGGCCAGAGTATCTGTGGATAACTCTATCTGGTGGGTAGAGGGATCGTGGACGGCTGTGGCCGTTTGGCTGCTTCGGGCCGAATGAAACGCGACCGCGCACAATAGGCGCTTGACCCGGTCATGCGTTAGTATACAATAGAAGAAGCGAATGCCGAGGGAGGTGTCCTGCTGATGACTGCAGATGCTGCGCAGCGAAGCGCAAGCTTTCAGCTTATTTTAGATACGACGGAACAGCTAATCCGGGAAAAAGGATGCCGGCAGACGACGCTCCAGGATATTATTGACCGAACCGGTTTATCCAAAGGGGCGATTTACCATTACGTTTCGGGGAAAGACGAACTGTTCGGTTTGATTTTGAAATCCAAAGTGGAATCGGTCAATGAACGATTCAAACAAACGGTGGAAGGGACGGTCGGCAAAGACGCGGCCCCGCCGATACAGACGATTACCAAGGGCATGATTGCCAATAGCGATAGTCAGGATGTAACCAATAAAATTTTCACCTATTTGCTTAGCCAGAACGACAATCCGAAGATTGCGGCGGTCATGAGAGAGCTGTTCGACTTCTCCGCGGCGATGGCGCGCAATTGGATCGAGGTCGGGCAAAAAGCGGGCGCGATCCCGGAAGGAGTAGACGCGGCGCATGCGGCGGCGATGTTCATGGCGTTCGGCTACGGCCTGCGCGTGCAAAACGTCATCGCCAAGGATTCCGAGTATGCGCTGCGGGAGGAAGACGTGTTCCGGTTTATTTTCCGCTCGCTCCAGTAATACAGAAACTAAGCCGCCGTCTGGACGGTCTGCTATCGCAGGCATGCAAGACGCCGAATGGAGCGGCTGCGGACGAAGAACTGAGGGGTCTGTCCGATGAAGCGCGCAGAAGGTAAAAACACAAAAGTAACTCCGTCGGGCAGACTCCCAGGAAGGACTAAGGAAGCGTGGAATATGTGTATGTATTTGCCTGCCATGAAGATGAGCAGGCTTTGTGTGAATTGGAGCTGCGCACCCTGCTGGGTGCAGCGCCGGAACCCGGCGCGCGCTGGCTGCGAAGCGCACGCCGGATCGAGCCGAGCCGCAGCCCGTTCCTGAAGCTGCGGCTCGACGTGCAGTTGGCGGCCGGCAGCTTGCAGGAGCTGGCCGCGCTGGCGCAGACGTTGACCGTCACGGGGTCAACGTTCAAAGTTGTGTTCGCGGAGACGGATGCTGCGGTCAGCTATGACCGCCAGCGGGAGATCGAACGCGAACTGGGCCGGCATCTCCGCGGCAGGGCGGAGATGCGGCGGCCGGAGCAGCGCTTCGCCGTGACGGCGCTGCAGGGCCGGTGGCTGCTGGGCAGCTGCTCCTACGGCGAAGCCGTATGGCTGCGGCATCAGCAGAAGCCGCAGAACTACTCCACCGCCCTGAGCACCCGCGTCGCGCGGGCGGTGGTGAACATCGCCGTGCCCGAGATTGCGGGCACGCGGGCGCTTGACCCGTGCTGCGGCATCGGCACGGTCCTGATCGAGGCGATGTCGATGGGGATCGACATCGCCGGCTGCGACGCGAACCCGCTGGCCGTGCGCGGCGCGCGGGCGAACCTGGCCCACTTCGGCATGCCGAACGTGGTGAGCCTCGCCGACATGCGGACATTGACGGGCCGCTGCGATGCCCTCATCCTCGACATGCCGTACAACCTGTGCTCGAAGCTGCCGGAAGACGAGCAGCTTCAAATGCTCCAAAGCGCCCGCCGCCTTGCAGACAGGGCGGTCATCATCACGACCGAGCCCGTCGACGCGGCCGTGGAACAAGCGGGCTTCCGCATCGCGGACCGCTGCATCGTACGGAAGGGCCGGTTCAGCCGTCACGTTATAGTGGCCGAATCCTCTTAGTAGCAGTCCGGCAGGCGGAGTTACTTTTGTGCGTTCGTTGATACAGTTACGGGCTAGGGAAATACCGGGGAGCGTAGTGGTTATTCCCCAGCCCTCGCCTCTCCAGTACGGTTTGCGTAGCTGAAGAGGGACTCACCTCTCCTGTACAGGTTGTTGAGCTGAAGTAAAGGGGGACAAGACGGCTTGACAGGGAAAAAACTGCGAAAGTGCAGTTTTTTTTCATGGAAATGGTTCGTTTTGGCGAAAAACCTGCGATTGTGCAGGAATTTTCGGTGAAATTGAGCCTGAGCCCATATTCGCGGCGAAAAGCCTGCACAATTGCAGGAATTTCTCGTGGCAAGCGTATCAACCGAGCAAAAACTGTACTTTTGCAGTTTTTTTTCGTTTTTCCAGTAGATTTGCTGCTTTCCAGCGTGTGTGCGGGTTCATCGGACAGACCTCTAGCCGCCGGGGAGGGTTACCTGGGAGCTTGCCTTGGGTCTACTTAGGTGTTGCCCTAGGGTGCTACCCGGGGGTTGCCTTGTGCTTCCCTGAGGTGCTGCCTAGGAGCTACCATGGAGCCGCTTAGGTGCTGCCCTGAGGGCTACCAAGGAGTAGCCTTGGGGCGTCTAGGTGTCCCTGGGTGTTGCCCCGGTGTGCTCTGCCTTAGGAGCCCCCTTGGGACCCGCCAGGCAGCCGTCTCCCCGCCTGTGCCGCGAGGGTCAATCCCTCGGCGGTCTGTTGTAGCCCTTCTCTCCGTAGGGCTGCAATTTTTCCAGCCATGGCTTTAGTATTTTTTTCAGCTCCCAGCGCATGTCTGTAATTTCGTCGGCTTCTTTTTGCTGCAGCACTTCGTAGGTGAATGCCGAGGCGCCTAGTTCCTTCCAGTCCTTTTGCAGTTGTAAGTTGGCGAATCTCCCCATGTCCAGTTGGCTTTGGATCATGATCCATTTGTTTTTCAGATTGGGATAGCTGTCTATGAAAATTTTGCCGTTAGTGTTGTTCGTTATTTGGATTACACCCATGTAAGTCTTGATTTGTTTGTATTCCTCTTGCAGTTCCTTGCGTCTGCTCTTGTCCATATATGTTTCTCCTCTCACAAATACCGGGCGATAATGCGAACCAATTTAGCCGGGAACTCATGCAGATCGGTAATATCCAAAAACCGCTCATTCCCATAGATGTGCTGAATCACATCTTTGTCCTGGCCGATTGCGGCTGCCAGAAAGGCAATTCCTTTCCGTTCGTACTCGGCTATCGTTTGCTGCATGTCCCGGATCGCATAGTTCCCGGTGTAATCTTCCATTGCTTTGGGCTGCCCATCGCTTATGCTAATCAGCAGCTTGGTTTTTTGCGGCGCGGCCGCCAGCCGTTCGGCAATAATGCGCAAAGCCATTCCGTCGCGATTATTGCTTCTGGCGCGAATCCCCATGAGCCTGAATCGGTCGTTGGGGTCCGGTTTATCCATATCGGAATAGGCAAAGACCGACATTTGCTCCATTTTGGAGACATCCGCAGTATCGCCGTAAATCAATACGGGAATATGACAGTATTGACAAAATTCATATACCGCGATCACCGCGCGTTTGGCCGCTTCCAATCTCCCGAAAGCCGACATCGACGCCGATTCGTCGACCCTTAGACCGACCGCAAGGGAAGGGGATTCGGTTGGCGGACGTTTCTTGGCAAAATACCTGAAATCCCGGTAAGCGATGCTGTCCGCTTGAAATTTGCTGCCATAGTAATGATTTCTCGCGAACTCGGACGATACCTCATGTTCCAACAGCGGAAGCGTCTTTCTGGCGATTTCCCGCACGACAGGCATAAGCCCTTTGCTTAGACCGGCATATTCGTGCTGGTTTTCCAAAACGTAGTCCGGGCGGTGAACGATGAGCCTGACATGGCCGTGAATCGAATCGGATACAACTTCCCTCGCGTCCCGATTCAGTTTTTTGCGGAAATCGCGCTCTTTTTGTACCGCATCCTCTGACATGGCTTCAGGATTTGCCTGGTGATAAATGGGGGAGCCGTTCTCTCCCAAATCCGAACTTTCCGTATCGGAGGAATGCTCGGAACCGTCGGATGAGCTTTCGTCGCTGTCAGCGGATTTTTTTAAGGCGATGCCGTCTTCTTCCAAATCGTTGCCGCGGTCAAAATCGGCGCTGTCTATATTTCCCCATGTTCTGATCTCTACTGCGTCAAAATGCCGTTTTTTTTTACTTCCATCCCGACTTCATCAAGGCTCGCCAACAAACCGCTGCTTGTAAGCGCATTTTCCAAAATTTCGATTTCCTCGGAATCGGTAGTTATCTTGTATATGACTTTATGATACAGGGATTCCCTGACAGGAGCGCCCTCGGCGACGGCATCCGCCCAGTAGAAGTAGGAGCGCATTCCGGCTACGCCTTTGATCGCATGGGCCCGGGCCGTTTTGTCCAAAACAATCATGATATCCGCCAGAACGCCCAGCACCTTGTCGGCCGTATAGCCGGTTTTGGCGATGGCGCGTTCTATCATGACTTCTTTCGTCGGCAAGTCCATCTTCTCGGTATGCTGAACTCTGTCGCGCAGCGCTTCGTTGAGCGGTCTGGACCCCGCATAACTGCGGTTTGTCGTGATGACCGCGATGAAGTCCGGATGCCTGCGCACGATTTCCGTAGGCAGATTGATGCTGCCATCCGGCTCCAAGGCGGAATTTAACGCCATTAACACCGCGGCATCGCGAATAACGGTCGGTTCTTGTATTTCCAGGAGATAACCTTTCTGGTAGGCTCTGACGATCTCGGATGGGTAAAAACGATACTCAACCGCTTCGCCCCCGGTGTTTTCGGCGGCCAGCTTCATCAACCGCTTCATTTTTAAAGCGGCTTGTTCCCGGGTGACCCCCAGAATGTCCATCAAAATTTCAGCCGCGCTTTGAAAACCGTCGCTTTCGTACAATGCCTTCAAAACGGTTTGTTCCGCAGGCTCAAACTTCTCCAGCCGCTCGTGCGAAATCACTGGCAAAATAGCGCCAATCACGTCCGATTTATCCATATCGGCAAAACAGGTCACTTTCGTATAAGGCAGCCCGAAATTAGCCGACAACGCCTTGGCGAGCTGCGTTTTACCGGAGCCGGCGTCGCCCTCTAGCAAAATATTGGCGATTTTCATTTCGCCGCGATGCCAGTTGCGCTGTATTTCGTTGCAAATACGCCGTTCTTCTTCGCTGACTTTATGAGATGCCGGCTTTTTCCAGACAAGCCCTTTTTCCGCGTCCGTCAATTGTCTTGCAGGCGACAAATAACAGGGTTCATGGTCATTCATAACACTTCTCCTTTCCGTCATAATGCCGGGCCCCTCGCAGCTTCGCTTTTTTTCCGGGCAACAAGAGGGAGCAGCAGCATCGCACCGACAACAATCAAACCGCCGCTGATCACATATACCGTGAGCAGGGAGAACGCATCCTTCAGATAACCGGATAAAAACATGCCGATCACCATCATTCCCATAAAAACCGGAGTGATCGCTCCCGATACCCGGCCCATAAGAGCTCCTTCCGTATTCCGCACAAGCAGCGTCTGGATTCCGCCTTGAATGCAAGGGTAAAACAACCCGCTGATCACTAAAAGGACAATGGTCAGCCAAACCATCGTAGACGCGCCAATTCCGATCGTACAGACGGCGGTGACAAGCAAGCCTGTCATGAGCAGAAGCTGCGGCTTCACCTTTTTGGCAATCCCCATTATGGCGGCTCCGCCTACTAACATAGCTGCCCCATTAGTCATAACCGCCCACTGCAGAAATTGTTTGCTCTGCCCCAGCTTCTCTATGACAATGAAAATCTGGAGCGGCTGAGTAATTCCCGAGGCCAATCCGACAGCCGCGAAAGTCAAGCTGAGCGTTCTTAAGGATTGATTGGACCCGATATAACGCAACCCGGCCATCAATTCCTTCATGAAGCTGCCGGCACCGCCGGACTTCGGTTCCGCCTCGTCGTGGGGAAGCGTCGATAGTACAAGGGAGGACCCCAGGAACAAAACTGCCGTCAGGACGAGCGGAATTTTAATACCAAACTGTATGAAAATAAACGTACCGATGACCGGGCCCAAAACCATAAAGACAGCGACAAGGGTTTGGGACATCGCCATCACGCCTTGCAGTTGTTCCCCTGGCACATGCCGTTTGTACAGTTTCATGGCCGAAGGCTGAGAAAATTGAGACAGGCTGGCGGAAACAAACGATCCGACGAGAAGCGCGATCCATCCGCCGTTCATGACGGCAAGCAGCACAGCCACAACGGACAAGGCGGACAGCAGATCGCTCCAAACCATTGTCCGCTTCGGCCGCCATCGGTCGGCAAAGGTTCCGCCGATAAGAGCGAATAGAAAGATCGGCGCGAATTCCGCAACCGAAATAAGCGATACGTAAACCGGATTATTATTCGTTAAATCGGTAACATAAAGAAGGACGGCATAATTCCGAATCCAAACCCCCAGCTGCAGCAGCACCCGGGAGAGAATAATAGTTCGAACATAACGATTGGAAAACACGTTAATACCCCATATCTTTTAAAATTTTTGATAACGTCCGCAGACGTTCGCTGATCATCTCATCGTCGTCGCTCAGAGCTTGGCCGAACAGCTTAATATCTTCATTGATTCTCTCATTGTCCGTACATATCGCCACGGTCATGGCATCCCCCTGTAGGCCGACCCGGTCGATGACGGGCTCATTCGGATCATATAAATGTTCATATCTGTATGCTTCGCGAAAATGCTCCAAGGACCGGCAAATCAGAATGGACAAATCAAGAACGCGATGGAGAGGAAGCTCCTCCGATTGCCTTGACCATTTTTCTCCTGTGTATCTCCATACTTTGGCGGAAATATCGACCTTTCCTCTGTCATTCCATTGGGCGAGTCCTAAAGAGAGGCCCTTAGCATCCGTGTTTTGGGCAAGTCGGCCGTCAACCCGCTCATAATTTTCCGACACGACAACAGGCTTATGTTTTAAAGTAGTTGGTATTTTCATTTTCTTTTCCTCTTTTCGCTTACTAAATTAGTAATTTACTAAATTACTAGCTCATTATATCTTTCATCTTTCCGGACGTCAATCCGATAATTGCCCTGGGCAGAGGGGGAATCCAAATTTTTACACAAAAAACAAATAAAAAACCGGCTAGCCTTTGACGTACAGGAAACCGGTTTTGTCGTATATGATGGTTTTGCGCACGCTTTCGCCCTTAGTACATCATTTTGCCGAGAGGGCCGTCTTCGTCGATAATGTCCTGGATTTGGTAAACGGAGATGGGGAAATAGGCGAAGCCGTAAAAGTAAGGGGTAATTTCGTAAACCTGAAAATAAATGACCAGCGCTTTGTCCGCGATGTAGTAGTCCTGGTCAGGCCGTATGCTCTTGAAATCCGTCAGGAGCGGGATGCCGCGGGCTTTGATTTGTTCATGAATGAGAGCGGACAATCTCTTCACATAGTCGCTGCCGGGTTTGAACAGGTCTTTTAAAGCGTAGGATTTGCCTGTCGTCGTTTGAAAAGTTAGCGATTTTTGCAGCGTAAGCCCGTGCGCGCCGCCCGAAAAGGCGTAATTCAGCAGCGACAAGCTGAGAATGTCTCTTTCGTTCGTTTTGAGCTCGTAGTATGCCGTGACTTCCGTCTGCGGGTTTTGCGGATATCCTTGCCGGTGGAGCAGCAGATTCACTTCATTGATAATGGCCGCATTGATTTGCTGTTCCGCCGCGTGCGACGGCAGATTCGTCACAACCGGATAAGAAAGTTTCAGCCTGGGGCGCAGCACTTTGCGGGTTTGTATGCTAACGGGCTCCGGTCCGTTCATCGGTTCATCCATCCCAGCTTTTTTAACCAATTTATTCGGGGAATGGGCGAGTGGTTCGATCCTGATGCCGCCGGAAAAAACAAAAACCGCAGAAAACGCACCCGGCGCTTCTACGGTTTCTGTCCCTGCTTTATTGTTCTGTGTCGGTAGTTTCTTCGGCGGAGGATACGGCACCGGTCGTCTCCCGCAGTTCGGAGGACAGCTGCTCTACCTGCTGTTTGGATTTGCTGTCATCCGCATTGGCCTCGGCGGCGTTTAATCCATGATTGACCACATCGTTGTTATTGGTTGTCATAGTGTATTCACCTCCTCGTTCAAGCACAATCCAAGTATCCCTCAAATGGAAAAATTATATTCATGAACCATGAATTTTCCATGTTGCCGGTTAGGCAAACCATTTGCGCAGCTCATCGGGCACTTCGCGGCTCTTGCGAGTGGCGCTGCCCATCGTTACACTGGTGACGAGCGCATCGGCACAAGTTTGGCCTTGCCAGTTCACGATCGTCTGCTTCAGCACATAGCTGGTTCTTCCCACCTGCTCGGGGCGGCATGTAACCGTGAGTTTGTCGCCTTGCCTGCACTCCTGGCGGTAATTGATATTGATGTTCACCGTCACGGTCTGAATCCCCATATCGTCAAAAGCGTCATACGTCAGTCCGATCTGCTCATACCATTCTTCACGGCCCCATTCCAGGTACTCCAAATATTTGGCATTATTGACATGCCCGTTCACATCGATTTCGGTCGAGCGCACGATAATTTCCAGTTTTGTTTCCATAGGATCACTGCTCCTTCATCGGTTCGGTTGCTAGTCTTATTATATATGATTTTAAAAAGCGGACACAGCCATCGGGAATCATCGTCGTCATGCAGCATCAACATCGTGCGCCGGGAGCCGCGCGCGGTGCGAAATCATCGGCGTGTAAATTCGCAGGCTGCCCGAGCAAGTCGCGATACCTCTAGGGCTAGGGGAATTAGTGGGGGGCCAGCCGCTTTTTCTGGGTGCGCGCCTCTGTCGGTGAAGGTCGTGGAAATGCATAATTGGGCAGGAAGCAGCTTGGTAAGGAGAAAACCTGCGAAAGTACAGGTTTTTTCTCTGAGATTAGCTTGTTTTGGCTAAAAACCTGCAAAAGTGCAGGAATTTCCGCTGAAAGTGAGTATGAGTCGATGTGTTCGCTGAAAAGCCTGCACAATTGCAGGAATTGTTCGTGGCCAGCGATCAAGGGATGCAAATTCATGTATTTTTGCAGGTTTTTTCGTGCAGTCAGGCAGATTATGGCTATCTCCACTAATGTGGGGGGGCAACAGCCCGAAATTTGCAGGTTTTCACGTTGTCTGGGAATGCTATAACAGGAAAAAGGAAATGAGCCTGGGCTCGGGCTTAGTTTAGACCAATCAGCGGAGGTGCCCAAAGAGCGGTGGATCCAAACTTTCGAATTGAACGGGATACGATGGGGGAAGTCAAAGTGCCTGCGGACAAGCTGTGGGGGGCGCAAACCCAGCGGAGCTACGAAAATTTCAAAATCGGCACGGAGCGGATGCCGGTCAGGCTGATCCATGCTTTTGCCCTGTTGAAAAAGGCGGCTGCGCTTGTGAACCGCGACCTGGGAGGGCTGACGCAGGAGAAAGCGGACGCCATTTGCCGGGCGGCGGACGAGATTGCGCAGGGGCGCTGGGACGGCGAGTTCCCGCTTGTTGTCTGGCAGACGGGCAGCGGAACGCAGTCGAATATGAACGTCAACGAGGTGATCGCCCGTCGCGGGAACGAATGGCTGGAAGCGGCGGGAAGCAGCGAGCGCATCCATCCCAACGATGACGTCAACCGTTCGCAAAGCTCGAACGATACGTTCCCGACAGCGATGCATGTCGCCGGTGTGATCGCGGTTGAAGAGGAGCTGCTGCCCGCGCTGGAGCTGCTGCATGCCACGCTTCGCAGCAAGATGGACGCGTACGGGGACGTCGTCAAAATCGGCCGCACCCACCTGCAGGACGCCACCCCGCTGACGCTGGGGCAGGAGATCAGCGGCTGGGCGGCGATGCTTGAGCAAGCTGCGCGGATGGTGCGCGGCAGCGTCGATACGATGCGCGAGCTGGCGATCGGCGGCACGGCCGTCGGCACCGGGCTGAACGCGCATCCCGAGTTCGGCGCCCGGGTCGCCGCGGCGCTGGAGCGATTGACCGGCACGCGCTTTGCGTCGGCCGCGAACAAGTTTCATGCGCTGACCAGCCATGATCAGATCGTTTTTGCTCACGGCGCGTTCAAGGCGCTTGCCGCGAATTTGATGAAGCTTGCCAATGACGTGCGTCTGCTGGCAAGCGGCCCCCGCTGCGGGATCGGCGAAATCGCGATCCCGGAGAACGAGCCGGGCAGCTCGATCATGCCCGGCAAGGTCAACCCGACCCAGAGCGAAGCGATGACGATGGTCGTCTGCCAGGTCATGGGCAATGACGCCGCCATCGGCTTCGCCGCAAGCCAGGGCAATTTCGAGCTGAACGTGTTCAAGCCCGTCATCATCTACAACTTCCTGCAGTCGGTCAGGTTGCTGGCGGATGCGATGCGCTCGTTCAACGACCACTGCGCCGTCGGCATAGAGCCGAATCGCGAGGTCATCCGGCGCAATCTGGAGCAGTCGCTGATGCTCGTCACCGCGCTGAACCCGCACATCGGGTACGAAAAAGCGGCGAGCATCGCCAAGCAAGCCCATAAAGAGGGGCTGACGCTGAAGGAGTCGGCGCTGCGGAGCGGGATTTTGACGGCCGAGCAGTTCGACAGCTACGTCCGGCCGGAGCTGATGGTGCACCCGACCGAGAGTTAGGGGGCTGTTGGGGTCGGCCGGGCGAGGTTGTGCAGCGCGGCGTCGCGCCGTGCGTCGGGGGCTGCTCGCGGTGTTGCCGACGGAGCGCACACCCTATGGCGTTGTCGTTCTCGACGCCATCGGACCGCGGACTGCATCCCCCTGTTTGCTCTGTCACTTCGCATAAACATACTTTCTACATGAGTTCATCGGACAGACTCCTGGCCGAATGCCCTTGTGCTTTTCCGAAAATGCCTGCTCTCAAAGGCAAGACATTACCGGCATCTGCACAAGCGCTCGCGTCCGCGCCCCGGAAACCTAGCGAGAAGCAACCCTCGTACGTGTGGAAATGGTGCGTACCCGCGCCCGTGCCCCGGAAAACCTGCGAGAAATCAAATCTCGCACGTGTAGAAATGGCTCACCCGCGCCCGCGGCCCCGGAAAAGCTGCGAGAAGCGACCCTCGTACGTGTGGAAATGGCGCGTACACGCGCCCGTGCCCCGGAAAACCTGCGAGAAATCAAATCTCGCACGTGTAGAAATGGCTCACCCGCGCCCGCGGCCCCGGAAAAGCTGCGAGAAGCGACCCTCGTACGTGTGGAAATGGCGCGTACACGCGCCCGTGCCCCGGAAAACCTGCGAGAAATCAAATCTCGCACGTGTAGAAATGGCTCACCCGCGCCCGCGGCCCTGGAAAAGCTGCGAGAAGCAACCCTAGCATGCTTGGAAATGACACATTTGCTTGGCATCGCGTTCGTTCACGCGCAGAAAACCTGCAAATGTGCAGTTTTTTGCCCATTGATGCGCTGGAAGTGAAACATTCCTGCAAAAATACAGTTTTTCAGCGCATGCCCCGGTCTCGGCCCCATTTTCACCGAAAATTCCTGCACAATCGCAGGCTTTTCTCCAAAACGAGCTACTTTCATGGAAAAAGCCTGCACTTTCGCAGGCTTTTGGGGGTGAGGGCCGCTAACCGCCTATCGAACGGGCTGTACCGCGTCTTGGCGGCAAACTGGAGCGACGGAGAAGCAGCTTGCACGCCGGAGGTAGCGCAATCTGCCGGGCAGCGTAGAGAAAGCCTGCAAAAATACAGTTTTTCAGCGCATGCCCCGGTCTCGGCCCCATTCTCGCCGAAAATTCCTGCACAATCGCAGGCTTTCTCCAAACCGAGCCGTTCTCACGGAAAAGCCTGTACTTTTGAGCACTTTTGCAGGTTTTCGTGGTTTTCCGATCCGATTCCGAGCTTCACACCGCACGCTGGGAGCTGCGCGCGGTTTTCATTCTGTCGGCGACGTCCACGACGTCAGGGGAGTTTTTGCTGGTTTTGCGTTGTTACCAGGCCTGTCAAGCCGCGTCACGAACGGCTGGGACGCCGTTCCCAGAAACATAAAAAGCGCCGATCCCGCGGGACCGGCGCTTTTCAATTACTTTTTGCCGCTCGTGTTCGTCAAAGCGGGGAGCAGCTTGGTATCTTTCACCATCGCCGAGTTGCAAATCGGGCAGACCGGATTTTCATCGAAAGAAAAGTTATCCCTCATCCAGCAGGAGCATTGCTCCGTACTGCATGTCCAGATGCTCGTTTCTTCTTCTTGGACGGGTTCCATCGTTTTCTTTGAAAAATACAAACTAACTCCTCCTTTTCAGCCGGGAGTCTGTCCGATGAATTCAGCAGAAGGTATACTTCACTCCGGCATGTGCAAAAGTGACTCCGTCGGACTGACTCCCAGCAAGCAGCTTGGATTGGTCATGGCCGTTCGCGGCCCTCCCCGGTGCAGTTTGTCCGGCTGGAACCGCTGTTCTCCAAAAAGGATATGTGCAGGACTACAGCCTTACGACATTCTCGGCTTGCGGTCCGCGGTTACCTTGAACGACATCGAATTGAACGCGCTCGCCTTCGTCCAGGCTTTTGTAGCCTTCGCCCGAGATCGCGCTGAAGTGAACGAATACGTCTTTGCCTCCTTCAACTTCGATGAACCCAAAACCTTTTTCCGCATTGAACCATTTAACTGTACCTGTTTCCATGTGTACAAAAACCTCCAACCCTAATTTGTGTGATGCATTCACACGTTACAAAAAGTAATTTCGAAAAACCTGATGAAGGTATCTCATTAGTAAGTGAAATGCACAGCTTTGTTAATATATCCATTTTCATGAGAGCTTATTCCTCTTTTTCCAAAAATTAATTCGCAGAGCCGGCGTGTCACAAAGAAAGGAGCAAATCCGTCTCATGTTTATCAAGCTTGAGGGGGAGAGGCATATGGAACAAAAAATCGTAATCATAGGCGGCGGGTACGCCGGAATTAATCTGGCGAACGCTTTGCTGAAGCAGTTCGAAGGACAGCGTGAGTACCGGGTCATTTTAATCGATAAAGAAAGCTATCATCTCAGAAAAGTGCTGCTGTTTCGCGGCGCGGTGGGTGAGGCCGATCTCAAGATTCCGCTCTCCCGCTTTTTTCATACTGCGGTGGAGATCGTGCAGGCGGAGCTTGTGTCGGTTGATCCGGGCGCGAATCGCCTCGCCTTGAAGTACCCGGACGGGCGGGAAGGTGCAATGGCGTACGACCGGTTGATCCTGTGTCTGGGCAGCACGGCTGTGCCGGTTCCTCCCGGTAAGGGCGGCATATCCTTGTCAGGCCTGGAAAGCGGCGCGCAGATTCGGGGCCGCATGGATCACAATGTGCAGCAGGCTCTTTTGCACGTAGACGACGAAGCGTCGAGACGAACGCTTCTGTCCGCCGCGGTTGTCGGCGCGGGCATTACCGGCATTGAGACGGCTGCCGAATTTGCGCACGCCCTGCGGCAGAAAGCGGCTAAGGCGGGACTGGACCCGGCGCTGGCGTCCGTCGTCCTGGTGAATTCACAGCCGCGATTGATGGAAGCCGCGCCTGCCAAAGTAGGCCGGAGAATCGAAAAAGAACTGAACGCACTGGGCGTTCGGGTTATGCATGGCACAAGGGCGGCTGTGTACCATGATCAGCAGCATCGTCTGACGCTGGACAACGGAGCCGCTGTACAAGCGGGACTATGCGTCTGGACGCTGGGCCTTCGGCCGAATCCGCTGATTGCCGGACTCGGACTGCCGACGGAAGCGAACGGGAAGATTAGCGTCGACGGCAGGTATCATGTGCGCGGCTGCCCCGACATGTATGCGATCGGAGATTGTGCGCACATCGTCGACTCGGTCACCGGCAAAGCCGACGGTATGACCTGCAAAGAGGCCATTCCTCAAGCGCAGCGCCTTGCCAAAATCATAAAAGCGGAATATTCGGGCAAGACCGGTCCCGAGCATGCATCCTTTATGAATTTATTTTGCATCGGGCTTGGTCCGGAAAAGGGCATCGTGTGGGCGCAAAAATGGGGGATCGATATGCTGCTTACCGGTAAGCTGGGTCTGAACGTCCGGAAGCTGACCTGGGATTCGGCAAGCCTCTTGGGCGGCAAATCGCTTAAGCGGCAGCAAGCGGAAAGCTTGCGAAAATAGGTTTCCGCACGCAGAGGCAACCATTGACTGAACTTTGCTAATTGTCTTACAATTTAATTATCGTGCAAGCCGGAGAGCCGGCAGCGTTTTGAACCGGTTCTCCCGATAGCTTCCATAAACAGTTTCAAGCAAGGAGGTCGAGCGATAATGAAAGCATCGGACATCATGGTTGACCAAGTAGTGAAAGTTTTGGAAGCGGATACAATCAAATGTGTTTTGGAGAAGTTCGTCAGCCGTGGAATCGGCGGGATGCCTATCGTGAATCACTGCAATCAGATCAAAGGGTACATTAGCGATGGAGATATTATGCGCGCAGTCAGCTCGCACAGCAATGTCGTCGTCGTATCACCTTTTTTTACCTCCACCTGGATGGATACGCAGACGATGGAGGAGAAGTGCCGCGACATTGCCGATGCCAATGTGATGGATTACGCCAGAGCCAAGGTTATCACGGTCAATGTGGACACGCCGCTGAACGACGTTGCGACCCTGCTCGGCCGAAAGCATCTCCAAAAAGTCGTCGTGGAAAAAAACGGCGGCTATCTGGCCGGCATTATCAGCCGCGGGGATATGGTCCGCTTTTTCAGCCGGCAGTACTTATCCAGGCTGCCCGGCTAGCTGCGATAACAAAACATACCCGCACGAACGCTGCGAGGTTTGGACTCGGGCGGTTTCGCGCGGGTTTTTGCCTGTTCGGGGAGGGCGGCTCGGCATCCGCTTAAGCCAGCAGGGCAATCACGAGCAGTTCGTACAGCACCAGCGTCAGGATCGTGGAAGCAGCCGGATTGTAGAAGCCGCGATACATGCCATGATAGGGATGCTCATACATCGAAACCTGGAGATGCACATGTTGTTCATCCACATAGACCAAAATGCCTTCATACGTGAATCCGTCCAAGGTTTGAACATGAACCGTGCGCCCGATGTGGGGAATCAAGGTATCGCGGAGTCTGTCTCTGTTTTGCGGCAGCTCCTGCTCCTCCGAAAAATCAGCCTGATAAATAACCTGGGGTTCCATATACATGATGCGTTCTTGCCCCTTTCTGCACTCGTGTTATTCGCCTATTACGTTATTAGCCTATTCATGCGCTCCCGAAAGGTATAGGCTGCCGCCTATTCATATAAAAAAATGACCAAAGCGATCGCTCGCCTTGGCCATTATCCTGCTTCCTTGATCCTCTAATCCCGCTTAATGGTGATGAGACGGGTTTCAGGATCGTATTTGATGGTTGTGCCGAGCTTTTCGGCGATAAAACGGATAGGAACAAACGTTGTCCCGTTTCGCATAACCGGAGCGCTGTCCAGTTCCACGTTCGTTCCGCCCACTGTTGCGGACTTGCTGTCGACGGACATTACGATGCTTGTGCCGGTTACTCCGTCTTTAATCGTAACCTGCTTCCATTCGGCATTCCATTTGACGTCAGCCCCAAGCTGCTCGGAAAGGAATCTCACCGGAACCATGACGACTTCATCGTCGTTCATATACGGGCTGTAGGAGCCGTATGGATCCTCGTCCGCGGCTTCTTGGCTTTGGACAATGAAATGAAGCTCTTTTTTGGTAACTTGCAAATCTTCCTTCAGCAGCTTGTAAAACGAAGAACTCTTGTCAAAATTGTTCAAAATCGCATAGCCTCTGAACGTATCGGAATCCACATTCAACGCCCCGCCGGAAGTATCGATCGCATCCGCAGTCACGGACTGGTTCAAACTCCAGTTTTCGAAGGCGTAGGTCCATTTTATCCCGGTCACTGCGCCATCCTTATTGGGAGCCGGAATATTGAGCTCAGCCTGCACCTTGCGGATCTGCTTGTTCCGATCGACGTAATAATCGGCTTTGAACGTCAATTTATCGCTGAGGATCGCCGACACTTCCTCGTTGGCCGGTGAATCGGAAGCAGCAGTGTCTTTCATCGTTTTATCGAATTCGTCTACAGCTTTTTTCAAGTACTCATGAATCGTTGTATAAGCGAATTCGACCGCCAGGTTTTTATTGTTAAGATAGGCCATCATCAAATCCGACGTAGTCGATTGTTCCTCCAGATCGGGGTACTCTTCCTTCAATTGTTCCTGAGAAATTCTCATTTGCTCCTTCACAATCGGTACGACCGCATCGTACAGTTGGCCAAGCAGCTCTTTCAAGCCTTGCTCATCGGCGAGGACGTTCGTCAGGAACAGTTTCAAAAGACCGGCGAGCTCGCTGCCTTTTAACTCCACATGCACTTTTTGCATGTTTAGCGTTTCATTGTTCACTTGCTCCGTAGCGTCGGTTACGGAGATTGTATTCGGGTTCGGCGCATTGTTGAAGAAAAACTTATAAAGGGCCGGCCGCAGCTGCTCTGCGCTATTCGTCAGTTTTTGCCTGATTTCTTGAGATAACGGCGCCACCCTTCCGTCAGCCGCCAATGCCGCCTGGTCAAAGACGATAGGCTTCTTGGCGCCGTCAATATGTACGATCATCTTAGTACCGTCGATGACGAGCTGAAAAGGAATCGTCCCTTTGGCGTAATTCCATTCCCCATCGATCGATGCGTGCTGAGCGTCCTGCATTTTAGCGCTGTTGATCGTCAGCTTCGTATTTTTGAACGTTTGGATCAGCGCCTTTTCCTTGGGATCAATCTGATCGCTGCTGCCTGTAATCAGCTCCAGCGCAATCGATCCTTTGGATACCGAGGACTTAACGGTTCCGGTATTTTGCATAGCCTGCCCGAGATCAAGACCCTGAACGGCCTGACAGCCTGTCAAGGCGATCAACAGCACAACAAGCGCGGCGGAAATCCACCATTGTCTATGCTTCTTTTGCATATGAAATCTTCTCCTTTAATTTAATAGGTATGAGGCAGAATGTCTGATAAATTATACGCGAAAAAACGCCGAAGGACTCGCCGAGTTAAGGAGATTTTATGAAATTAGTTATGCAAAATATGCATCAAATTAAAATCGACAAAACATTCCAAAAAAAGAGGGAAATATTGAAACCTGGTCGTATATTATGTAACTAGGTATACAGTCATGCTTGTTTATAGTATAAAGGTAGGTAGGAGCAAATCCTTTTACCTATGTACATAAGCGAAGACCAATTGAAATTGAAAAAGGCAAACCTGATCGAAAGACAGGGACGCAAAGCCACGGGCCTAAACCGTTTCAGACCGAAACGGTACGGCAGCCGGGCCGCCTCTTGCAATTGGTCTTTTTTTGTGCAAATTGAAAGGGAAATGGAGGATACAAATATGAAATTTGGATTTCAAGCTGTTGTCAGGGGGCTTTGTCTATGCTTGCTGCTGCAGTTGTTCATTCCTTTGGCAGAATCGTCGTATGCATATGCCGATACGGGAGCGTGGGGTGTAAAAGTTAATTTCCAGCCTGCGGCTTCACCTGTGCCTGAAGGATTTTTGCCGGATTCGGGAAATCCGTTCAGCTCGCAAAATGGATTCAATTATGGGTGGAATAGTTCTCACACGGATTCTACGGTAAGCGGCAGTACTTATCAACCTACTCCGAATGATACCGCAATTCGCGTTCATAAAGGCGGGGTCTGGGAATTCGAAGTAAACAACGGCATCTATGAAGTTAAGGTAAGCGTCGGCGATTCCGTATATTCAAGCAATAATACTGTAATCGTTGAAGGAGTAAGCTTTTTTGATCGTATCCCTCTTGAGGGAGGGCAGCATGTCATTGCAGCAAAATCCGTTGAAGTTGCAGATGGCAGATTAACGGTCAGTTCCGGCGATGCGGAGGAAGCGGAGACGGCTTTACAGTTCATAGAGCTAACCAAAGTTGGCTCTCCCAGCACTTTGCTCGCCCTCTCTGCTGCCAGCACGCCTGTTATAGGGCCACCGCCCGAACCGAGAAAAGTGCATGGGGACAAAGTGCTGCTTTCGGGCAAGATGAATAACGAGCATAATGCTCCATTTTATCTGCAAGTGGATGGTCTGCAGGAGGAAATAGGAAGGTATATGGATGTAGAAGTGCAGCGAGTGAACCAATTGCTGTCTGATTCTGAACAAAAAGCTGTTGCATGCGCGAATTGCGATCCGGTCTCACTGCAGCGCGCAATCGACAATAGTACGCAAACCCCTTCATTTATTAAGGTGGGGCACTTGAATCTGAATTCTTCGGTAGTTTTCGGAAGTCCCTCCAAACCGGTTGTAATCATTGCGGATGGAATCAATACGAACACCAAATTAAGCATAGATGTATACGGCCTGTTGATTGTTAAGGGCAGCATGAATGCCAATTCGGAGCTAAACTTGCAAGTACATTCGTCTTCGAATGGAACGGAGCCTGCCGATGGGAGCCTCTGGGTGAAGGGGAGCTGGCATCTTAACAACAATTCCTCGGTTAGCGTGGATGGTTTGTTATCTGCCGACAGTCTTACTTTTAACAGCGGACAGTTGAACGTCCGGGCAAAGCGCGTTTTGATCAAAGATCAATTGCATATCAACACGCAAGCGGATATGAACGTAGAGCAAGAGATGATGGTTGGCGGGATCGTCTCCAACAATAGTACTGCCAACATCAAAGTAAATAACAGTGACTTGTTCGTTCGCGACGATGTGCATGTGAACAATCAACTGCATATTCAAACAGGCGGTTTGTTTGCCATCGGCGGCAACATGACGGCCAATCAACGGCCGTTCATCGATACAGGGGTCGGAGGAAACGGATCGACAAGTTTGAAATATGCGCTGCATGGATTAAAGGCGGAGTATTTTAGCGAAGGGAATTTCAAGGGGAATACCGTAACCAGGGTGGATCCGGTTATTGATTTGCAAAATAATCCTGAGTTCCCTGTTGCAGGATTCAATGATCAGGACATTTCTGTCAGATGGTCCGGACAAATTGAGGCTCTGTTCAGCGAAATATATCAGTTTGAATTGCAAACGAGCGGACCGATCAAGCTATGGGTAAATAATAATCTTTTAATAAATAAAGAAGATGCAAGTTTCCAGGGCACTGTAACAGGTTCCGTCTATTTGGCAGCGGGCCAGAGAGAGAATATCAAGGTGGAATATTTAAGTGCAAACCGTAATCCCCGGGCGGCATTGTACTGGTCAAGCAATTCCCAACAGAAAGAACGCGTTCCACAGAGTCAACTGTTTCCTTTTGGGATACCGGTTGTATCGCAAATACCAACAGAAACAAGTCATACATTAACCTGGAATCCAATCTCTAATGCCGATGGATATGAAGTGGAAGCGGATGGCGTTATATACCCGATTGGCCCCACTTCGACATTTGTTCATGAAAACCTGGGTCTTGGAACTCTTCATTCCTATAGAGTTAGGGCAACCAGCGGAGACATCACTGGGGAATGGTCTTCTTTAGCCTCCGTGTGGACGCTGCCGGCAATTCCCGAAAATTTGCGGCTAAATTCGACTAGCCATACGTTAAAAGTAGAATGGGATCCGGTTGCAGGGGCAACAGGATACGATATAGAATTCAGCGGAAATGTAGTGGACAATGGATCGGCAACTACTTATTTGGACAATGAATTGAATCCGAATACTCAGCGCAGCTACAGAGTCAGAGCGAAAAATTCCAGCGGCCCGGGGCAATGGAGCAGTGTAGTTGCGAAATCGACTTTACCCGGAGTCCCGTCGGAAATTACGGCAATCGCAACCGATTCGAGTGTGCAAGTGACGTGGAATCGAATAGCAGGCGCCGAAAGCTACGATATTGAGGTGGATGGCGCGCTTGTTGTCGACACGAATCATGCAATTTCTTATTTACATGGAAATTTACAGCCATATACTACGCATCACTATCGGGTACGGGCGAAAAATGTGGAAGGCGCCGGACCATGGAGCTCTGAAATCGAGGCTACAACGCTCCCCAGAACCCCGGTACTTACTACAGATTTATCATCTGCTAACGCGATTCAAATTAGTTGGTCCGGTATAGATGAGGCAGGCGAATATGAATTGGAAGTGGATGGGGCCATTATTAAGGTCGGCACTACTCGTACATTTATCCATACTCCATTGGAACCCAATTCGGAACATACATACCGGATACGCTCAAAAAATGTGAAAGCTGCCGGGTTATGGAGTGCTCAAGCAATTCGTAAAATGCCGCCGATGAAGCCGCAGAACGTCCGGTTCGCAGCCGCAAGCGACAAAATAGAAGTGACGTGGGATCCTGTCCTGGGGGCGACATCCTATGAATTGGAAGTGGACGGTAATATTGTCGATGTCGGACTCGTCACGTTATACACCCATGAAGGAGTGGCTTCGAATTCACAGCATACGTATCGGGTCAGGGCCAAAAATCAGGGAGGCGCAAGCGAATGGAGCGAGGCGGTCATGCAATCCGCACTTCTCGGGCAGCCGCAAAATTTTACCGCTCGCGCTACAACTTCATCCATAATTTTGGGATGGGATGCTGTTTCCGGGGCTGAAAGTTACCAAGTACTGGTCGATGGGGTTATTCGGGATAATGGCTCGGCACTAACCTTCACGCATGATGGGTTAACGCCATATTCGTGGCATGTATACAGAGTTCGCGCCATAGCCGGAGGCATTCCGGGCGTGTGGTCGGAGACTTTATCCAAAGCGACATTGCTTGGAGTTCCGGGCAACATTCGTTTAAGCTCTACCAGTTCCACTATTACCGTATCTTGGGATAGCGTTGAAGGAGCTGTGGGGTACGAGGTGGAAGCGGACGGCCAAATGTTGGATAACGGTATGTATACTACATTTGTCCACCGTAATCTGAGCCCAGATACGCTGCACACCTACAGAATCAGGAGCAAGAACGATGACGGTGTAAGTGAATGGAGCGAGCGGAGTCAATGGACAGAAGCCGTCATCCAGATCACCACTCCAAGCGTTCCTGCCAATTTCAAAGCAAAGGCAGCTGTGGATTCAGTTACTTTAACTTGGGATGCAGTTAGCGGAGCGAGGAGCTATTCGCTTGAAGTGGACGGCCGGGTCATTGATAACATTACGGAAACGAGTTATAAGCACACAGGGCTGGAGCCCAACACGATGCACCGCTACCGCATTCAGGCCGCGAACGGCAGCAAGCACAGTGAATGGTCGGAGAAACTCGAAGCCAAAACCATTTCCGAATTGATCGTTAATGTCGGAAAAGACAACATATTTAATCTGGTCGTTATTGCGCCAAAGAAAGACGGGGTTACAGCACGTAGAATCGTTGTTACGTATAGTCCGGACGATGTGGAGGTTCAGGATCTGAGCGCAATCACACCGGAGTTGGAATTGAAAGCCGGCCCGATAAGTGGCACGAACTTTACGGTCAGCAAGTTTGTACCCGGCGAAATCGTATTTAACGTTCAGAACGCCGATAAGACAACCATAAACAGCATCAAATTTATCGCGAAGACCAATGAGGATTCGAAGGTCACCTATATAGTGGAGTAATAAGGAGAGCACGTGCGAAATGCGAGGTTTGGGAGGAAATCAATGCGAACGATAAAACTGATATGTTCCATCGTGCTCTTGCTAAGCACAATTTTGGAAATCGGATCGTCGGCAGCTTATGCGGCGTCCACGACTTATTATTACTATGACAAGTACAACCTGGCTTGTACTTATGTAGAACCCCCGGCGATTAATACGGGTTATTATTCACCCTCCGGAACAGCCGGCTTTCAAACAGCGACGTTTGATACGTCTAAAAATACATGGATTTTAAGCAACTGGACCGGCTCTAATACCGGTCCGGGATACAATCTGTCCAATGGGATGCTGACCTATGTTTCGCGACATAGCAGCTATGTTATGGATAGCAGGCAAAATACGGGTACTTGTACAATGGGGAGCTTAAACCAAGCGAATATTGTAGCCTCTGATGTCAGATATCCAAACAATGGAGTAGGTGACGACGGATATTGGTATGTAAAAAAGAATATTGCACCTGCACCTTCAACGGTATCAACCCTTTATTATTTTGACAAATACGAGGCAGTATACAGATACTCCGAACCTCCAGAGTTCAATACAGGTAATTATTCCTTCTATGGGACAGCCGGTTACCAAACAGCAACGTTTGACACAGTAAATAATACATGGATTCTAAGCAACTGGACAGGCTCTAATGATGGTCCAGGTTATACGCTGAGTAATGGAATACTTACTTATGTCGGTGTTGGTCGCTATAGTTCCTATATTAGAGACAGCAGGCAAAAAGAAGGGGCATACAAAGCTGGCGCCTTAAGTCAGAAAGATATTGTCGCTCCAGACGGCACATATCCGGATAACGGGAAAGCAGGCGACGGGTATTGGTATATAAAAAGAGAAGTATCGCCATCTATTTCCATCATTTCGCCAAATTTGAATCAAATATTCGGTCAAACCGATACGTATCTAGTTCCCAAAATATCAGTAACCGGTCGGAATGGCGATACGTTGATCAATACTTACTTTTTAGATGATGAAGCTTCTCCCCGTGACAGTAAAACAATTACAAATGCTGTAACATCTCAGGTTGTTGCCTTTGATGCACTTCAATTCAATGGACTGCCGGAAGGAAAACACACGCTTAAATTTGTGTTGTCCAATAACTTGAACGGGCCTGTCACGAGCACAGTTGATTTCATTCTGGACAAATCACCGCCAATCATAGACAACATTAGCGTGGCACCAACAGATACTGCAATTACAGTTGCAGGCGCGGCAACGGATACAGGATCAGGCTTGGCACCGGAACCTTACCGATACACAATCGGATCTATAGCGAGCGCCTGGACTGCCAATTCGTACACATTTAGCAATTTAACGCCTAATACGGCCTTCAGCGTACAGATTGAGGCTAAAGATAAGCTGGAGCATATAGCGTCGAAGCAACAAACCATCTATACAAAGGCGCAGACGCCCGTATTGAGTACAAGTCAAATCGGCGAAAATCAGTTGGATATTTCGTTTCAGGATGCCAATCCTTCCCGCACGTATTACCAACTGTTTTCAGATGGCCAATACGTCAGCGAGACCGGAGTTCTGACGACAAATCCAGCATGGTTCACACAGACCGGCAAGAAGGTGACGGTAAAAGGGCTATCGCCTAACAAGTCGTACATTTTTCAGGCTAAAGCGCGCAATGATGCCGGTGAGGAAACTGCGTTCAGTTCGCCGGTGAGTGTCGGCACGCTGGCAATCCCGCCTGTAAATATAATGGCTGAAGCAACCCAGAGGTCGATTAAAGTAACTTGGCCTGCGACAGCGGGAGCGAGCTATGACATCGAAGCGGACGGCGTCGTTATGGACAACAAAACGTCCGCAACCTTTTTACATGGCGATCTTGCCCCTAATACGCAGCATAAGTATCGGGTTAGAGTGCGAAATGCCGGAGGGACAGGGAATTGGAGCGCCTTCATCAGCAAATTCACGCTGCCTGATCCGCCGGCGATTCCGATGAACATTCAGGCAACGCCGCTGCAAACGGAAATAGCCGTTTCGTGGGACGTCGTTGCCCGTGCGGAGAGCTACGATATTGAGGTAGACGGAACCGTAATCGGCAACGGAGGCAAGACGACCTTCGTACACAAGGGGCTGCAGCCGCTTACTGACCACACGTACCGGATCAGAGCCGCCAATAAAGGCGGCGTCAGCGAGTGGAGTCAGCCGGTGGTGAAGCAAACATTGCCGTATCCCCCTGCGTCGCCGGGACATGTTGCGGCGACCCCTTCGATCCATCAAGTGACGGTAAGCTGGAGCAAATCGGATGGAGCGGATGCCTATGAAGTTGAGGCAGACGGACTGATCATCGATAACGGCAGCAGCACGGCCTATGTTCATCAGGGGCTGGACGCTTTGAGTGGGCACACGTACCGGGTCAGAGCGACCAATGCCGGCGGCAAGAGTGTGTGGAGCGACCCGGTCAGCGTAACGACACATCCCGAAAAGCCGGAAGTTCCCGCGAATATCATGACGACAGCGGAAGAGAAAGCGATCACCGTGACCTGGTACAAAGTTTCTCATGCGGCCGGGTATGAAGTAGAAATCGACGGGACATCCGTCACGAATGTCACGGATAACCAGTTTGTTCATAGCGCTCTGGCACCTTCCAGCAAGCACACATACCGGGTCAGAGCCAACAATATTAGCGGCAGCAGCGAGTGGAGCAGTCCGGTCACCTTGTCTACATTCCCCGAAGGAAGCGACGGAAGTCTGTCCCTGACCAATGTTGTTGCGGTGGTGACGAACAAAGCGATCACATTATCCTGGGATACCGTAGCTCCCGAGGCCAGATACGACATCGAGGTGGACGGCCTGCTTGCCGACAATGGAAGCAATACGATCTACCATCATGGGGGGTTAAAAGCGAGCGAATTCCATACGTACAAGATTCGCTTGAAAAAGGACGATAGCCCGAACCCATGGGTGGCTATACTGTCCTTGTCGACATTGCCCGACCCGCCGGATGCTCCGGTCGGCGTTGAAGCTTTTGCGACCAATAACAGCATTGAGCTGCGCTGGCAAAAGATAGCCGGGGCGACAGGCTACGATCTGGAGATCGACGGTCAGACCGTAGACGCAGGAGATAGTCCTACGTATACACATGATAAGCTGACATCGGGAACGGCGCATACGTACCGGTTAAGGGCGAAAAACCAAACAGGCGTAACGGCATGGAGCAACGCGATTGTGAAGAGCACAACGAGCCCGACGTACACAGTCAACGTAACGGAAGGGCAAAGCTTCGATTTGTCGCTGCTTGCTTTCAACGTTCAGGATTTCAGTGAATTGACGTATGTGGTTACGTATGATCCGAATCACCTGGAAGTCGTCGATTTGTACAATTACACGCCGCAGCGGGATGTCATGCAGTCAGGGAAGATTCCGGGCTCCAACCTGACGGTTGCTTATACACCTGGACAAATCACATTCAAGAACAGTCAAAATGTGGTGCCCGGGACTTCATGGTCCGGGGAAATCACGGCGATCTTCCTGAAGGCTAAAGTGAACGGAGAAGCCCAAATCGACGTTGTTGCCAAATAATATGCAGATCATAGCGAGGGTGATGGCGTGAAACGCTTTTTCAACAAATATTATAAATGGATAGCCGGCATTATAGGCGTATCTTTAATTGCCCAGATGTTTATTGTGTTCGTGAACGATAAGGCGGTCAAGCCGACAAGCACGGAATCTATTGTGGAACGCAGCGATGACAGCAAAATCGCAGCGGATATTTCCAACATGACAGGTGTGAAAGTGGAAGAGATTTTAAAGCTTAAACAGGCCAATATGTCTTGGAATGAGGTCTTGGATAAATTAAAAAATGTTAGCAAGAGCGGCGAGCAGAATGAAAAAAGCAAGAGAAACAGTCTTCTGGCAGAGGCAGGGATTGAAGAGATTATTCAAAAACTGCAGGATCAGGGATTTAAGCAAGAGGAGATTTTGACGGCAAAAATGCTCGCCGAGAGGCTGCAATTTCAACTGAAGGAGATTGCGGACGATGCCGGGCACAAGCCTCAAACTCCGCTCCCCGAGCTTGGTGCGGATAAGAAAAAGGACGAGAAGACGGAGGCGCTTCAAAAGATCGCCGAGCAGTTCGATACCAAATCGGCTATCTATTTTATGCTCGTGCTACGGAAAGATTTCGGCAGTCCGGAGGAAGTGCTGGACGAGTACCTGCTCTCCTTGCAGCTCGGGCTGAATTTGGAAGATTACATCCGCGACAAAGAAAAATATTTGCAGGATAAAGACGAAAAGAGCATACAAATATCCCGCAATAACATCATCACCATGTCGGTGATTGAGCTTACGGTTCTGGAAAACATACAGAAAAACAATTCGGTCGCCAAAGACGAGCCGATAACGGCCGGGAAAGAGGGCGTGTCGGCAAAAGATTCCCAAGGAAAGTCTTTGCTGCCGGACGTCTCGCCTCCGCAGATCAAGAACCTCAAGCCGGGCAATCCGGCCGAGGATGTCATGAAAGAGATTCGCGCTTTGAATCCAAATTAGCCGCAAAGGGGTACATGAAATGAAGATAAAAACGATGTCGAAGGTCTTGGTAATCGTACTGGCTTTAAGTGCGTTACTCCAGACCGGGTATACGCTTTTGTCCATCGTGCAGGCGCAAACCGCTGCTTCTGCGGGGGGAACCGAAGCTGCTGTAAGTATAGACATTCCGCAGGACGTATTGGACAAGCTGAAATCATCCGATCCGAGCAGGTACGACACTAATCTGACGAATTATAGGAAACTCCTTGTTGCTCTGGATGTCCACGGCAAATTTAAGCGGGAAATCGAGCGGCTCATCCTGGAAGGGCACCGCTTGCCTGATCTTTTGATTGCCTATGAATTCCTCAATCAAAATTATGGCAAAATGCAAGATTTGGAGACTATAGTCAAGTCCCGGGAAGCGGGCAAGACCTGGGAGGCTGTATTCACCGGCTATAACAAGGGTCATGCGGCTTTCGTTCCCCGATCGTTCGATTCGGGTTATTTGGAAAGTTTGATGAAAACTCCGGGATTTGCTCCCGATGATATTATGATTGCCGACCGACTCGCTTTCGTTTCAGGGAAGCCGGTAAAAGACCTCATTGCAGGCAAGCTGGAATCGCAAAATAGCTGGAAGGAAATTGCGGCAGACCTGGACATCCTGCATAGCGCATCAGGTCTTCCCAGGGTGCAAATAACCGCCCAGCAGTTGAAGCAATATACGGTTCCGGGAACATTTGCGGAAGCAAAAGTGACTGCGGCGTTTGTACTGGCGCAAAAGATCGGCAAGAGTCCTGAAACGGTAATTGGCAAGATGCAGGCAGGCATGACGGACGAAGCTATTATGGCGGAAAGCTATACCGAAACCTACGATAAATTCTGATAAGGCTGACTGGAGGTGCCAGGTTGAAACGTTGGAGCAAGACTTTATTCTTATCTATCCTGTTTTTCATTGTTCCGGCTCAGTTGATTTACGCGGAGACACTGGAAGATCAAATCAATAACCTGGTCGGGCCCAAGCAGCAGTATAACACGATGCTTTCCCCGGTTTATTTGAAAAATAACGCCAGCGAGGAGCAAATCAGCCCGCAAAGCGGCGAGCTGACGCTGACTCAAACGGATTACGTATTGCCTGGCAGAAACGGCCTGGATCTGGAAATAAAACGCATTTACAAGAGCGGAATTTCCAATGTTCAGGAGATGAATGTGAAGTACGTGAACGGCGCATGGGTGGATGTCGTTGAGTCCGGCGCTGCCACGTCTTCCTTTTACGAGGACCGGTACAATCTTGGCATCGGGATGAGATTCTCATTTCCGAATATGGAGGTTAAAACCAACTCCGACGGCACAACGTACAACTATTTACATACGGAGAGCGGGGACGTGTACCGTTTAAAAGGAACTACAACGAATGGCGTTCTCACCTACTTGCCCGAAGGGCAAACCGTCAAAGACGTTGTCGTGAAAGAAACTGCCGAATTCAAGAACGGACAGGCCGACGGCACTTCCAAGTTCGTCATGACCGGGAAAGACGGGAAGAAGACTTATTTTGCCGAGGACGGAAGAATTGTGGGCATTGTCGACCGTTACGGGAACTCGATTGTTTTTGAGTACAGTACGCTTTCGTATACAGTTGACGGCACAGCGATAACGAAGAAGCTGATGTCCAAGATAACGGATACAGTGGGCAGGGTAACGACCATTGAGTATAAAGAGGATCATGCGTTTACTGTAGGGCCTATCGCGAATTCGTCATACAGTGCCGAAGAGAGCTATAAAACCTCGCAAAATCCGAATACGAGCGATTCGGGGGATTTGCAAGGGAAGTTTCAAGTCATTGTTCATTTGCCTGGTGAGAAAAGTATCACCTACGATAAGTCCGCCGTCCTGGTCAATTCGACCAAACAGGTTATCCGCACGCGGCTGCAGCGGGTCTTCGATGTGGACGGTCTTCCCAAGTATCATCTCTGGTACGAACAGCCCGATCTCGGTTTCACTTATATGAACGGGACCAAGTATGCTGTATACAACCGTTATGAAAATCTGGTTCAGGTTGATTACAGCAAGACGAATCATATGAAGCGGTATGTGTACAATTCATACACGAAGAGCTTGAACAGAGGCAGTATGCAGTACCGCAAAATTTTTGAAAAGCAGGAGCTGGTCAAAAAGAGCTATGACCCGTCCAAAACGAAATTCGAAGACCGCTTCATTGTCGATATCAAAGATAAGGCGAGCTATACGTACACCCATGAAGCGGACGGGTTCGGAACGGACGGATACAAGGAATCGGACGATACTTATTTAAGGGATACCTATCGGTATGAAACGGAGATTGCGGATTTAATCGGAAATACGGTCAAATATACGTACGACGGCCTGCATCAGTTAATCGTCACGAACAAACAGGGAAAAGAACACAAAGAGGTCATCCTGAGTGAGCGGGACGAACTGAAGCTGGTGAAAAAGCAGGAAAGCCAGCTCTATCAAGTGGTGAACGGGCAAGCGACCGGCGAGCCTGTCAAAAAAATCGAGAATTTCCGATACGATGAATACGGAAATTTGACCAATTACACCGGCCCGGATGCGGAACGTGACGACAAAGGGTACCCCGTCAACGCGGAGCGCACCGTCGTGTACGCTTATGCTTACGACAAGTTTCATGTGCTGGCCTCGAAGACATGGAAGAAAGACAAGGAAACGACCAGCCAAAATTTATATACGATCGACGATAAAGGAAATGTCACGAAAGAAAGCAAAATCGATACCGATAACAATGACAACTGGATTGTGACCGATTATCAATATGACAACTACGGCAACATGACGAGGAAGGCGGTGCAATCGGGAGGGCAAGCCTTCGTCACTCAGTACGAGTACGGAACTGACGCGAATGGCGTTGACGTCAAGGGAGCTTATTTGACCAAGGAATACCAGTCGCTGGATGGGCAAGAAATCGCCAAGAAGTATGCGTATGACCTCAACACGGGCAAGCAAGCGGCAGAGGTTGATCCTAAAGGCAATAAAACCGTCTATGAATACGATGCGTTAAGCAGGGTAGTGAAGAAGTTTCAACCGGATAACAGCATCAAAGTGTACAATTATGAAGAAAATCCATATGCGAACCTGAAAATCCGCTACACGGACCCGGAGCAGACGAACTTTTTATACGAATACGACATTATGGGTTCTCTGGTTCAGGCCAGTGTTTCGGATAATGGGAAATGGGTTGCTCTGCAGACGTTCGACTACGATGCCAAAGGCAATAAAAAGAAAGAAACCGATACTAACGGGCACAGTATCCGTTATGAATATGACAGCCAATACAGGCTCGTTCAGAAGTCGTACTACGAAAACGATACCGTTAACAAAGGTTCGGTGGTAATCGGGTATCAGATCGGCTACAGCAAGGATACGCCGCTTCTCGTTACGATTAAGGATGAAGAAGGGTATGCGAAAAAATATTACTACGACATTGCGGACAGACTTGCCAAGACGGAAGTCACTCCGGATAATGTCCGCTGGTATGCAACAGCGTATTCTTATAACTATGCAGGCAATAAAGTAAGCGAAACGGATGCCAGAAACAGCGCGACCCGCTACGAATTCGACAATTTCGGCAGATTAAAAGGGAAGCAGGACGCTTTGGGCGGCAGGACGGAGTATGTCTATAACGCGCTGAATCAGGTTGCGTTGCTCAAGGAACCCGGCGGCAAAATGACCGAATATGCATTCGATGCGCTGGGCCGTATAAGCACGAAGAAAGTATACAGCAAAGGCTCGTCGGACTATACCTATACCGCTTACGCTTATGATGCAGCGAATAACGTCACAAGTGTCAAGCAGGGCAGCGTCGAGGCTGGTACGGATAACGTCTCGTCCGACAGCAGTTATTCCTATGATGCGATGAATCGTATAACCGACGAGTACACCAAGATAGACGCCGCGAGGACGGGGCATACGAAAAACAGCTATAACAAGAACGGCAGCAAGACGAGCTCGATTCAATATGCCGATCAGGATGAGACGAAATACCGAATGTATTCCTATGTCTATGATTTTGCGGGGCGGGTGAAGGAGGACAAAGGAAGCTACAAGGAATCCGACCAGGAATACGGGGCTTATCAGAACCTGTATCAAAGGGATTACGCAGGCAACCTTCTGACGCAGCAAGCCTATAATGGCAGCGGTTATGATAAGACCGTCTATACGTACGATTACCGCAACCACGTCAAAGAAAAGCTGGAACCGTACGGCGGCAATCCTGAAGGCAAGCGTACGCGCTATCAATACGACAAGGCGGGCAACGCCGTCTCCCAGACGTTGACGATTCAAGGAATCGACGCAACGGTAACTTTGGTTATCGACGGCTTGGGCAAGACAGTGAAGAAGATCGATCCGCTCGGCAATGCTTCAAGATTTGTATATGATGCCGCAGGCAACAAGATCAAGGAAATCGATGCCAGATATATGGCGCTTTCCGAGGATCAGGCGCCGGGCATCGAATACGAGTATGATGCGCTGAATAGACCTGTGCGGGCATCCGTTTTTGACGGCAAAGCAAGAGAAGTGATTTCTTATAAAGCATACGACGGGCGCGGCAATATCGTCAAAGAGTCGGATGGCGAAGGATATAACGCAGCGAATCCGGACAAATCGGCAGGCATTACATTCGAATATGATGCCAACGACAGAAGGGCTGCCATCGTTTCGGCGGAGCTCGCCTTCCAGAATGAGAAGAACGGAACGCGCTATGTGTCCAAAAGCTTCAAGTATGACGGCTCAGGCCATGTGACTTCCGAAACCGACGCTCGGGGAAATACGACAAGATATGTGTATTATTTGAACGGTTTGCCTAAAGAGAAAACATTAGCCGACGGCAACAAGGAAGCTTACGATTACGATTTGACCGGCAAGGCTATGCAGATCAAGACGGACAGCCAGGGTCGGATTACGAAAATATTCAATACTGTCTTTGATAAGCCTTACCGCGTCGAATATCCGGACGGAACAACGGAGCGATTCAAGTATTCCGCCAGAGGCGAGCTGTCCGAGCGGTACGATCAGGCGGGGAATGCTCAGTTGCTGAGCTATGATGCTTCGGGCAATCCGATTGAAAAGAAAGAGTTCATCAAGCAGGAAGGCGCCTCCGGCTCCTATAAGCTGACGGAGCTTCAATATGATGAGGCGAATCGTCTGATTGGCAGCGAGACATTCCTCTATCGGGACGGAACGAACGCGGGCAAAATATCGTCAGGCAATAAAGAGAGCCGCGCATACGACAAAGCGGGCAGGCTCACTAAAATTTCCGGACCCAACGGCAGGGAGACGACTTACGACTACGACCGGGCCGGGAACAGGACCTTGCAGCTGCAAAAAGCAGCGGACGGCGATGACAACGTCAGAAGGTATGCATACGACGTGAGGTCCCAATTGATCGGGGAGTCATTGCTTGTAAAGACCTCCGACCTTAGTCTGGACTACTTGTCCGGCGCTAAATACGACAATGATTATACGGATCGGGTTTTTTCAACCACTGCCTACAGTTATTACAAAAACGGCAGTTTGAAGAGCCAGACGGATGCACAAGGACGTTCTACGCAATTTGAGTATGATTTTGACAAAAGACCGGTGAAAAAGATCGACTCCTTGCAAGGAACGGCTCTGTATCGTTACGACGCGAACGGCAATCTGCTGGAAGAACAGAATGCGAAGGGCGTCTCCATCGTGTATGAGTACGATGCATTGAACCGGTTGATCCGCAAAAAGACGCCGGCTGCGGACGGCTCCCTGGCGACAACGAGATACGTCTATGATGCTGTCGGCAACTTGATCAAGCAAGTGATGCCGAATCAATATGATCCGGCATACGATAACCCTGCTTCAGTCACAAGCTTGGCGGGTACGGCCTATGCATTCGATGCGATGAATCGCCGGACAGCTGTCTTCTCGCCTGATGGCAGCGGCATAGAATATATCGAGTACGATGCTCGCGGGCAAATCCGCAAAGTCGCGGACGGATTGAGATATACAGGGGATATGCAGACGTCTGCGGGAACCGTTTTTGCTTACGACGGGCTGGGACGCGTGGTTCGCAAGACAGATGCTTTGCAAAATAGTACGGATTACGATTATGACGTGCTTGGCAATTTGATTCGAACCGTGGATGCGCTGGGCCGTGAGACTAGCTATGCCTACAACGCCGACAGCACGCTGCGCCAGGCAACATTTGCCGACGGGGGAACGACCGCCTATGCGTATGACGGGCTGGGCCGCAAAATCGCCGAAACGAATCAGTTAGGCAATACGGTCACATACACATACAATGCTTTCGGCAAAGAAAAGACGGTGAAAGACCCGTACGGCGATTACACGGAAAACAAGTACGATCTGGTCGGCAACCTCGTTTCTTTCAAAGATAAGCGGGGCAGCGTGACGCTTCTCCGATACGACGCAGCGAACAGGCTGACTGTCAAAAGAACGCCGGTCGACCGGGACGGAAGCGGCAGCACCATGTATGCCGTAGAGACGTATGCGTATGACGCCGTGGGAAATCTGCTGAAGAAAACCGTGACAGGTTCGAAGGATGCGGCGTTCCTGCGGGAAACGACCTATACGTACTACGATAATAATTTGCTCAAAACCGTTTCCGACAACAGCGGCGCTTATACGCAAAGCGATTATGACAAGAACGGCAATCTCGTCAAGACGCAGAAGCTGCGGGAAACGTCGGTTTACGATGTGGAGAAGTTCGAGTATGACAATTCGAACCGGTTGGTGAAACGGATCAAGCTAATGGATGAAGCGGATTTGGATGCGGCAAGCTTGAGTGACGCCGCGGCGCTGCGGGATGCCGAATATGCGGGCAAAATCCGTATCATAACCGGTTACGAGTACGATCTTCTCGGCAACCGTACGAAGCAAATCGATCCGCGGGCGTACCGGTATGCGGGGGAAGAGCGGGAGCCGTACATCATAACTTACACATACGATGCGCTGAACCGCGTGGATAAAGTGATCCGCAAGGTGAACGGAGCCGACGTTTACAAGCAATACACCTACGACAAAGTCGGCAACCGCGTGGCGGAGCGGAATGAGAGAGGGCTTGTCACCCGTTACGCTTTTGACACCTTAAACCGCGTCGAACAGGTTACGGACCCTGAGCAGCATACGTTCACATACAAATACGATTTGGCCGGCAACAAGCTTGCGGAGACGAATGCCCGGAACAACAGCATGACGTACGGATACGACAAGCTGAACCGTCTTGTTACGGTGACCGACCCTTACGGCATTGTCATCTCCCGCAACATGTACGATGCCAACAACAATGTAATCAAAAAGATCGATGCGAAAGGGTATCTTTCGGGCAGCACAGATGAAGAGCGGTACGGCTGGCTGTACACGTATGATTTGGCCGGACGCCTCATCCGCACGGTGGACCCGGAGATCGCCGCGCAGAACAAGCCGGAGAAGTTCACCGCTCTGTACCAATACAATCCGGCGGGCGAGAAAGTCAAGGAGACGGACGCATTAGGCCATGCCAAATCGTATGAGTACGATCCTGTCGGACGTCTCATCCGGGTCACCGACCCGTTAGACGTCAGCGTTGCATACAGCTACGATATGGCCGGCAACAAGCTGGACATGACGGACGGCAAAGGGAAAGTCACCCGCTACCGCTACGGGGCGTTCGGATTGCTGCGCTCGGTCACGAACGCGTTGAGTCAGTCGATCGCGTATCGCTATGATTTGGCTCTGAACGCAGCGGAGATGACCGACCGCAACGGCAACCATACCCGTTATGTGTACGATAACAGGAACCTGCTGCTGGAAAGAACCGTCAAGGAAACAGGCGACTCGGTCGCTTATACGTACGACGAAGCGGGCAACCGGGCGTCGATGACCGACGAGAGTGGGGCAAGCAGCTATACGTACGACGGGAATAACCGTATCCTGCAGATTTCCAAAGGCGGGACTACACAGATTGCTTACACCTATGACGCCGTGGGCAGCATCGAAACCGTCACGGATTCCAAAGGCTTCGTTACATCCTACACTTACGACAAGTCAAGCCGGATGGCGACCGTATCGTTCCAAGGCAAGACAACGGCCTACACCTACGACGAGAACGGCAACCGGACGTCGATTGCTTACGAGGGCGGAGTGAAGGAAGAGTATGCGTTTGACAAAAACAACCGGTTGATGAAGCTCGTGAACAAGAAACCGGATGGCAGCCTTATATCCGAGTACGCTTATGCATACGACGACGCGGGAAGACAAACGGCGAAAACCGACAGCTACGGCACAACGAATTACAGCTACGATGCGGCGGGAAGAATCGAAAAAGCCGAGGCGCCGGGCAAAACGACCATCTACGCATATGACCGAAGCGGCAACCGGCAATCCCAGAGCGAGACGTACACGTCCGAACAGCCGAGCGGCTATACGGACCCGGTGAGCGGCACGGAAGTGAAGTACCTGATCA
>NZ_JBZYAO010000040.1:0-19376 GCF_059820445.1 Paenibacillus sp. sgz302190
CGGAAGTAACGAATGGAAAAATAAGTATCTAATAACTCGAAAAGAAATTTGTCCATTTTAATCCATTTGATGTTAGCTTCTTTGCAAAGCTAGTGGGTATTTCATGCGAAATTGGCTTATTTTGGCGAAAAACCTGCAAAAGCGCAGGAATTTTTGCTGAAAGTGAGTCTGTGTCCATTTGTTCGGTGAAAAGCCTGCACTTTTGCAGGAATTCTTCGTGGCCAGCGAACAAGGACGCAAATTCATGTATTTTTGCAGGTTTTCTTCGTACAGCCAGGCAGATTATGGCTATCTCCTCTACCGTGGGGGTGTTCAACAGCCTAAGAATTGCAGGAATATCGCTCCTCAAACGCATCCACGGGCAAAAAGATGCACTTTTTGCAGGTTTTCTGCGCGAAGCACTGCTCAAAGATGCGCAGGCTCTCGCTCCCGGCTTGTTGCCGCTTCGCGGGCCGCCTGACCGCTTGGCCGGCTCTCGCGCCGGCTTCGGCGGCTTCCGGCGCTTGCGGTTGCCCCGCCGGGGGATCCGGCCGGACATCCGTCAGAAAATGCGGTGCTTCCATCCGTTCAGTTTGGAAATCGCTTCCACATAGTAATAATCGCCGTAAATAAGCGAAACATCGATAAAGGAAGTGCCGCTTCCGGTGGCGTGGAGCAAAATCGCTTCATGCTCGGGCCGATCCCATGTCGCATAGTTCTCGGTCAGCGAACGCAGTATCCGCTCTGCCGCTCCGGCATAGAGCCGCTTCTCCCCCGCAGGCACAAAATCCGCCAAGTCCAGCAGCGCCGATGCGGCGATCGATGCGGCGGAGCTGTCCCGCGACATACCTTCCAGCGACTCCAGGCGGAAATCCCAGTACGGCACGTGATCTTCAGGAAGCGCCGCGATAAAATAATGCGCGATCCGTTTCGCCGTATCGAGGAACCGCTCGTCGCCGGTGTGCCGGTACGTGTTGGCAAAACCGTACAGCCCCCACGCCGTACCGCGGCTCCACGACGATTCCGCCGACAAGCCCTGGCCGCCGAAATTTTCGATGTAGGCGCCGGTTTCGGGATCGAACGAGAGGATGTGCTTGGTCGATCCGTCTTCCCGGACACCGTGCCGCATAGTAGTCTCGGCGTGCCGGATGGCGATATGCTTGTATCGGGGATCGCCGGTTGCCTTATGCGCCCAGAACAGCAGCGAAATGTTCAGCATGCAATCGATAATGACCCAGCCGGGAACCGGTCTGTGCTCAGGCCCGCCGTTCCAGGCGCGGATAAAGTTGCCGGCAGGGTTAAAGCGCGCGGCCAAAAAATTCGCCGCCTCCAGACCCCGCCGGAATCCGTCGGCATCGCCTGTCAGCGTATGCTTGATGACGGCCGTCGGCAGAAATTGAAAGCCTACGTCGTGATGAAGCTCTTCCGTCGGCTTCACGAACCATTGTTCCAGCTCGCCGTCCCATCGCCAGGCGGCTTCCTTGTAGATGTCCTTGCCGGTCATGTCATGCATGATCCACAGGATGCCCGGCCAAAAACCTGTCGTCCACCAATCGGAGCCGATGTCGTCGAATTTGCCGTCTTCTTCGGCAAAATGCGGGCATTTATCGCCCATTTGAGCGATGGTCCGGGTTATTTTTTGATCGAGCTTTTCCATGATACCCTGCCAATAATTCGTGTTCATTTTGAATAACTCCAGCAATTTTTATCCATTATACTCCTCCGTATCGCCCAAAAGTTATGATACAATGTAAGAAAATGTTGATATTTTGTCATTTTGGGGGCCAGGTCATGAATCAGCTTTTCGAGCCAGTAGTCTTTGACCGCAAGGAAATCGTCTGGGACTACCGTATACGGTCGGAACACGTTTTCAAAGGCTATTACCATTGGCATCAATGCTGCGAAATTGTTTTCGTACACGAAGGGCAGGGCAGCATCGTCCTTAACCGGCAGGCTTACGATATCAAGCGCGGCATGTTTTTCTTTTTTCAGCCTTTTCAGCTCCACCGCATCCACGCCGTAGTCAGTCCGCAAACGCCATATGTCCGCTCGATCTTCTATGTGGATCCGAATCTTATAGAACGGCAGCTTCGCCCCTTTCCTAAGAAGTGCGCCCTGTTCGCGGCTTTGTGGCAGGGAAGCGACCGTAACAATGCCTTCGATCTGTCCCCGATCGTAGAACAAATGGAATGGATTTATTGCTCCTACGACCGCAATAACCGGAAGGGCTTGCCCGACAGCGAAGACATCGCCTTGCTGCTGCTGCAAATTTTAAATGCGGTGGATATGGCGCACCCCGGCGCGGAAGAGAAATTCAATCAGGAGGCGGCGCGCAGAACTCCCCGCTACTCGGAGACGATCATGCGCTGGATCGAAGCGCATTACCAAGAGGAGGTGAGCCTGGAGCGGTTAGCGCAAGAAACGCATCTGTCCACCAGCTACATCTCCAGAGTGTTTCGCCATGAAACGGGCAGCAGCATTACGGATTATTTGACGGCCAGACGCATGAAACAAGCTTGCCGGCTGCTGGAGACGACGGGCCTGGCGGTCGAGGAAATCGGCATACGCATCGGCATTCCGAATGTGTCTTACTTTATTCAGCTGTTCAAACGGGTAGTCGGAACGACCCCGCTCAAATATAGAAACAGGTAGTGGCGCAAACGACAAAGACAGGACGAATGCTTTTTTCGCCCTGTCTTTGTCTATGATGCTGCTATTTGTTCATCTGGTTATACTTGACCAGCGATTTCGTACTATTTTCCGCTGCTGCATTGAGCGCTTCTTGCGGGGATTTTTTGCCGTTCAGCACTTCCTCGATCGCATTTGCAACGAACTGCCGCTGCTCCTGGAACACGCCGATGGCGGTCCCTGGGTGGCGAAGTTCGATTTGGACTGGTGCAGCTGATCGACAGCCGTTTTGAATTGCGGATATTTCTCAAGATTGTCTTTCACAATTTGCTCATCGTACGCCTTCTTCGTGATCGGGAAATAACCGCTGCTAACGTGCCACAGGGCTTGCACTTTAGGCGTCGACAAATATCGGATAAAGTTCCATGCGGCGTCCTGCTCTTCCTGCGGTTTGTTGCTCATGATCCAGTTGCTCGCCCCGCCAATGACGACCCCGCCTTCGGTTGAAGCGCCTTCCGGCACCGGTAAAAAGCCGGTTCCGACTTCGAACTTGCCTTTGGCCGAATCGACGATTCCGCGCAGCGCGCCTGTCGAGTTCATCATCATGGCCGTTTGTCCGGCCAAAAACGCCTTTTTCGCGTCATCGCCCGTTCTTCCGAAATTGATCGCAATTTTGTCGTCGGCCATCGTCTTCCACCAGGTCATCGTTTTAAGGCCCGCTTCTTTATTCAAATACGATTCGGTCGCAGGCGCCGTACGTCCGTTGTTGTTGTTGACGTACTCCGCTCCTTGCTTGGCAAAGGACTGCTCCATAAACCACGGCTCGATATACAGACTGAAGCCTGTAACGCCCCCTGAGGTAAGCGTCTTGGCCGCTTTGATGACTTCTTCATACGTCTGCGGAGGCTTTTGTGGGTCCAGCCCTGCCGCTTTAAACAAATCTTTATTGTAGTACAAAATGGCATTCGAGGTGTTGAACGGCATGGAATACAGTTTGTTATTGACCGTGTAATAGTTCAGAATATGTTCTTCAAACTGGGCCGTGTCGAACTTGTCGCGGTCGATAAAAGTTTGCATCGGCGTAATGGCTTTGGAATCGATCATGAAACGGGTGCTGACGTCGTTGCTCATGACCATCGTAGGTCCGCTTTTCGAATCCATGGATGCTTTCAATTTGTTCAGCGACTCGTCATAGGTGCCCTGGAACTGTGTTTTCACGATGACTTTCGATTGGGAGGCGTTATAGTCGCTGACGATTTGATCGAGCGCCTTGCCGAGCTCTCCCCCCATCGAATGCCACCAAACGATTGTGACCGGAGCTTTGCTTGCCTGGGCGGCCGGGGAGGCGGAAGCCGCAGCCGATGCCGGTTGTCCGTCCGGGGACGAAGGCTTGGCTGCGCTGCCGCACCCCTGTACGAGCAGCATCGCTGCGACGCTTGCAACTGAGATAGACGCTTTCCAATTTGTGCGGTTCATAAATGTTCGGTCTCCTTTGTATTGCCGTTATGATTGGGACGATATCTATGTTAAACCGGTGTCGGATCGACCCGGATATTGTAGCGGCGCTACCCTTTGAGCGACCCCAGCGTAATATTGCCGACAAGCTGCTTCAGCCCAAGCGCCAGCAGCACGAGCGGAGGCAGCATCATGAGCGTCACACCGGCCAACACCAGATTCCATGAGGTAAAATCTTCAAATTGCAGCATGTTCACGCCGATTTGCACCGTCCGCATGCTCTGATCGTTCGTAACCAACAGCGGCCACAAATACATGTTCCACGCTCCGATGAAGCTGTATAAGGCCAATGTCGCAAAAGCGGAACGCGATAGCGGCAGCACGATGCTGCTAAAAATGCGGACATGCCCGTATCCGTCCATTTTGGCCGCTTCAAAAATTTCCCGGGGCAGCTGCATGAAAAACTGCCGCAGCAAAAACGTGCCGAATCCGGTCGACAGAAAAGGTACGATCAGGCCTGAGTACGAATCGATCCATCCCCAGCTGCGTATCGTCAGGAAGTTGGGGATCATCGTGACTTCCCACGGAATCATCATCGTGGCCAAAAACAGCGAGAAAATAAACGGTTTGCCCGGAAAGCGGACGAACGCAAAAGCGTAAGCCGCCAAACTGGCCGTAAGCAAATGGCCTCCCGTAATCGCGAAGGAAACGATGAAGCTGTTCAGCGTAAACCTCGCAACGGGAACGAGCGACAGCACTGTTTTGAAGTTCTCCAGGTACAAACTTGACGGCCAAAGAACCGGCGGCAAGGAATCCATCTCCGCAGGAGTCAGCAATGACGCGGAAAAAGCATAATACACTGGATAAAGGATCACTATCGCTATGAAGCCCAGCAAAACCAATAAAGCCGAATGCTGCCAAGTTTTTTTCATGAATAATGGACTCTCCTTTCCGCCGCCCGGAACTGAATGACCGTGAGCAGCAAAAGGATCAGAAATAATACGATCGCTTGCGCGCTTCCCGTATCGAAACGGTAATTGACGAACGCTTCCTGGTACAAATCGTAGACGACGACATTTGTCGCATTCATCGGCCCGCCTTTTGTCAGCATCGAGATTTGCCCGAAGCTTTGCAGGGCGCCGATGACGGAAATGATCGTTACAAAAAATAAAGTCGGCGACAGCAGCGGCAGCGTAATTTTGAAAACCGAGGATAATGGGCCGGCCCCGTCGATTTTGGCGCTCTCGTACACTTCTTCAGGTATCCCTTTGACCCCGCTCAAAATGACCAAATACGTGAACCCGATATTCAGCCAAACCGTCATGATGGAAACGGACAGCATCGCGAACGCCGGATCGGTCAACCATCCGACCGGAGACATGCCGGCAAAACCCAGGAAATAATTGAGCATCCCTGCGGAAGGATGGAATAATATTTTCCAAATGACGGAAGCTATGCCGACCGGCATCGCAATGGAAATCGAAAATATGAATTGAAAGATGAGATTGATTTTGCTCTTTTTATGCGTCACGATCGCCAGAAACACGGAGATGATGATGCACGCCGGTATCGTCATCAGCGCAAACACGAATGAACGCTGCAAGCTTTCGTAAAAATGCCCGGAAGTGAGCAGCTCGGCATAATTGGAAAGCCCGGCAAACCCCGTAATTTTCCCGCGCAAATCCGTATGGTGCACGCTTAAATAGACCGACATCAAAAACGGATAAAACATAAAGACGCCGAATCCCAGCAGGGAGGGAAGCAAAAACCCGTATCCGACCGCCGCTTCCCTCATTTTGTAATCACGTTTAATCAAATCGCGCAAGCCTCCCTGAACATTATGCTTTTTCCGCTATTTGCCCGGCCCGTTTAAAAATGCGAACAGCTCGTCCGGCAAATCGGTTTGAATCATATTGACGCCGCGTTCGATATGCCAGCCCCAGCCTAACGGCTTATTCGTAAGCGAAAGTTCATCGGCGTGCCCGCCGCATAACGAATCCCACATCGTATTGGTCCAAATTCTGCTGGACCCCTGCAAACGCCGGATCGTCTCCGCCGCAATAATGATGCTGTCGTCCTGCTCAAACAGCAGCTCGAAAGCCCGTGGTTTGATTCGCGCCAGCAGATCATCCAAGTGCCCGAGCAAATGCTGATTGGATTCATCGATAATTTGCATATATTCCGGGCGCTCCGCTTTGTTTTCGAGAAACTCCCCGACTTCTTCGATCTCTGCCGTGCTTTTGAACAACCCCTGCTTCACCGTTCCGGTCTCCATCAAAACCCGATAAACCTCTTCGCGCACGTTCCAGCATTTATCCAAATTGATCATAATTTTATCTTTTGCCAACAGCATGGCCTCGGCCAGCGTAGGAATCGTTTCGTCGGTCAGCATGGCATTCCGTTCGCCTTGACCCTGCTTGAGACGAAGCGCCCGAAGCTCGTTAAAAGTGAGGTCGCTGATCCGGCCGGAGCCGTTCGTCATGCGGTCGACCGTATCGTCATGCATCAGGATAAGGCAGCCGTCTTTCGTTGGCTGCACATCAATTTCAACCATATCTATTCCTGCATCGATCGAATGTTGTATGGCTTTCAAGGAGTTTTCAGGCGCCTGCCTCCAATTCCCCCTGTGCGCCACAATCATGGTCCTGCCGCTGCAATCCAGGAAATCGGCATAAATGTTTTCAAAAATCGTTTGATTAGCTTGTTTGCCTTGTTTGCGGTTCAATTGCTTCAGCCTCTATTCTGTGTCTGTTTTTAGGGTAAGCAGTTCGATAATGACAAAAAAACAGCTTGATTAAAGTAAAATTTTTATCTTTAATATAGTGTTTAATTTACTATAGTATTGTAAAATCTAATCATCGATTATATTAATGTTTTGTGAATACGAATGGTCTTAACACTTCCCGCTTCCCATTTATAGGAATATTGATTATAATGAGTTGATATGAAGTAAAATTATCACTAAAATTTTTAGGAGTTTGATGTATATGGCAACAATTAAAGATATCGCCCAGCTAGCCAATGTTTCGGCAACTACCGTATCGCGGGTGCTGAATAACGATCAGTCTCTGAGCGTTTCCGATAAAACCCGGAGCAAGGTGCTGGAAGCCGCCAGGCAGCTGGATTACAAAACCGTCGTGGAACGGTACGCCAAAAAATATTACCGGCTCGCTCTCATATACAAACCGAGCATCTTCTACAGCCATCTGGAAAATGATTTTCATTTCTCGATCCGCAACGGCATCGATAAAATTTGCCTGCAGTACGAAATCGACATCGTCAACGTATTCAATGTGTCCAACACGTCTTTTGAAAATTTGCACGGCGCCATCATTCAGGGAAATTACACCAATGAAGAAATCAGGGAAATGACGGCCGGGCTTCAAGCAAAGCACGTTCTGATTGTCGGCAGATGCCCGGACGACAACAAATACGACTGCGTCTGGTTCGATGCGAGGCGGGCCGTTTACTCGGCGCTGAACTATTTAACGGGGCTCGGGCACCGCGACATCGGCTTTATGGGATGCTACGAAAGCCCGGATCTCGACATGGAGGATCGAAGAGATCAAATTTTTCTTCGCTATATGTCGAAGTTTTCGGAGAATGCGGCTTCGCGGGTATATGTAGGGGAACACGGCCTTAAAAACGGCTACAAATTAATGGAGCGCGCCTTTCATGACGGACCGCTGCCGTCAGCCTTTTTCATTGCGAACGATCCTACGGCGCTCGGGGCGTTGGAATTTTTGAAGGAGCACAACATTTCGGTTCCCGAAACACTCAGCATCGTCAGTTTCGACGGCCATCACATGACGCAATATACGACCCCGGCGATGTCGACGGTGCAAATACCGACGGAATACATGGGCAAAGTTGCCGTACAGACGATCATCGAAAAAATCGAGGAAACCCGCAGTTTGACCAAAAGGGTGCTCGTTCCGACGGAATTGTGTATCCGCGACAGCTGTAAAGCTTACAAGTAATGTATGGCTTTGCCCGGGAAGCTTCGTTTGCCGGAACATGCAAAACGCGCCGTACGCAAGCCCCTCTTCGGAGGAGCCGGCATACGACGCGGCCATTCTTTTGCTATTTATAGCACCGTTGAAAGACGCATCGGTTTGTTGTTGCGGCAAGGGCGGTTTTGGCTATAAGAAAGGGAACTATTGACTGAGTTTAACTAGTTTTTGCGAAAAAAAACATGCAGTGTGTTCGGATCAAGAACCGGATCTGAAGGAACCGGAAACCCACGCGCCGGAGCCGGTCGCCAATCTGCCTGGTTGCGCGAAGAAAACCTGCAAAAGTGCAGTTTTTGCTCGATGGATACGCCGACTACGACAAATTCCTGCAAATGTGCAGGCTTTTCGCTGCGAACATGAGCTTAGATTCATTTTCATCAAAAATTCCTGTACAATCGCAGGTTTTTCGCCAAAATGAACCATTTCTATGGGAAAAACCTGCACTTTTGCAGGTTTTTCCCTCCGCCAAGCCACCCTATCCTCCTCGCTTCAGCCCCTCAAACCCGTTGTCCATGCATTACGCCGATCTCATTTTCAAAAGAGCTCGGCTATCGCAATCACCCCTCCGGCAAATGCAGCAGGAAGCGGTAGCCGATGCCAGGCTCGGTTTTGATAAACTTCGGCCGCGTTGGATCTTCTTCCAGCTTCTTCCTCAGATGACCGATGTAGATGCGCAAATAGTGGCTATCCGATTCATGATGATGACCGCCCCACACTTGCTGGAGCAGCTGCCGCTGCGTGACGACTTTGCCTGCGTTGGAGGCGAGTGCTTTCAGAAGATCGTATTCCGTCGGCGTCAGCTTTACCCGGCTGCCGTCCAGCTCTACTAACCGCTGGGCCAGATCGATCACCAGATTGCCGAATTGCAAAATCGGCTCGTTCGCCGTTTTCGCCACGTGCCGCAGCGCTACGCGGATTCTGGCGACAAGCTCCCCCATGCCGAACGGCTTGGTGACATAATCGTCGGCTCCGCTGTCCAGCGCGGCGATTTTATCTTCTTCACGGTCTTTCGCCGTAAGCACGATAATCGGTATCCGCGACCATTCGCGGATTCGGTGCAGCACCTCCATCCCGGACATACTCGGCAGCCCGAGATCCAGCACGACGAGGTCCGGATGCACGATGCTCGCCTGGTATACACCGTCCTCTCCCGATGCCGATTCATGGATTTCAAAGTTGTGGGCTTGCAGGGTCACTTTTAGCAGCTTCCGGATTTGGGGCTCGTCATCAATGATTAATATGCGTGCTCCATTAGTCGTTGTCATGATGCTCATTGTCCCCTTCCGGCATTGGTCTATGAAAAAAACGATGATCTCCCTTGGGCAAAACAATCGTAATGACAGTGCCTTTGTCTACATTCGGTTCCGCGGCGATCGTTCCTCCGTGGGCTTCGACGATGCCTTTGCAAATGGCAAGCCCCAAGCCTGTTCCGGGTACGTGCCTTGTCGCGACCGCGCGATAAAATTTATCAAAAATCCGCTCGCGGTCGGCAGCCGCAATCCCCGCCCCCGAATCGGCCACGGCCATCGTTACGCGGTGCTCGTCCTGCCCGACGGTGATGACGATTTCGCTGTAATCCGGCGAATATTTGATCGCATTGCTGACTACGTTCACCAGCACCTGCTCCAGCAGCACTTCGTCGCCCAGCAGGAACGGGGCGGGCTCCGGCAGCATGACGCGGATTTTGCGGTGCTGCTGAAAATCTTTCACCTGCGCCAGAACGACGCCGATGATGTCCTCGGCATCGCACCACTTTTTGCGCAGCCGGAGCATGCCGCTTTCCAGCTTCACCATGCCGAGCAGGTTCGTGACCAGCCGGTTCATCCGCAAAGCGCCATCCCTGATCGTCGCCAACAGATCGAGCCGGTCCTCCGGCGAAAAAATACGATCGCCTTCGATCAGGCCGGTCGCCGATCCGATGATCGTCGCCAGAGGCGTGCGCAGCTCATGGGATACGGAATCGAGCAGCGCCGTTCGGATTCTCTCCGATTCGGCGGTCAAATGGGCAAGCTTGGCCTCCTCGCCCAATTTCACGCGGGCGATGGCGCTTGCGGCCAAGCCTCCGATCGCTTCCAACAGCCGCACATTTTCCGGCGCGGCGCCTGCATCCTGGCCCTCCATATCGAGATTGACGGCCAATACGCCGTAAACCCGATCTTCCGTGCGCAGAGGAACGTATAAGCCCGGGGATTCCCTGAGCGTGTTGGACCCCCTTCCGGCCATTTCGCCATGCTCATATACCCACTTCGCTATTGCCATTTCCGATTCTCCCCTCCCCCAGTCCGAAGGGCCGGGAGAATAGACGGTCACCGCCAGCTCGTCTTTGCTGTCCGGCAAAAAAATCGCGACTTGCGTATGGATCGTATCGGACACTTGGCGGGAAACGTTCTCCAAGAGCGAATTCAAATCCGTTATCGCCGTCATTTGCCGGCTGATCGCATACAGGGAGGCCGTCGTCGCCTCCCTTTGCTTGGCAAAATTCAGCTGCTGTCTTAGCCGGGCGGCGAGACTGGCTGTCAGCGCGGCGACGGCCATATACACGGCAAAGGAAAGCACATAGCGCAAATCCGCGACCGTAAAGCTGAGAAAAGGCGGGACAAAAAAGAAATCGAAAGCAAGCACGCCCGCGCTGGCCGCGTAGATAGAAGGTCCGAGTCCCCAATATACCGCGCTAAAAAGAACGGGCAGCAAATACATCAACGCAATATTGACCGTGTCAAACGATTGCTCGAAAATGCCCAGGATAACGGTTAAAAGGATAACGGCAAAAGTAACCCATGCATAAGGCTTCCAACCGAAAATGCGCGGCGGGCGGGCCGCGCCTTCTTTGTCCGGGGACCCTTTCGGCTTCCCCGGTATGACGTGGATGCTGATCCCGCCGCTGCCCCGGATCACTTGCTCCACAACGGAACTGCGGAACCATTCCACGATGCGGGAACGGTTCGGCTTGCCGATAATGATCTGCTTCACATTGCGGGCGCGCGCCAAAGACAGCAGCTCTTGGGCGACATCGCTGCCTGTAACGGACATCACCTCGGCGCCCAATTGTTCGGCCAGCTGCAAGTTGCGCGCAAGCTGGTCGTGCTGCCCTTCGCCGCCCGGCATCCCTCGCGGCGTCTGCACGTAGACGGCTATCCAGTCCGCTTTGAGACTGGCGGCCATTTGCCGCCCCGTCCGGATAAGCTGATAGGAGAAGGGGCTTGCGCTTACGCAAACCATCACCTTCTCCGCAACGGGCCAGGGGCCTGCAATATCCTTGGCGTGCATATACCGCTCAAGCTGGCTGTCCAGCCGCTGGGCGGCATAGCGGAACGCCATTTCGCGCAGCGCGTTGATGTTCCCGATGCGGAAAAACCGCTGCAGCTCGGCTTGCTTTTTGCCGCCATGAAACAGCCGCTCCATTCGCCCGATCCACTCGTCCGTCGGTATATCGACCAACTGAATTTGGTCCGCCCGCTCCAGAAAAGTATCAGGCACCGTTTCGGCGACTTCGCTTCCGATAATCCGGGTCACCGTATCGTTCAAGCTTTCCACATGCTGGATGTTGAGCGTAGTGTAGACGTCTATTCCTTGCGAAAGAACGGCCTCCACGTCCAAATAACGCTTGGGCTTCAAAGCACCCGGCGCATTCGCATGTTCGAGGCGGTCGATGAGCACCAGCCCCGGACGTCTCCTTATAATTTCTTCCGTATCCATTTCCCGGGCAATGCGGCCCCGGTACTCAACGGCGCGGGGCGTTACGCGCGGAAACATCTCCCGGGAGAGCAGCTGCTGCGTTTCCGGGTAATCCCCGGCGTCCACCCACCCGAGCAGAACGTCTGTCCCTTTGTCTCTTTGCCGTTTGGCTGCCGCAAGCATCGCGTATGTTTTGCCCGCACCGGGAGCGGCGCCCAGAAATAAAGTTAATTTCCCTCTTTCATTGCGTGAGGAATCGATCCTGATCACACCCTGTGCACACTCGTATATTCAACTGTTCCATTCCATTATAATGCGATATTGGGATCAAAATCAGCTACAATTAAAATATCCCTATGTCTGGAAAAACGAATCAGCCGCTTCACAACGGAGCCTCGCCGCAGCTCTTCCCGCCAAGAAAGCTTCGATTGGCCGATCACCAATTGCGTCGCTTCCGCCTCATCCGCTTTCGCTGATAAAACTTTGGCGATATCCCCCGGCGTATCGCTTTCATGAACCGCAAACTTGCCGCCCAGTCTGACCGTCAGCCTCTCCATGGCTTCCAGCCTCTGCTTCAGCTCATCGGTAACGGCGCCGCCGGCCTGGACGTAATTGACGTACCATGGGGCCTTCAGCCGATAAGCGGTGCGGAAGCCGCGCCGAATTAACCGTTCGGCATGCGGCGTGCTGTTCACGCACACGAATATCACTTCTTTTCTTCTCCACGGGCCGCGGAGCGAGCTTTTTCGTTCCAGCGATTCCAGCCTTTCGTCGACATCGTCGGCGATTTCGCGCAGCGCAAGCTCGCGCAAGGCGATGAGATTTCCCGTTTTAAAAAAGTGATGCAGCGCCTGCTCGATTTTGGCCGCGGCATATATTTTCCCCTCGCGCATGCGCTGCTGCAGCGCTTCCGGGGCGACATCGATCAACTGCACTTCATCGGCCATTTGCAAAATGCTGTCCGGCACCGTTTCCCTGACGCGGATGCCGGTTATTTGCTCCACAGCATCGTTCAAGCTTTCCAAATGCTGCACATTCACAGTCGTAATAACGGATATTCCCGCATCCAAAATTTCCAGAACATCTTCATATCTTTTTTTGTTTTTGCTCCCGGGGACGTTCGTATGCGCGAGTTCGTCGACCAGCACGACCTCAGGACAGGCGCGAATGATCGCCTGCGTATCCATCTCCTCCAGCGTTACGCCCTGGTACACCGTGCGCTGCCGCGGGATGACCGGCAAATTCCCGGTCTGGGCGATCGTCTCTTTGCGGTTGTGCGTTTCCAGCAGGCCGATTCGCACATCGATGCCTTTTTTCAGATGGTCGTTGCCCTCGCGGAGCATCATATACGTTTTCCCTACGCCGGGCGCGGCTCCGATATACACTTTGAACTTGCCGCGCTTGATTTTGCCGATTTTTTCGGCGACCTCCCGCTCGCTTAGCCGGCGGTATTTGTGCTGTTCTTTGGCGGCTACGATTTTGGCCGGAAGAATCCGTTCGCCTTCATGCTCCGCGCGGTCGGCTACCAGAAAGACGTCGATATTTTTTACAATTTTCAAAAGCGCGTTGACGACGGAACCCTGCCAAAACTCCTGCCATCTCGTATGCTTCGTATGGCCCATCACGATGCGCGTGACATGATGACGGGCCGCGTACTGAACGATCGTCTTGGGAATGCGACGGCGATTTTGAAAAGGATGCTCCGCGAACTCGCCGCCGACTTTTTCCACGAGCTTGATCATATTTCTGCGAAAAGTGGCCGCTTCTTTCGATAACGGCTTTTTAAAATCGCGGAACGTGATCACCGCCAGATCGCCGTTCAACCTTTTGGCCACTTGCTGGCCCCTGCGGACGTAAATCGAGCCGTTCCAATGATACTGCGTGGACACCAGAATGCGCTCGGCGGCTCCGGACGGGCCCAGAAGCCCCATTTCTTCCCGGTGCTCCTTCAGGGACTCGTTCACATCCTCGGCGACCAACCGCAGGGCAAGCTCCCGCAAAACGCCCAAATTGCCGCGCTCAAAAACCGGCGCATCCTTGTTTATTTTCAGATGCCCCTCGGCAAGCCGGTTCAGAACCGTTTCGGGCGTAACATCGATGAGCCTTACCTCGTCGGCAAGCTCCAGCGTGTCCGCGGGAACGGTATGCTCGACCTCGATCCCCGTCAGCTTTTGGGCAAGTTCGGTGTACCCCTCCAATTCATACACGTTAACCGTCGTGATCACGCTAATGTCATGGGCGAGCAAAAACTTGATGTCGTCCAGCCTGGTCGGAAAACGGGCTTCCGGACGGTTCCGGTGGGCCAGCCCGTCAACGAGCACGACTTCGGGATTTCTCGTGAGTAAGGCATCCAGATTTAAATCTTTCATTTCGGTATCATTGCGGAACCAATGCAGGCTGGAAACCCTCTCCAGATCGCCCAGCTGCTCCACGGTCTCGGGCCTTTGCAGCGTTGAAACCGCGCAAATGACGACGTCGATCCCCTGCTGCCTGAGCGTATGTCCTTCGCGCAGCATATGATACGTCTTCCCGGAACCGCTGACAGGACCGATATAAATTTTTAAAGTGCCGCGGTGGAGCTTGGAGATCGAGTGCAGGATTTCCTCCGGCGTCTTTCTTTTAAAGCTTTCCACTGCCTATCAGCTCCATGTTCAATTCCGTTACGTTTACGCGCGGTTCGCCGAAAATGCCAAGCTGCCGGCTTTTCGTATGGGCGTCGATCATTTGATACAGCTGCTCGCTGCCGATTCCCGTTTCCCGGCTGATTCTCGGAACTTGCGCCCTCGCCGCTTCCGGAGACAAATCCGGGTCGAACCCGGAGCCGGAAGCCGTGACCAGATCGGCGGGGACGCTTTGCATATCCGGGTTCTCTTTTTTCACATCGCCGATTTGACCGGCAACGCCTTTTACATAATCGTCGGAGGCGACCGCCACATTCGAACCGGCGGAAGCGGCAGGATCGTATTTGGCGTTCGACGCTCTGGGGTGAAAAAGCTTCGGCGACTCAAAATTTTGCGCCAACAGCTCCGAACCGACCGTTACGCCTCCCGATTCGATCAAACTGCCGTCAGCCTGCTTGGGGAATAGCGCTTGAGCGACCCCGGTCGTAACCAGGGGATAAATGAGTCCGCAAATAAGCATCAGCACTACGGATACGCGGATCGCAGTCCATATCGTTTTCATATTCATATCTCCTAATTTATGTTTTTAGACGATGTGCAGCCCGGAAAGCACCAGATCAATCGCTTTAATGCCGATGAACGGAACGATCACGCCGCCGACGCCGTAGATGAGAACGTTGCGCGCAAGCAGTCTATCCGCTGTCATCGCGCGGTATTTCACGCCTTTCATCGCAATCGGGATGAGCAGCGGGATAATGACGGCGTTGAAAATCAATGCCGATAAAATGGCCGACTGCGGCGAGGCCAAATGCATGATGTTCAGCGCCGCGAGCTGCGGCATCGCCAAAATGAACATGGCGGGAATGATCGCAAAATATTTGGCGATATCGTTGGCGATGGAAAAGGTCGTGAGTGCGCCGCGCGTAATCAGCAACTGCTTGCCGATGGAAACGACGGATAGCAGCTTCGTCGGATCGGAATCCAGATCGATCATGTTGGCGGCCTCTTTGGCGGCCATCGTGCCGGAGTTCATCGCGAGCCCGACATCCGCCTGCGCAAGAGCCGGGGCGTCGTTCGTGCCGTCGCCGGTCATGGCGACAAGCTTGCCCTCCATCTGCTCTTTTTTGATCGCAGCGATTTTATCCTCCGGCTTCGCTTCGGCGATAAAATCGTCCACGCCCGCCTCCAGCGCGATCGTGGCCGCCGTAAGCGGATTATCGCCCGTGCACATAATCGTCTTGATCCCCATCGCCCGAAGCTCCGCGAACCGGTCTTTCAACCCGGGCTTTACCGTATCTTTCAGGTAAATCACGCCATAGATGCGCTCGCCGACCGCTACGGCCAGCGGCGTGCCCCCGGCCTTCGCGATGCGGCTCGCGATCTCTTCCAGGTCGGCGGGAATCCCGCCGCCTTGGGCCAGCACACGCTTCCTGATCGCATCGACCGCGCCTTTGCGGATTTGCGCGCCGCCGGCCAGGTTAAGGCCGGACATCCGCGTCTCCGCCGTAAACTCGACGGCTTCGGCGCCGGCATATTCGCTTTCGGCCCACGATTCTCCGAGCTTGCCGGCAAGCTCCACGACGGAACGCCCTTCAGGCGTTTCATCCTTGACGGAAGCTTTCAAAGCGGCCAAGGTCATTTCTTTGGACGATACGCCCTTGACGGGCACGAACTCCGCGGCCATCCGGTTTCCGTAAGTGATCGTCCCTGTTTTGTCCAGGATCAGCGTATCGATATCACCGGCCGCCTCAACCGCTTTGCCGGACATCGCCAGCACGTTGAACTGCGTAACCCGGTCCATCCCCGCGATGCCGATCGCGGACAGCAGCCCGCCGATCGTCGTCGGAATCAGACAAACGAGCAGGGCGATCAAAGTCGCCAGATCCAATTGAATGTTCAAGTACTGCGCCATGGGAACCATCGTCATAATAACAATAAGGAAGATGAGCGTTAATACGGCAAGCAGCGTCGTTAAAGCGATCTCGTTCGGCGTTTTTTGCCGTTTGGCGCCTTCGACGAGGGAAATCATCCGGTCCAAAAAAGATTCGCCGGGGTCGGTCATCACTTTCACGACGATATAGTCCGAAGCGACTCGGGTTCCCCCGGTAACGGAAGAAAAGTCCCCGCCCGCTTCTTTAATGACCGGCGCGGATTCCCCGGTTATCGCCGATTCGTCGATGGAGGCGAGCCCTTCGACGATTTCGCCGTCCGTAGGAATGATTTCGCCGGCATCGACGCGGACGATGTCTCCTTTTTTCAATTGAGTGGACGATACTTGCTTATAAGAGCCGTCTTTTTGCACGAGCTTCGCCATCGTCTCGGCTTTCGTTTTGCGCAGCGTATCGGCCTGCGCCTTGCCGCGGCCTTCCGCCAGCGCTTCGGCGAAATTGGCGAACAGCACCGTGAACAGCAGGATGAAAAATACGGCGATATTGTAGCCCCGGCCTGCATTTGAAGCGACAAAAAGATCCGGCTTGACCGACAGCAGCAAAGTGATGAAAGTTCCTACTTCTACAATAAACATCACCGGATTTTTAATCATTGTTGCGGGATTGAGCTTTTTAAAAGCATCGATGATCGCCTGTGAGACGATCTCTTTCGTTAATGTTTTTTTACGTGCAGCAGCCATATGGATCCTCCCTCTTCTCTGCGCCGCGCTTAATGCGGCATGGCCAAATGTTCGGCAATCGGTCCCAATGCAAGTGCGGGGAAGAACGTAAGCGCCCCGATCACGACGATGATCATCACCAATATTCCGGTGAACAATGGGGTATTCGTCCGCAAAGTCCCTGCGGTTGCCGGAACCGTACGCTTGATGGCCAAAGAACCGGCGATCGCCAGCATCGCAATGATCGAAATATACCGGCCGAACAGCATGACGAGCCCAATGCCCACATTGTAAAAATCCGTATTTGCATTCAAGCCCGCAAAGGCGGAACCGTTATTGGCAGCCCCCGACGTAAAGGCGTAAAGCACTTCCGAAAGGCCGTGCATGCCCGGGTTGGCAATCGAAGCGACCGCTTCCGGACGCATGAGCGCCAAAGCCGTAGGCGCAAGAATGATGATCGGATGGACGAGCAGCGCGATGGAAGCCAGCTTGATCTCTTTGCCTTCGATCTTTTTACCGAGAAATTCCGGCGTCCGCCCGACCATCAGACCGCAAATAAAAATGGATAAAATAAGATACAATAACCCGTTCAAAAGCCCTACGCCTTTGCCGCCAAAAACGTTATTGAGCATCATTTCGGCAAGTGCGGTAAAACCGCCCATCGGCGTCAAAGATTCATGCATATTGTTGACGGAGCCTGTCGTCGCGGCGGTCGTCACCGCTGTGAACAGCGCGGATTCCGCCAGCCCGAACCGGACCTCCTTGCCCTCCATGTTGCCGTGAACGCCCATTGCATCAAGCGCGGCAACCCCGCGGTACTCGGAGACAAACACCGTCGTCAGCATGACCAGAAAAATGAAGCCCATCGCCGCAAATACGGCCCAGCCCTGCTTTTTATTTTTGATCATGAGGCCGAAAGCATAGACGAGCGCCGTCGGCAGCAGCATCATGCAAACGATGTGGACCAGGTTGGCCAGAGAAGTCGGGTTTTCAAAAGGATGCGCGGCATTCGTACCGAACCACCCTCCTCCGTTCGTGCCGATATGCTTGATCGATTCAAGCGATGCTACAAGCCCCCGCGTGATCGTCTGCTGGGCACCTTCCAGCGTCGTCGCCGTCACAGCGCCCTGCAGCGTCTGCGGTACGCCCTGGAACACCAGGAATAGGGCGACAATAAAACTGAGCGGCAAAAAGATGCGCGTAATCGAGCGGACCAGATCTACGTAAAAGTTGCCGAGATTATCCTCGCGGCCGATTAATCCGCGAATGAACGCGATCGCCACCGCAAAGCCAGTCGCCGCCGATGTGAACATCGGAAACGTGATGGCGAGCATTTGCGATAAATACGACAGCGCGTTTTCCCCGCTGTAGGACTGCCAGTTCGTATTGGTAATAAAGGACGCCGCCGTATTAAAAGCTTGCGCGGCCGGCATATTATCAATCCCGTCCGGATTGAGCGGCAAATACTTTTGCAGCCGCAGGACGAGAAACAGCAGAATGAACATAATGAAATTAGAAAGAAGCATGGCTGCCAAATATTGCTTCCAGCCCATGGACTCCTGTTCGCGAACTCCCATCGTCCGGTAAACGATCCGCTCGAACGGACCGAAAACCCGGTCCAGACCGGTCTTTTCATGACTAAACACTTTAACCAAATAGCTGCCCGCAGGCTTAACCAATAACATGATGATGACCAGCGTTATGGCTACCTGTAACAATCCCATGCCCATGCAAGATTTCCTCCTCGCTCGACTAAACCCATAATCTCTTTAAAACTTCTCCGGCTTTACCAGAACAAACCCAAGGTACACGATCAAGGCAAAAGCAATAATCCCTATCACCGTCATGGGGCTACCTCCTCTTGGCAACAACTGTCGATTAAGCCCGCTTTCCCTTAAAGAATCAATCGCATGCGAGCTCCCCCTCGTCGCCACAGTGAAATCTTAATACGGATCGGCGTAAAAAGGGGGTAAATAAACGGGGCCAGGGTGTAAAAAAAACATAAAAATCGCACGCGAAAAGTGTATCCGCCGCGAAAAAGGCAACAGCCCTTTTATCCGATGCAAAGGGCTGGGAGGGGCGGCCGGTGAGGCGAACGCCGCCATGTAGCGGTACGCTACGCGCCGGGATTCGTTGGCTCCGCGAACCCCGCCCGCTGGGCCCGCGTCACGCTCCTCCACACCTGCCCGCCGGGATTCGCGGGCTCCGCGCCCCCGCCCACTGGGCCCGCGCCACGCGCCTCCACACCTGCCCGCCGGGATTCGCGGGCTCCGCACCCCCGCCCACTGGGCCTGCGCCACGCGCCTCCACACCTGCCCGCCGGATTCGCGGGCTCCGCGCTACGCGCCCGCTGGGCCCGCGACACGCTCCTCCACACCTGCCCGCCGGGATTCGCGG
>NZ_JBZYAO010000040.1:19411-76938 GCF_059820445.1 Paenibacillus sp. sgz302190
AATCAGGAAAAACCTGCAAAAATACAGGTTTTCCAGCGGAAATGATTCATTTTGGCAAAAAGCCTGCAAAAGCGCAGGCTTTTTCGGCGAAAATGAACCTGAGCCTATGTGCGCGGCGCAAAACCTGCACAATTGCAGGAATTCTTCTCGGCCGGCGTAAAAAGGGTGCAAATTCATGTATTTTTGCAGGTTTTCTTCGTGCCGCCAGGCAATCCGCTAGCCGGAATCAGGAAAAACCTGCAAAAATACAGGTTTTCCAGCGGAAATGATTCATTTTGGCAAAAAGCCTGCAAAAGCGCAGGCTTTTTCGGCGAAAATGAACCTGAGCCTATGTGCGCGGCGCAAAACCTGCACAATTGCAGGAATTCTTCGCGGCCGGCGTAAAAAGGGTGCAAATTCATGTGTTTTTGCAGGTTTTCTTCGTGCCGCCAGGCAGATTGCGGCTGTTCGGCTCTGGCGCGGGGGTTTTTAGGCTTGATCTCGCTGTCGGTCTGCCTGTCGGGCGGCTGCGCCATCTTTGAGCGGCATGTGGCCAACCGACCGCCGTCATGCAGCGCGACACCGCGCGCTGGGAGCTGCGCGCGGTGCGAACCGCCGCGAACCGCCGCAACCCACCGCCGGACGAGCCTCGGGTAGGCTTCGGGCGAGTCACGGACGGGCGCCTGCGACACCATCGGATGAAGGACATCGGTGAAGGCGTCGAGTTTTTAGAATAAAAAAAGACAGACCCCAAAGGATCTGTCCCAAAGTTACTGCCGCCTTGCAAGAAGGCTGTTTATTTATCCAAATAACTGATCAATCTGTGAATCAATACGGCTGTTTCTTCCCGGGTCATCGGGTTCGAAGGCCTGAACGTGCCGTCTTCGTAGCCGTCCATGAATCCGCTCTGACGAATTTGCTTGACATAGGAACGCGCATATTCCGGTATGTCGGCCGCATCTGCGAACGGCTTCCCGTCTCCCGCCGCACTGCTTGCGCCGCTCACAACTCTGCCCAAAAGCGCAACGGCTTCCGCGCGCGTAATCGGCGCATCGCTATCCAGCACGAGTCCGCTAGCGGTTTGACGGCCTCCCATAATATTTTGAACCACGGACGTATACAGGTAAGGCTTGGCCCAGTCTGCAATTCGATTCCAATCTTTAAACTCATTCTCCAGATTGCCGTTTTGCAAGGCCAGTTTTTTCGCCGCAACGAGCAGTTTCATAAATTCCGCCCTTGAAATGCTGCGCTCCGGCTCGAAAAGGAGATTATCGCCTTGGGAAACGCCGTCGACGACGCCCAGCGATTGCAGCGCGTAGATGCCTGCGGCGGACCATCTGCCTTTGGCAACATCTTTAAAGTTGACAGGCTGTGCGACATTAAACAATGCAAACTTGCCCAGACGCCCGGCCTGCACGGTGACCTCGCCGCGAGCGGCGTCGTTCACGCCCTGAACCATTTCCCATTTTTGCATATAGTCGTTAAAACGGTATACCGTCAAGCCGCTTGAATCCGGGAATTGCGAAGCGTCGTAATGGAACTTCACTTCGGCCGGCTTGCTCGTCTGCTTGCCGCTGCGGACAATACCCAGCTCATAAATGCCGGAAACAAGCTGTTTGGTGCGCTTCTCTTCGCTGCTGACGTATTTGCCGGCGTCGCTTGCTTTGCCGACAACCAGTTTGTCAGCCTGGCTGACCGAACCTTTATAGATGGAAACGGTAATTTCTTCAACCCGCTTGCTTTGCAAATCGGTATCCGGGTACAGATCGAATACGCCTGATTCCTTAATGCCTTGCGTTTTGAAGCGGTCGAGCATTTGCTGCAGCAGCGCATCCAAATCCTTGTTCTTGTCCTTGTTCCCGTCTTCGGCGGGAACAACCGGACCGGTGATCGGCGGTGTGCCGCCGCTATCCGAGGAATCGCTTTTGGCCTCGATCTTAATCGTCTTCGTATCCTGCAAGGCGGTTCCGTTATCCAGCGTGTAGGTGGCGAGTACGCTGACATCGCCGGCCTGCAGCGCCTTCAGCTTGCCGGATGCATCTATAGATGCGATCTCTGAGCCTTTGGTCAGCTCCCACTTGATCTGATCCGGCTTGAGAGCTACCGTGGAACCCTCGTCATCGATGCCGGTAAGCTTCAGCTGAAGCGATTCGCCTGCTTGCATTTTGGACACATCCGGCGACTGTTTGACGCCGACAAGCTGGATCGTTTTCGGATCTCTTTCAATATGAATCGTCATTTCGTCTTGGGCCGTCGCACCGCTGATCAACTTGTAGGAAGCGCGGACAGTAACATCCCCCTTGGCAAGCGCCGTCAGGCTGCCGGAACGGTCGAGGCTGGCGAAGGTATCGCCGCTCGTGAGCTCCCAGGTCACCCTGCTGTCATCGAGTGTGACGGCGGTGCCGTCATCCCTCAAGCCGGTGAGATCCAGTTTGACCGTGTCGCCGATGAACATTTTTTGCACGGTCGGAGACAGCTTCACTTTGCTTATCGGTTTGATATCCGTTTCCCCGCCGACCTTCACAACGACGGCATCCTGGAACGAATACGTATCCGCCACTTGATACGAGGCAAGGAGAACGACGTCCCCTTCCTGGTTCACCGTCAGCTTCCCGCTCGCATCCACTTGGGCGATCGACTCGCCTTCCATGAACTCCCATTTCACATATTCCGGATCGACGACCATTTCAGTTCCTGCGGCATCGTTTTGAATGCCGATCAGTTGAAGCTGCACGGAATCCCCGGCTTTCATCTTCTCCACATTCGGCGTCAAGCGCACTTTCTTGAGCGGCTTGATGGAGCCGTTGATAACCTGCAGCCTGGAAGTAGTCGTATTGCCTACGGCGTCCGAAGATGAAACGGCAATCTGACTTTTATACTGATTGCTCAGCGGTATGGACGCATGGAATTTGCCTTTGTCGTCAACGGACACTTCGCGGCCGTCAACGACCACTTTGGCGCCCGCTTCCGTACTGCCTTGAATTTCCGCGGTGCCGCTTGGCGCAATCGAATCGGATGCAGGGCTATCGAGCATCACTACAGGCGCCTTCGTATCGACAACGAACTTCACCCGCTTCACGGCGATGTCTCCGTCTTTGTTTTTAGCGACCACATCAACATAATGAATGCCGTCCGTCAGCTGATAGAGGGTAAGCTCATCGCTTGTGCCCTGCAGCTGCTTGCTGTACTTCACGGAATCGACGTAAATGTCGGCCGTAACTTCTTCCCCGGCGCTCAGCTTCAGCTTCACATCGCGTTCGCTCACGCCCGTCATTTGCGGAGCGGAGCCCTGTACGATGTCGATGGCTTCCGTATCGGCGATAAGGACGCCCTCCTTCGTTTTGCCTGCGACGCTGACCGCAATCTGCGGAGGATTAGGCTTCGGCAGCTCCACGGCGGCGCTGATGACGGTCGGTCCGTAAAAAGTTTTGCTCTTCTTGTTGTCCTGACTGTCCGTCTCCTGTCTTACCGGCGTAACCCCGATCTTGTAAGTTTTACCAGTTTCCAGCCCGAGAATTTCAGGCGTTTTGCTGGCACCGGCCGGTCTTTTGTAAGTACCGCCAATAATGACGTTGTAATTACCGTTCTGCTCTTTCTTCGTATTCTTCGCGCCAACGTAGGCGACGCCGAATGTGTCGATCGCTTTACCGTCCGCGTCGAACACTTCGATATTGTAGCCCGTAGTCGCCGGATCGGCGCTTGCCGGCCAGGTAGCGCGCAGCATGCCGTTGCCGTTCTTGGCGCCCTGCACGGAGCCGACGGCTGCCGGAGCTTTCGGATTCACGATATGCAGCAGCTCCGAATCCTTTTCGCTGTAGGACATTTTCTCCGTCGACAGACCGAAGTGGACGTAGTAATCGCCGGATTGCACATCGTCCGGTATATCGATCGTCTGCCCGCCTGTCTGCGGGTCCAGCGTGGCGATCACTCGGCCGGCGTTCTCCTTCTCCGTGGACAAGGAGACGATAAGGTTCGACGCTTCGTCGGGGTTGGCCGACGTTTTATAATGCTCGCCGCTCCAGCTCAACTGCAGCTTATTGCCGGCTGCAAGCTCCGCGCTTGCGGCTGTCAGCTTCGGCACAGGCAGCACCTGCGCCAGCTTCGTTTCGACTTCGCGGTCGGATGTCAGCGTATAGACGCCTGCCGCCGGCTTTTCGAAGCCGATCACCATGAAGTGCTTCTCGACGCCGTCAACCGTGGCCTTGCGAATGAAGTAGTTGCCTTTTTCTACAAGATCAATAGGCGTGCCGTCCGGCTTGGTAACACTCACCTGAGGGAGAGCGCCCTCATACGCCACTTCGACGAGATAGCTGCTGGAAGCGTCATTCATCGCAAAAGTATGCGTCTTTTTGTCGTCGGCTGCCGCAAGCGCCGCGCCCGTGCCGTAGACCGGCGACTCGTTGTCGAAAGTTACGCCGTTCTTCGAAGCCAGCAGCGATGTCGGCTTCGAGCTGCCGATGATCCGCATATTCGTGCCGTACATCATCGTGCCTTTTTGGTTCCCTTTTCTGACCGGCATGGAATAAATGCCTCGGCCCCTGCTCGTACGAGGAATATAACTCGGATCGGAAGATGCGATACCAACCCCGACATCCAGACCGCCTGACCAATAATAATCGGCTGTCAGTTCGATAGACACGAGAAGCAGATTGATCTGCGCCGCGGCCCAAATCTCCTCGTTGTTAATGCCCGCGGAAGCTCTCGCCAGCGTTTCCCCGCCGACAAAAGGAACCGAATCCGGGATTTTCAGCTCAATGCTGGCCCTTCCGTCAAAACGCTTGTCGGATATATAAACGCTGCCACCTCCGCTAACGAGCCCGTCCAAAATATCGATCGTACCGCCGCCGGTGACATAGAAACTCTCATCCGTCCCCGTATCCCAGGAAGCTTCCAAATAGGCCGTCTTGAAAATCGGCAGACTGGCAATGTCCAGATTGCCGTCGATGCGCATTTTTCTCCGGGTGAATTTCCCTTCGAATTCTCCCTTGAACACCTTGACCGCGCTAATATCGCTGAGCACGACCACCGTGAAAATATCGGCTCCGCCGTAGTACGGATTCGTCAGCTCGGCCAGATTCTCAACGCCGCCGCCCAGCTTCGTCACGTACACGCTGCCGGGAACGACCGGAATGCCGGGATCGCCCTCGCCCGAAAGCACGAGCTTGTTCAAATACCACGTATCGTTTTGCCGTTCGCGGATAATCTCAAAGCTGACCTCCGCTTTCACGACGCCGATTTCCGCCGACCCGTCCACTGTGTAATGGCCGTTGAAGGTGTCGACGCCCACGTTAGCCTCGACGCCTTTGACTATCCCGTAGTTGGATAGCGACAGCTCGCCCTTGGCGATCAGACCTTCATAGCCTTTGCGGGAGAAAAGAATGTCCTTCGCATCGATGGACAGCGTTCCTTTCGATTCTTCCCCGTCCGCGTTTTTCTTGCCGCTGCCAAGGAACGGCAGAGACACCTTCGCGCCGAAGGACAATACGTCCTTATCATTGCGGTTCGCCAGAATCAAATCATTGATGTCGATCGGCAAACCGGACAGCATGACGTTCAGGAACTTGCCGACGCCGTCCATATGCACGACGACCGTCTCGTCCTTCGCTCCGTCGCGTTCCCCGTCCAGCGTATATTTGCGGCCGTCCTGCAGCGCAATATTGAAGTTGTCGTACCAGAAATCAAAGCCGTTCTTGGCGTTAACGCCGAGCAAGCCCTGTCCTTGAATATACACGTACGTATCTTTCAATTGATTCATTTGATCCTTATTCAGTCCGGATTGACCGCCGCTATAAGGATAATCGATATCAAAGCCCGTGTTGGTCGCTTTAAACACATTGTTGAAGCCGAACTCCGGCAGACCCAGATCGGCGTTCGCGGCAGGCTTCACTTCCGTTCCCTGCTGAAGCGGACTGCCGATGACATCGAAATTCCACGGGAAGCCGGGATCGAATCCCGGTTTCAGCTCGTAATCAAAGCCGAAATTATAAGTACTGTCGATGTTGCGCACCTGCTGCTTGTTGTCCGAAATGATCATCGGAACCGGCGAGCTGTAAGTCATGACATCGTTGATAATGGCCTTCTTGTTCGCCGAGTAAACCAAATATTTCGATACTTGCCCCGCCGGAGTGCGCACCTCGCGAATATCGCCCTTAATGGTGAGAAGCACGCTGCGTTCCGGATCGCCTTCCTTATGATTGGTCAGAAGGCTCGCTTTGAGCTTCTCCAGCTGACTTTCGTCTTTCAGCGGCAGAACGCGGTAAATAAACGTCGGCTCGCTGCCCGAACTCTTGAGCGCAAAATCTTTGAGAACGGCAAGAACGCCGTAATTTCTCGAAATATACGATTTATCGTTCGTAGACATCAGCTTGAACGGCAGTTGGGTTCTCGTGCCGTCGTTCTGTTCGACAATAATGTTGTATTCGCCTACCGGCTGCTCATCTTCCAACGTTGCCAAAATGGTCGTATCGTCAGGCACCGAAATTTGGCTGGACGGAACTTTCAGCTCCTGCTTGGTGCCCGTATGCTGCAGCAGCAGCTTCCATTTGGTCGTGTCCTTGTACATCTCGAAGCCCGTTCCTTTAATCGTAAACGAACGTTTGCCGCTGTAGTAGAGCTTGTCCGGGCTTACGGTATTATAAACCGTTTTCGGCGGTCCGCCGTTCACGCTCGGCAGCAGGACGAAACGGCTGGAAGTGTAAATGTCCGAAGTGCTTACCTTGCCGTCGGCCCCGATCTGTCTGCTGTCGTACACATCGACGCGATATTTCTCCATTTTGTAAATATCCTGCGGCAAAGCCTTGACCCGCCATGTAAACGCCTGCTGCTCGCCGACCTTGAGAAGCCGCTTGACCTTGGTGCTCTCCTCGCCTTTGACAAGCTGCAGCCCTTTCTCAAAGCTGATGGACGCCGTGACGTTGTATACCTCGGCCGAGTTCGGAAGATTGTTTTCGACAAATGCCGTAATCTCGAACTCTTCTTCCTTATAACCGTCATACGTATCGTTCACATTCAATTTGGAGATGGAGGACAACTGTACGTTATAGCTGTACGTCTTGTCGGGCACTTCCCCGATGCCGTAGTACGTTTCAAAAACGGTGCGCTCTCCGCTCGGAAGCTCTGTAGGATTCCAATAAAAAGCGACAGCCGTATCCTTCTTCCCGTAGCTTGACTCAATCGTAAAATTGAGATCGGGATTCGCCTGGTAATCCCATGTCGATTTGGATAATCCCTGCCAGTGTCCGATGATCATCGAATCCGGCGCTTTGTTGCCCCAACCGCTGGTCAACCCGTATGAAACGACGTTTGGCGCAAATTCGTTGTCGCTCGCGCGCCAAATTTTGGGCACGTCGCCGCCTTTGAAAACCTTCTCGGTATCGATAAATTGATTCCCGATCTTGATGCCTGCGCCGTCATTCGTTCCGGTCATCACATCAAGCAGGATGCGGCTGCCGACCTGTACGGACGCCGCGGATTTGTTCGTTACGCCGTATTGAATGAACACATTGCCGTAATTCGGATTTTCCTTATCGATGATGAGCTCCAGCTTCTGCTTGATCTCGACGCCATCGACATCCCACGTCGTTACAATCGCTTTGCCTTGAATTTCCGGGCGGCCCTGCAAAGCGGCCTTGCGCGCCAGACTGAACCCGTAGCCCTCCCCGAAAATGTAATCCTCGTCATTGATCCGGAACGTCGTAAACGACGTATCCGGACTTTTATCCTGAAACAACAGCCATTTGTCATCATCGCTCTTTCTGAGCGGGTTGCCTTGAACGGTTTTGATCGTATAATGGCCCTTGCCGTCAACGACCATCTTCACAATCCCGTTGTCCAGCTCCAGAGGCGGATCGGTTACGACCGCCGCATGAACCAATTCAGCGGAAGAATACATAAACAGCATGAGGACGACTAAAAAACTGCTAATCCATTTGTACACAGCCTGGCTCCTTTCTCACCACATAAAAATGCGTTCGCTCATCCTCGAAATCCTTCGATTGAAGTTTTTCTCATTGGCCTCCAAGGAAGTAAATGTTGATCGTCACCGTTCTCCGGTTCAAATCCTGGAAATAAAACGTATGCCAGCCTGGCTGCTTGGCCTGGAATTGGATTTCCTTGGCGACAGGCGCGCCGTTTACGTCGTGTTCCAGCGTCTCCGGGCTGAGCTTGAAATCTCCGCTTTTAAGCATGCCGTCGCCCTTTTTGTAGAAGGCTTTGTACTGCTCGACGAAGTTCACGATTTTAAAAGTGGCCTGATTGCCTTCGACCATGTACTGCGCGCTAGGCTCGAATTGGCCGTTCACCAGAACAAGAAAGTCGCTCGGCGACAAAACTTTCACAGGCCGCTTCACCTCGGCGGTATTGCCTGCCTGATCCGTCGTACTGTACGTGACTACGTACTCGCCGCCCTTCGAGGCGTCCAGTTGCGGCGGGTTCAACGTAACGCGGTCGGGAGCGATCGCGCCGTCGCGGTCGTCGTAAGCTTCAAAATCATTCAAATTGATCGTCTCGCCCGGCATGAAAACCATCACGGAATTGGCGAATTTGACGACAGGCGCCGTTTTGTCGATGTTTTGCACCTTGGCGCCGACACGGACGCGGTTGCCCGCTTCGTCCGAGACGATGAAGGTGAAGGAGCCGTTTTCCTTAAATACGAGACTCGTTTTCTCGTCGTTATTAATGCCAATCAGCTTTTTGCCATTCTCGCTGTACACGGAGGCCGTGACGCTCTGATTGGTCAACTTCGTCTCGCTGTACTTGACGGTGACGATTGGCGGCGTTCTGTCGATCTGGTTGACCGTTGCTTTGACGGACGACGTGTTGCCCGCTTCGTCCTGCAGATCAAACACGAACTCGCCGTTCTCTTTGAACACCACCTGCTTGCCGCCGTTGTTGTTTAACACCTTGAAGTCTTCACCAGCCGTCACCGTGGCGATCACGTCTTTGTTCGTAGGGCCGTCCGTGCTGTAAATGATTTGCCCGACCGGCGCTTTGCGGTCGATATTGCCTACGTGATACGTGAATTCCGCCGTATTGCCGAGCGCATCGGCTGCTTGGAACGTGTAGTCGCCGTTTTCATGCGCCGCCATCGTATTGCTGCCGCCGTTATTGACAATATCGCCCCCGTCCGGCAAATTCAGCGTCAGCGTGACATCCTCCCGGGTAGGGCTCGTTTCGGAGGCGGTGATCGTTCCGCGAGGCGGCGTTTTGTCGATCCAATTGACGCCGGCGACGACAGTTCCCTCATTTCCGGCTTTGTCTCTGAAAGTGTAAGTGAACACGCCGTTTTGCTTAAACGTATGCTGCGGGCCGCCGTCGCTCGTGATCGTCACCGGTTCGCCGCCGTCGTCAACCGCCGTCAAATTGACGACTACATCCTGGTTCGTCAACGATTTGGTGCTGTATACGACAGTTCCTGTCGGCTTGACCTTGTCGATGTTTCTAACCTCGACGGGGATGCTGCTTTCGTTGCCGGCCTGATCCCGAATGATGAAAGTAAAAGTTCCGTTCTCCGTAAACGTATAGCTCGCCTGTCCGCCGTTATTGACAATCGTCACAGGCGCACCGCTGTTGTCCGCCGTTTGAATGGTCGCCGTGACCGGCCCGTTCGTCGGCTCCGTCGTGCTGTAGGCGACCGTGGCGGTCGGCGCTTCTTTATCGATGTGAGTGACCTCCGCCGTCACGGAAGACCGGTTGCCCGTCACATCCTGGAACTCAAACGTAAACGTGCCGTTCTCCTCCAGAACGATGTAATTGCTGCCGCCGTTGTTCAAAATGGTCGTAGGCGACTCATCCTCCAACTGGAGCGTGACGCCGACGCCGCTTCTTGTCCAGCCGGTGCTGCCGTAGCGGAGCGTCGCGACCGGCGCCGTTTTGTCGATGTTCCATACCGGCACCTTGACCGGCTGATCGGCCACCGCTCCGGTCGTATCCCGGAGAACGAAGGAAATGATGCCGTTATGCGAAATGGTGTACACGGATTCCGTGACCGACAGGCCGTTCGTTTGGCTGCTGACGAGCTGCTCGCCCATCCCTGTTTCGAACGTCATATCCGCCAACGAAAAGCGGTTGTTGTATGTGGCGATCGTAACCGTAACATCGTCTTTCGTAAGGTCTGTCGTCGAAAAGGAAACATTCGCTTTCGGCAGCGACGGATTGATCTGATCGACCGTCGCCAGGGCGCTGCTGCGGTTGCCCGCCTCGTCCTCATATTCAAAGGCAAAGGAACCGTTCGCGTTGAACGTATAGTACGGGATACCTCCCGGCGTATTGAGCACACGGACGCCGGCTTTGTCAAACGTGATATGCGCCGTTACCGTATTAGCCGTAGGCTCTGTCATCGAATACGCAATTGACGCCATCGGCGCAGTCCGGTCGACAATCAGTTTGTCGCTCGTTCGAATAGCCGCATTGCCCGCTTGATCGACCGCCTTCACGTGCAAATACCATTCCCCGGACTCAAGGCCGCTCTCGGTAATGACGGTTCCGTTCGCCGCAGCTATCCACCCGCCGTCCGATGCGTCAGGCGCCGACTGGGATTTCGCCCATTGGTAATACACCTGTAGATCGCCCTTGGCGGTCCGATTATCGTCGGCATAGACGGCCGCGCTCACAGTTTGGCTCGGCTGCTGCTGCCTATCGGCGTCGATGCGGATATTCGGAGCGACGTTATCGATGTTCGCCACCTGCACGGGAATCAAACGCTCGTTGCCGGCCTTGTCTACTACCTTGAACGTATAGCTGCCGTTCTCCGCGAACACATGGCTGTCGCCGTCAGGTGTTTGCAGCTCATTCGCAGGCGTCACGTTGTCGCTGAGATTCGCCAGACGAACCGTGACCGGCCCGCGGGTCAGCGCCGTTTCGCTATAAACGGCTTCGGCTACGGAAGGCGTCTTGTCCACGACGATGGACCGGGGTACCGTATCGCTGCGGATGCCGACTTCATTTTCAAAGCTGAAATCATACCCGTAGGTCCCTTCGGCCGCAGGCAGCTCCAGCGTAAATAACGCCGAACCGTCCGTTACCGGGCCGCTTTGAATTTCTTGCCCGTTCCGGTCTGCAACATGATACATATAAGGCTCCTTCGATGCCGTGCCGATCCTTATTTTCACTTCACTCGCGTTCGTTTGCTCCGGCATGTCGATCTGAAAATCGGAGCTTTTCGGCGCCGTATTGCTCAGCTTGAACGCCCGTGATGTGCTGATGCTTTCATTACCGAACGAATCCACCGCTTTGATATGAAGGTACCAGTCGTCGTCGGCGCCACCCTTCGTTAATGCCGCGCCGTTCGTAAAGGAAGCCCAGCCGGCATCCGTCGAAGGAGGCTTGACCTCGGAGCTCGTCCATTGGTAGTACAGCCCCGAGATCGTGTTCGCATCCTTCGCCTTCACAGCCGCCTTCGCTTCCTTAACCGATGCGGTCACCGACGGCGCATATTGAAATACAACGGAAGGCGGCGTATTGTCAACGTAAAACGCCCTGCTCTCCACGGCCTCATTGCCCCAAATGTCCGACGCCCGGACATGCAGATACCAGATGCCTTCCATCGGCTGGCTCTCATTGTCGGTCGAAACCTCGTACTGGGAGCCGAGCTCCTTCCATACCGCATTTTTCGCTTCGGCGTCCTGACTCCAGAAGTACTGGATCGGCTTCAAGGTGCTGTTGGCGTCCACGGCGCTGATCCTTGCTTTTTGCGTCCGCTGCTGCGTTAAATTGCCGTCAGGCGTCATGCTGATTTCCGGCGGTTTCGCATCCAGATAAAAGGGCAGCGTAACAGCCTCGGATTTGTTCCCTGCACGGTCAAAGGCGCGCACATACAAGGTGTATCGGCCGTGCTCCGGGAACTGAGGCGTCTGCACGGGCTGGCCGTTACGGAACGGAAGCCATCCGGTTTCGCTGAGTTCGTCGTCGTAATACACCCACTGATACTCCAGCCGGGCGTCATCCGGACCGGCCAGCGCATCGGTGACCGTCACTTGCGGCGTCAGCGAACCTATATATGCGCCGCCGCTTCCGTCAGGCGTAATGGCAATGTCGGGCTTGACGTTGTCAAAGCGAATGGCCGGGCTCGTAATCCGGTTGACGTTGCCGGCCTTATCCTCCAGCAGGACCGTTACAAACCAGTCTCCGTTGGTGTTGTCTTTGAAGACGGTCGGCAATTTGCCGTCCATGACCCCATATGTCACCCATGCAACGCTCTGCTGGTCGGGGGACTGCACCCATGCATACTTGAGAATATCGCCCTTCAGGCCCGACCCTTGCTCGATCACATTCAGCTTGACCGTATGCTGGCGCTCATAGGTGCCGTCCGTATCCGGCAAAAATTGCACGGTCGGCAGCTTCGCATCGACGCAAATCGCTTCGCCTTCAAGAGACAACGGGGGCGTATAGTTGTTTTGCACTATCGCCGTATTGCCGAAATCGTCGGTAACGCCCAGATTCGCGACGAAGTTCTTGTAAGCCAAATCGTTGCCCTCGTCCTCAGGCTGCACCACGTATTCATAGGTTACTTCCTTCGTGCCGCTGCCCGATTTGTAAACGGCTCTTTTGCCGTTGTTGAATTCGATATACCCTTTCGTTCCCGTAACGATATCGTCCAGCAGCAGCTTGACCGTGAGCTTATCGCCGGCCTTCAAATATTTCGTTCCGGTGGACGTCGCCACTTGAACTTCGTTAATGATCGGCACGACGCCGTCCACCTGCAGCATGCTGCTGTCCAGTTGGTTAGAGTAGCTGGAACCGCCTGTATAATTGTAAGAAGTATCATACTTACTTTTCCAATTCATAGGATTTGCCATCGTACTGCCCAGCATCTCATTGTCGGAGAGATCCTTCACATTTGGCGGCAGAATCGAGCCGATTTTGTCGTCTCCGCCCTGCTGGCTGTCCCATTCGCTCGCAGTTCGGGTGCCGATGCCGAGATATCTTCCTTGATTGTAAGGCTTTTTGCCAACGTCGCTGCGCGTCATATCGTCCGCTGCGACGGTGTAGTGAAACGTAATGTCTTTCGTTCCGTTGCCTGAATAATAGACGGCTTTTTTCCCCGTGTTCATCGGCAGCTCGAAAGACGTGTCGATATTCACGATTTCATCAAAATGCAGGACGATGTCGATCGTTTCGCCCAGATGGAATTTACCGCTTCCTGCGTTCGGCACGGTGATGCTCTGCAAGCCGGGTCCAACAGTATCGACAAGAGACAGCTTTATGCTCTCAAAATAACTAAGAGGAGTCCGCGAATCGTCCAGCACAAATTGAACGCTATTGCCGCCGGGTTTAAAGGGAGTCCACCCCGAGGTCATCGAGTACGACACCGCTAGCCCTCCGTCATCGCTATTTTTTTGTCTCTTGACCTGGTCTCCGTTTGTGACCAGAATCATCGTATCGTTGTCATCGATCCTTACCGAAGTATCGACCTTGAATTCCAGCTGCCCCATCTTCGCAAGCTCCGTCAGAGGCGCCGGGAGATCCGCAGGCGAGATCGTTCCGCCCAGGGCAAATCCATCGTCATCAGAACCTGAATTTTTCGTCCTTAAGCTCAGATTGTTGGGAAACTTCGGAATATAGGATGCATTTGCCTGCAAATTGCTCTCGTCATAGTCGTCATTTTCATTCGAAAACTTGGACAACGCGCTGTTGTAAGTCACATACTGAAGAAAATTATCATCCGCCCAGGCAGGCTTCGCTTCCACCCTATCGGCCAGCATCGCATGCAAACCCAGCGCCGCCAGCATGGCAACGAGATAGGAATATTTTTTCTTCATCCTTTCCTTTTTTCTGCGCTTCCGTTTCTGTATCATTCGCTGTTCCTCCTTGGAAATGAGATGGTGGGATCCTTAGAGTCATTTTGCATAGTTCCTTTTACCCAGGAGTCTGTCCGACGGAGTTACTTTTGTGCATACCGAATGAATAATGACTGCATAATTGCTGTCATTTTGCATTTATATACCTTCTACGTGGTTCATCGGACAGACTCCCAGATAACACTTTCAAAATGTGACAAAATATTTATTGTCTTGGATATTACCACAAGCGTCTCTCAAAATTCTCACAAACAGCCCCAATTATTTCCTGAAACAAAAAAAGAGCAAGGAGATCGCTCGCTCTAAACTAACGGTGGTGGAAAATCAAAAAAGAACCTAGGAATTTTCACCAGGTTCTTTTTGTATTGCATATAAACAATCACGATGATATAATCGGATTACGACTTTTTATATTTGAAAACACAAAGTTATCGCATCTTACAATTTTAGTGTACCACGTCGGGCTAACTCTTGTCAAATGGTTTTTCTCATTTTAATGGTTAGGAGAGATGTAGAATGTGTTCTTTGGTTCTCGGCTTTCAGGAAATGGAAAAAACGCAGCTTTTGCTCGTTGGCGGAAAAGGGTTAAATTTAGGGGAATTATCAAAAATTGAAGGAATACAAGTACCAGAAGGATTTTGTGTTACAACAGCGGGATATCAAAAAGCCATCGAACAAAACGAAACGTATCATGCTTTGTTGGATCAACTAACCGTGCTAAAAGTAGAGGATCGAGCGCAAATTGGTGAAATCAGCCGGGAGATTCGACAAACCATTATGGGAGTAGAAATTCCATCCGATGTTGTAAAAGCAGTTACTCACTATCTCTCCCGGTTTGGCGAGGAGCATGCATATGCAGTACGTTCTAGTGCGACTGCTGAAGATTTACCGCATGCTTCTTTTGCCGGCCAGCAAGACACCTATTTAAATATCATCGGCAAACAAGCAATCTTGCAGCATATCAGTAAATGCTGGGCTTCCCTATTTACGGATCGCGCGGTAATCTACCGTATGCAAAACGGATTTGACCACAGCCAAGTTTATTTATCCGTAATCGTTCAGAGGATGGTTTTCCCGCAGGCTTCAGGGATTTTATTTACCGCTGATCCGATTACCTGCAACCGAAAGTTGTTATCCATCGACGCCAGTTTTGGACTTGGAGAGCTACTTGTCTCTGGCTTGGTATCTGCCGATTGTTATAAAGTTCGCGATGGGCAAATCGTCGATAAGAGGATAGCAACCAAAAAATTGGCGATCTATGGACGAAAAGAAGGCGGAACAGAGACGCAGCAGATCGAACTTGATCGGCAAAAAACTCAGACACTTACTGAACAACAAATTTTACAACTGGAACGCCTCGGAAGACGGATCGAAGCTTATTTCGGCCAGCCGCAAGATATCGAATGGTGTTTGGCCCATGATACATTTTATATTGTCCAGAGTCGTCCGATCACGACTTTATACCCGATCCCTGAAGCGAATGATCAAGAAAATCACGTCTATCTATCTGTCGGTCACCAACAAATGATGACAGATCCCATGAAACCGCTGGGATTGTCTTTTTTCCTGTTAACGACTCCTGCACCCATGCGCAAAGCTGGTGGAAGGTTGTTTGTTGATGTTACATCCAGGCTGGCTTCACCTGTCGGCCGGGAGACTTTATTAAATACCCTGGGATCCGATCCGCTCATAAAAGGCGCACTCATGACCATAATAGAGCGAGATTTTATAAAATTGTTACCAAATGATCAAACAGCACCGAGTCCGGGCAGAAGCAATACAGATATGCTGGCACAATTCGAGAACGATCCGACAATCGTTTCTGATTTGATTAAGCGTAGTCAAACATCGATAGGAGAGTTAAAACAAAACATCCAAGCGAAATCGGGTTCCGATTTATTTGATTTTATTCTGGAAGATATCCAGCAGCAATTAAAGAAGATTTTATTTGCCCCACAAAGTTCGGGTGTGATTATGGCTGCTATGGATGCTTCATCATGGATCAATGAAAAAATGAACGAGTGGTTAGGTGAAAAAAACGCAGCAGATACGCTTTCTCAATCCGTACTGGGCAATATTACTTCGGAAATGGGTCTGGCGCTATTGGATGTCGCAGATGTGATTCGTCCTTATCCGGAAGTCATTGATTATTTGCAGCATGTAAAAGATGATAACTTTTTGGATGAACTGGTTAAGTTTGACGGTGGACAGGAAGCCCACGACGCTATCGATGCTTATCTCAGCAAATACGGAATGCGATGTGCCGGAGAAATCGATATTACCAGAACTCGTTGGAGCGAAAAACCAACTACACTTGTCCCCATGATTCTTGGTAACATCAAAAACTTTGAGCCTAATGCCAGCAATCGGAAATTTGAGCAAGGGCAACAGGAAGCTTTGGCAAAGGAACAAGAGTTATTAGATCGATTGAAGCAATTGCCGGATGGTGAACAAAAAGCCAAAGAAACAAAACGAATGATCGACCTCGTCCGCAATTTCATCGGGTATCGGGAATATCCCAAATACGGCATGGTTACTCGCTACTTCGTTTATAAGCAGGCTTTGCTGAAAGAAGCCGAGCAGCTCGTACAAGCGGGCGTTATTCATGAAAAAGAAGATATATACGATCTCACTTTTGAAGAACTTCACGAAGTCGTACGCACAAATAAACTGGATTATCAGATCATCACCAAACGAAAAGACGATTACAAGTTTTTTGAAAAACTAACTCCCCCACGTGTAATCACGTCTGATGGTGAAATCATTGCAGGTAAGTACAAACGTGAAAATCTGCCGGCCGAAGCTATTGTAGGTCTACCTGTTTCTTCCGGAGTTATAGAGGGACGGGCACGTGTCATTTTAAACATGGAAGATGCCGATCTGGAAGATGGAGATATATTAGTCACCTCCTTTACAGACCCTAGCTGGACACCATTGTTTGTATCCATAAAAGGCCTGGTCACCGAAGTTGGCGGACTGATGACCCACGGAGCAGTTATCGCACGTGAATATGGCTTACCGGCAGTTGTCGGAGTGGAGAATGCTACCAAGCTGATAAAAGACGGGCAACGAATTCGCGTGCATGGAACAGAAGGGTATATCGAAATATTGTAAATACGACAAGTATAAATTCCTTGAACACTAAATCATCAAAAGCTCGCGAATTTCGTCTTCCGACAAGGCGGACAAACCTTCTTGCCCGGGCTTAATCACTTCATCAATCAAGTTCTGCTTCTTCTGCTGGAGCGCGTACATCTTTTCTTCCACCGTGTCCTGGGTGACGAGGCGGATCACTTGGACTACGCTTTTTTGCCCGATCCGGTGCGCCCGGTCCGCCGCCTGCTGTTCCACCGCCGGATTCCACCATAGATCGTACAGGATGACGGTGTCCGCTCCGGCCAAGTTCAGCCCGGTCCCCCCGGCCTTCAAGGATAAAAGAAACAAATCCCGCTCGCCTGCGTTAAATTTGCCGCACAACTCAACACGTTCCGCGGCGGGGGTCTGCCCGTCCAGGTAAAAATACGGCACACCCCGACGCGAAAGCTCGCGGCCGATAAGACCCAGCATCTCGGTGAACTGCGAGAAAACGAGCATCCGCTTCCCCATGCTTCGGAACTCTTCGATCAGCTCCATCAGCTGATTGAACTTGGCCGAACCTCCCGCGTAGTCCTGCACGAACAAGGCCGGATGACAGCACAGCTGGCGCAGCCGGGTTAAACCGGCCAATATTTTGATCCGGTTTTTGTTAAAGCCGTCCGTGCTCAAATGCATCAACGTCTCCTGCTGCAATTTAGCCAAATAGGCCGCGTACAGCTTCTTCTGCTCAGGCAGCAGCCGGGAAGCTTGCAGCGATTCGATCTTTTGCGGCAGCTCCTTCAGTACGTCGGTCTTCAGCCGGCGCAGCAAAAAGGGACGCACTCTTTTCGCTATAGCTTCCCTGGTCAATTCGCCGAAAGACCTTCTGTCCGGAAATAGCCCGGGCATGACGACATCGCAAATCGACCAAAGCTCCTCCAGCGAATTCTCGAGCGGAGTTCCCGTGAGGGCGAAGCGGTGCCGGGCTTTCAACATTTTGACCGCCTGCGCCGTTTGCGTAGTATGGTTCTTGAAAGCCTGAGCCTCGTCCAGGATGAGCGTATGGAAGGAAACACCGGCGTAATGCGCAATGTCTCTCCGCAGCAGCGGATACGAGGTGATGACCGCGTCTACCCGGGATACGCCATTCAGCGTACCGCCCCGGCTTTCTTTGCTGCCATCGGCAATGACGGCGCGAATTTCGGGTGCGAATCGCTTGAGCTCGTTATGCCAGTTATACATTAGCGAAGCAGGCGCTACGATCAGCGCCGGCATTCCTTCGTTCCGGATTACAGGCAGCTCAGCGGCCACAAAAGCGATGCTTTGGACCGTCTTGCCCAGACCCATCTCATCCGCCAAAATACCGCCGAACCGATAGTGGGCAAGCGTCTTCAGCCATTGATAACCGTACTTCTGATAATCCCGAAGCGTACGGACGAGCCCGTCGGGAACCGGAAAATCCAGATAGTCCGGATTCCGCATATTTTCCAGGAGGCGGCGGAGCGGTTTGCCTAATTGTACGGCATTTCCCGTTTGAAAGGCGTCCACAAAATGGAGTCCGCGAACGGCCGGAAGACGAAATTGGGCCCCTTTTTCATCCATTCGGTGTAGACCTATATCGTTGATTAGGCGAATCATTTCTTGAAACTCGGCGCTTTCCAGCGGCATTAACGAACCGTTAGGCAGACGATGGTATTTGCGCCTTTCTTCAAGCGATTTAATGAGATTGCGAATCTCCGATTGCGGAATTCCGTCGATATCGAACTGCAGCTCCAACCAGTCGGTTCGTTCATCTACGTCGACTTTGACTTTCGGAGGGACATCGCCGGGGTGAAGTCTGACTTTCACCGCTGATGTTGCATAGATGTGGACCAGCTTTTCCAGCTGTGGAACGATATGATACAGAAAATGGTATTCCGCTTCTTCATCAGCCAAAAAATACCCGCCTTCGGTCTGAATGAAAGAACTGCGCTCGATAAGCTCCAGAATGCGCCGCTCCCGGTCTCCGTCCCGCAAAAGCAAGCGCCCCTCGCCGCGGCTGCGGCCGCCCGTTTCCAACGGATTGATAATCACATCGCCATATTGAAACTCCAGGCCCGCAAGCAGCCGATCCTTCAGCCTGTCCAGGAACAGCTTGGCTTTCAGCGGCGTTTGCTCCATCCGGTCCGAAACGGCTTGTGCGATGGTAACCCTTCCCAGCTTCATCAAGCCGGGAATTACTTTTTCCAAATAAGCTTCCGCTTGCTCCGGCATGATGTGCAGTTGGTGTTTGCGGGCCTCTCCGAATATTTGCTTTAATTCCATTAAACGCTTGAGCTGATCTGCCGCTAGTTGAAACAGCTTTCCTTCCGCAACGGCAACTCCGTATGATTCCATAACTGTAATTGCATCCAAACCTTCCACGTCCAGTTGATAACTTTCTGCCGGGCCTGGAGTGCGGTCGAATGCAAAAACGAGCGGAACCGGTTCGTCCGTTACACAAATTCCGTGATAAGTGTTTTCGTTGTGGCCGAGTTTTGCCGATGGAGCTTGAGCAAGCAATGAAAGAAGCTCTTCCCATGAGGCCGGCGGAATCGCAAGCATCCGGTCGGCATCCCGGCTTCCGGGCCCATTGTAAAAAGGGGCGCTGTCCCCGATTCGGATTAACATATGAATGACCGCATCATCGGCCGCCTGAAAACTGTGGAGCTCCGGATCGTAAGTGAAATGCCTGGAGACGGCGCAGCACCCCCTTCTTTGGATCTGATGCAGAAATTCCCTCACATGCCGTACGGCATACAACCTTTTAGTCCCGACCTTCATCTCGATGCCGAACATGTGCTTCCGATCCTTGTACAAAAAAGGTTTGCAAATAAACTCGACCTCCAGAACTTTCCTGGAATCGAAAAGCGAACGGGCCCCCGTCGGACGGAGCGGTTTGTCGCTAAATAGCTCCAGCATTTTGTCCGCCAATTCCATTTGTTCCAGCGGCCTATGCTCAGAATCGCCTATGCTGAGCAGAACGGCGGCGATATGCTCGCAGTATTGGTCGTCAGGATGAAATACGGGACAGGAACATGTGGCAACCGGCTCCTCCCGCGAGCAATCGACGGAAACCTGAATGTTTCCTTCGACCGCCGCTTTGAAGAGCGATGCTTCGGGCTCCGCCGTCGTAAACGTTACTTTGCCGGCTTGGCAGAGAGCCGTGCCGGCTTCATAAGAGAATCGGCCGCACAGCCGTCTGATCACCTGATCGTTTAATTGAAAGCTCATCGTTTCAATCCTGCCTTTTTGATTCACATGAGATGTCCCGGTAGGGTTCTTTTCTACATGTTAGCATAAATAAGCAGCGCCCGCCGCTTGTCCTATTCCCCGCGCGATTAAGACTTCATCTAGCCGGCAAACAATGGTATGTTTGGAAACTGTTCGTGCCATTCTCTCTTCAAAGCTGCCAGGATCGCTGTTTTTTCTTCATGCGTTATCCCATAATTGGTGAAATCGGATCGACTCCAAAACGGATAATTCATGAAAAGATATTTCCACTGCTCTTTAATTTCCCGATTTAGAATACCAAGTTTATGCATATCTCTCCAAATCGTGAATTGCTCCATAGGGTCTTTAGCTTCAAAATTCAATCCTTCCGAAGCTAACCCCTCATAGTCCCGACCATAAAATACATCAACTAATTTGATTTGACCGATGATGTTGTGATTGAATTCATCCATCTCTTCGGCAGGGATCCATAATTCGTTATGCTGACTGCTTCCGACCACTTGCTCTTCAAATCGATCAATATAGGGACTGGCAACATCAAATTCGGTTACAAAGCCGACATATCCCGAAAATTTGTCTTTTGTATTCCATTCCCGTGCGATTTGATCCGCATAGGGCTTATTGAGCACAGGATAAAAAATGGGCTGCTCCGGCAGTCTTGGCGGGAACCCCCTCAAATCCAAGTCCAGAATCAACTTCATCTCCAAAAGTCCAACGGGTCGATACAGTGTCTTCATACTTTTACTTCCTCTCCGTCTAGGGCAACATTTAGAGAAAAGATCACGAAAAACGCTTGAAAAAATCAATGCACAAAAGCCTAACAAACCATGCTACGACTGGGTTTCCGGTCGAGAAAACATTCTAGATACAACTGAGGAATCCCTGCTTTGTTGCCGCGGTGAATGAAAAGGACCGGAACAATGCCTTGAGAAACGACTTTGCAGGAATTAGTGTATAATTGTGGAACTTTTACATCAAAAGATTTTATAGCCGGGGCGATGATATGAGCGATGTGAAACGATTTATTCAAGAAGCAAGGACGCTTGGCGATTGTGAAGTTTACCCAGCCTCCGGCTTACCGAAAGTACGGGCATCACATGTTTTACCACGAGAACTGATTATATAGTATAATTTACTGGACTACTCGAATTGGGAGGCGTTACGATGAGGTACAACTTGCAGAAAAGGGCACAAAAAATAGGGGAATTCGCATCATTGGCCCTATAAACTGCGTGATTCCCCTTGAAAGATTAAGGGGCTATCCAATTGAAAAAGTTATTCAAGGCGGCCGGCGATTCCAAATCGATCGTTTGGCTTAGTTTTATTGCGTTTTTCAGCGTTCTCAATGAGACCATATTTAATGTGTCGTTGCCGGATATCGCTGCCCAGTTTGACATCGCGCCTTCGTCTGCGAATTGGGTAAACACCAGTTTTATCCTTACGTTCGCAATAGGTACTGCACTGTATGGAAAGCTGTCCGATTTGTATGGTGTGAAGAAACTGCTCCTGTTCGGTCTGTGGATCTACGGTGCGGGCTCCTTGATCGGAATTTTATTTCATTCGTGGTATCCGGGCGTCTTGACGGCCCGATTGATACAAGGGGCAGGAATATCTGCGGTTCCGGCATTGATCGTGGTCATCATTACCCGGTATATCGATACGAAACACCAAGGAAAAGCTTTTGGCATGATAGGTTCGATGGTAGCCTGCGGCGAAGGAATCGGCCCTGTGATTGGCGGGCTCGTAACCGAATATCTCCATTGGTTCATGTTGTTCCTTCTGCCGATGATGACGCTTCTCACGATTCCTTTTTTCATGCGAACGATGCCTGACGAAACTGCAAAAAAAGGAAAGACCGATATCATCGGTGCCTCTTTGTTAAGTGTCGGGATTGTAGCTTTTACGCTGTTCACAACCGTATACCAATGGGGATTTCTAGCCGTTTCTTTGCTGTTGCTCATCGCGTTTGGCTTGCGTATTCGATATGCGGAGCAACCTTTTATAAAACCTTATTTGTTTGAAAAGCGCACGTTTATTGTCGGTGTGCTCACGGGAAGCTTGCTGTTAGGCACAGTCGCCGGTTATGTATCCATGGTTCCATATATGATGAAAGAAGTTTATCAACTGCCGACAAGTTTTATCGGAGTCGGCGTCCTGTTTCCCGGGACAGTCAGTGTGGTACTATTCGGATTTGTCGGCGGGGTGTTGGTCGATAAGTTAGGGACAGTTTTCACCATGTTGGTCGGCTTATTCATGATCGGCGCAAGTTTTCTGAGCGTTTCATTGTTCCCGGATCGAACGCCATGGCTTGTTTCCGTCGCCATGGTTCTGACATTCGGCGGACTTTCGTTTGTGAAAACCGTCGTATCCGCCAGCGTTGCGGGAGCCTTGGATTCCGAGGAATCCGGTTCGGGCATGGGCTTTTTGAACTTTGCCTGCTTCCTGGGCGAAGGGATTGGCGTGGCCGCTGTCGGAGGCTTGCTGACAAAATCTTGGCTCGCCTTCCCTCTCCTTCCGACTGTGACCGTTGCTGCCGCATTTCATTATAGCAACTTGATGCTTATCTTTATTGCAGCTCTGGTTGTGGGAGCGATCGGCTTCCTTTATGCATACGGCCAGTCACAAAAATCATCCGAAATGACGTCCGCAAGGTAGTTTGAATCGAATAACGTCCCGACCTTTCCCACGAAAGGCGGGACGTTATTGTTCTCTAATTTGAAAAACCTTGCTTTTCCAGCCACCGCTGACAACGCTGCGTCCAATATTTGGCGCTGGGGTGATCTGCTGCGAGCCCTAAACCGTGACTTCCACCCTCAAAAACGTGCATTTCGCACGGCACCCCATGTTCTTTAAGAACAGAGGCAAAACGCAAATTGTGCTTGACCGGTACCTTACTATCATTTTCAGTTATCCATAGGAATGCCGGAGGTGTTTTCGAAGTGACGTGCTTTTCGTTCGATAAGAGCATCACCGCATAGCAAAGAATCATCAGATCGGGCTTCGAGCTTTCTCTCTCAACGGGATCATCGGCATCGGGCGTACCGGCATCGTAGCGGGTCCCGACCATAGCGGCCAAATGGCCGCCTGCGGAAAAACCCATGATGCCTATTCGCGTTGGATCAATGTTCCATTCTTGCGCTTTGTTACGAAGAAGCCGGATGGCCCGTTGCGCGTCCAACAGAGGGCATGGATAGTCATAAGGAGCCACGCGATAATGAAGGACGACGGCCGAAAAACCAATCTCATTCAGCCATTTCGCAATGTTCATCCCTTCTTTGGGCTCTGCCAGATATTTATTGCCACCGCCAGGACACACGATGATGCAGGAGCTTGGTCTATCGCTTTTCAACAAGTATGCAGTCATTGACGGGCAATCTGCGGGTTTATTACTTCTCGCCAGCGGCGCGCCATTGGGCCACAAAAGGATAGACATGGAATCACCTCCGTCATTAATTTACCTCATTTGTATGTATAGAGCACATGGTGTTATTACACTAAATTGTTGTCCAGTCCAAGTCATAAGCCTAAACCTAAAAATGACGCCCCGATTCCCGGGACGTCATCTTTGCCTTCAATATTAACGGCTTTTGACCAATAAATCGACCGCTTGTCTGACCATTTTGCTTGTATCTCTTCCGGCTTCCTTTTCCTCGCGAATGCAGTTCTCCAAATTAACCGCAACAATGTAGGCAATCGCTTTATCCGCAGCACTTCTGACAGCAGAGATTTGACTGACCACATCCTTGCAATCTTGCTCTTCTTCCATCATTTTTAAAACTCCGCGAATTTGCCCTTCCACGCGTTTTAGCCTTTTTTTTACATCGTCATCATATTTCATAGCAACCCTTCCTTCCAACATACCTGTATAGGTATATTATTACCGATGTAACTTCGGAAAACAATATAGAGGAAGCGCAAGGAGAGACTAAATAAACAGATTCACTCTTGCATCCGAGGCGTCACCCAAATAGGCGGCAACGCCTGCGTAGTGTATGCCGTCCATCAACTCTTCCGCTTGCAGGCCAAGCAAGTCCATCGTCATCGTACAGGCTACCAGCTTGATGCCTTGTTCTTGAGCCAGTTCAATTAATTGCGGCAGCGTCAGCGCATTGTGTTTTTTCAAGACGTGCTTGATCATTTGGGGGCCTATTCCGCCGAAATTCATTTTGGACAATCCGAGTTTATCGGCGCCGCGAGGCATCATTTTTGCAAGCATGTTCTCCAGCCAGCCCTTCTTGACTTGAACGGCTTCATCTTTGCGAAGTGCGTTAAGACCCCAAAACGTGAAGAAAATCGTAACCTCATGATCATATGCCGCGGCGCCGTTAGCTATAATAAACGCAGCGATCGCTTTGTCGAGTTCCCCGCTGAAAAGAACAATCGTCGTTTTTTCCTTTGCCGAATCCATTTCGTTCACCCACGCCCCTGTATCGTTATCATTTTTTCACTATAAACGTAAATACTCCGTTCTCTTCTTTTGCTTCAATCAGCTCGTGTTTGGTTTGCCGAACCCATGCCTGAAAATCTTTCATCGAACCTTTATCGGTCGTCTGAAGTTCCATGATTTGTCCGGGTTCCAACGCGGCCATTCCCTTTTTAGCTTTTACGATCGGCATCGGACATGCAAGACCTTTAGCATCGACAATTAAATGCGCCATTTCTGTTCCTCCTGCAAAATGATTGTTTTTTTCCACTTCGTGTTCCCATTGAGACATGCCGGGCAAAATATTGATAACACTTCTGAACCCGTTTTCCGCAAGCTTCCGGCAGGCCCTATCGCTTCGGTTTCCGGTGCGGCATACCAAGTAATACGTTTTGTCCGGGTCCAGCCGGGTCATTGTTTCTTCCAGATCTCCCAGAGGGATCGAAATTGCGCCGGGGATATGCCCGGAATCATATTCGGAAGCCTCCCGCACATCAAGGATAATCGGCTGTTCTCCAGCCATTAACTTGGATTGAACCTCCGAATTCGTCGCCGTATGCGGATGGTTGATTTCTTCATGCGTCTCGGATACGCCGGCCTTGCGAATGTAGTGATGAATGACGCCATTCTCTTCATTTAGCCCAAGATAGTGATGTCCTGTACGAGCGGCCCACCCCCGAAGATCGGCAATAGAGCCTTTATCGGTAGCCCGAATCTCCAGCACTTCTCCGGGATTCAGTTCCTCAATCGTTTTCTTGGTTTGAACTACCGGAAGCGGACAAGCAAGTCCAACACACACTAAAATGCGGTCTGCATGCCAACTAGTCATCGGTTAACCTCCTTTTTTAATCTTGGATTGCGCATCGGTTCGGGCCGATTTCCATTTCCCGTTGTTCTTCCGGCGAGGGCGCAATTTTCCCCATATTGGCAAGTCTTATCTGCACATAAGAATTAGGTTGCGGAGGAAGATTTTCGGTTACAGCCCGCCTAAATGCTGATTCGTTTGCTATTTTCAATCCATCGTTATCTTGATATAAGTCACCTAACCGCGCCGAAACTTTGCCGCCCTCACCCAATTCCGAAACACGGCCAAAATGAGCCGGAAGCACGATCAAATGTTCGGGCAATTGTTTATACCGCTCATATAATGTTTTTCTGAGGTCTGCTACCCAGTCTTCCGCTTTGCCAGCCAAATCGGGACGCCCAATCGATCGAACAAATAAAATATCGCCGGAAAGCAAATACTGATTATCGACGATCAAGGATGTACTGCCAATGGTATGGCCCGGCGAATATACGGGTTGAATGTGGATTTCCGTATTTCCTACTGTGAGAACATTTCCTTCTTCAAGCTTCATATAATCGAACACAACTTCATCTGCATCTTTAGGCGGCAGCCAATAGGAAGCTCCTGATTGTTCGGCCAGCTGCAGACCGCCGGAAATATGATCCGCATGAAGATGAGTATCGATCGTATATTTAATGCTTGCATGACGAGCCTTGGCAAAATCTTCAAACACGCCGGTCATCCGGACGGCATCAATGACGGCTGCTTCACCGTTTGAAATGACCATATAAGAAAGGCAGCCTTTACCGATCCGGACAAATTGATAAATTTCGCCTCCGTTCTTCAGATCGCCTACTTTTACAGGTTCCAGGTGCTCGCTCCATGACTTCATTCCGCCTTTTAAATAGGACACATTGTTCTGCCCATGATCCACCAGCTGTTCCGCCACAAATATGGAAGAACCTTCTTTCGCACACACGACCACAATCTCACGATCGTCCGGAAGCCGGGGAATAACAGCATCGACACCGTCCAAAAGATCAAAATAAGGAACGTTGATCGAATCAATTTCATTCCCTTGGATTTTCCAGTCGTTATAGTCCGCTTCATTCCGCACATCCAGAATAAAAATCGGTACGTTGTTTATCGTTTTTTTAGCAAGTTCCGATGCCTGCATAGCCTTCAAATGAATATTTCCCATGAATAATCCCTCCATGAATCAAGTTATGATCCGGATTTCACTAGGTCCGCCCATATACCCCATAGGGTATTAAAAACCACAAAAAAAATTCCTGCCTGAAACAGGGGCTCACCTCCCTCGATTACATATACCCGTATAGGTATATAGATAATATAATAAAAGTTCTCTGCTTCGTCAACCCTTGCTATTAAATAATCATGCCTATAAACAGAAAAAGCAGACCAAAACTGTCTCCAGTTTGGGTCTGCTTTTTGCCGGTGCTCTATGATTATGGCAACACCGTAATGAAAATGCCGGCGGCGAAGGGACCGTATGCCGTTTGAATAGTGGCGGCAAGCCCTGGATTCACTGCTTGCAGGGCAATTTTATTGGGCCCAATTTCCCAGCGTTCCCGGCCTGGATAACTTCATCGTGAACCGCGCACGTTAGATTAATATTGTCCATGCCGAACGAACCTGTTGGGATTTACAAATTCAGCACGCTTGATCATTAAGGCCGATACAACCTCTTGCATGTCTTCGGTGAATGCCACGGCGCTTTCTTCATTTTCCTCAAAGCTCCCCGGATGATCTTGTTTCAATCGGATTAGGTTCTCACGCTCAATACCCAACTCCATATAGACCCTCTTCTTTCCTACGGAATCCAGTACGAAGTCTTTGTACAGCGCTTCTAATTCATCCCACTTCTCATCGTGTACACAGTATCGGTTGATTCTTGGAACCATCTCGCCGCCACAGCCAGGACATGTGGGAACGAGCTCGGATGGTATTTTACAATCAACTGTCGTCTCAATCATGTCCTTTACCAGTCCTTCATTAGGATACAGCTTGTCATGGCAGCCTTTTGCACATTGCAGGTAGCCGCAATTGCCCTGGAGCTCGAATACTTTGTATAGCGAAAATCCCGCCTTCTCAAACCGGCTTTCGACATTGGTTGTAATGACGAAATATTTTTTGTTTTCAACCAACCGATATAAATCCTTGTAAAGCTTGGTAGGGCCTGTTTCATAACGATTGAGGCTGATATGTTTGGCCCAGTACGCCCATCTTTCCTCCTGTGTACGAAACGCGTAAAAAGCCGACGAATACATGTCGGCAGATAAGCCTGCCCCACCGCCTAACAACATATATTCAGCCTCTTCTATCGCCTTTTTTGCCTTGTCTATGCGCGTCTGATAATTTCCCTCCACTCCTGTTCCTCCCAATTATGGATTTAAACTATCGTACACTCTGGAGTTAACTCCAAGTCAATACAAATCAACACGACTGGCCGTTCATTTCTTTTTTTCGGCAACGGGCCCTGTGCCGGCTCCGAGCTCTGCAGCGTGATGCACCACATCCCAAGGGATGGAGGAAACCATCTTTTTCGCCAATGCCTTTGAGCTCGGAATAACGCTCCCTATTTGTTTAGGAAAACGGAGGAACTTAAATAGAAATAAACACTTTTGACAGGTTGAAGCCATCGCAGTCATTTGAAACCTCTTCCCCCTTATTTTCAGGTCCTCCAAAAGCATGCAGGCGAACGATTTTTGTCATTTGAGGTACTCCTTTCAGTTGTTTCAAAGATTGCGTTTGGGTTCAGAACATAGTCACCTCCTTTCGTAATATCCATTCTCCAGAGAGGATAACATAATTTTAATCGAACGTTCGTTTATTTACGATCAAAATAAAGAGGGACACACTTATGCTTTAATGGCATCCCAACACATTTGAACCAAGTCCTTCACATTCTTATCTGTAAATTCAAAATCGCCCTTGAAATGCAATTTAGCCAGTTCTGATAACGGATTTTGAATATATACGAACAACAAACTATCATTGCAATCTTTAAACAGCAGTTGCTCCCTGCCTTTCTCAACTAGCTTATAAAACGGCTTGGACATCAAATCGACGTCTTCCAGATTCAAATTCTCAACAAGCGGTGAATTGCTAAATTGTTCAAGGAATAAAAAATCATCTTTATGTTCAAAAATAAACGTGATGTAGTTTCTAAACACTAACTCAAGTCCGGCTTTGACGGGCATGGATTCATCTATTCCCGCAAACATTGTCGAACTCATTTTTTGTCTCACATTCAAAAACAGCTTGCCCAGCATGTCCTCCTTGTTCTCGAAATACACATAAATGGTCGATGGCGACACGTTCGCTCGCTTGGCGATCTTGGACATGGATATATCGGAAAAGCCTATCTCGTTCAGCAGTTGAATCGTCGCTTGAAAGATCGCTTCGTTTTTGTTTTCGTCTTTATGTCTCATGAGTCTATAATAAACGTTTATTCGATTAAAAGTCAACTAGCTCATAGAGCAGCTATCGATTGCCGTTTTATTCCTGCGGTCTTTTTAGATTTTTTTCTGTTTCGCCTATGGTCTCTTCATATCTTGAAATTTTGTAGTCCAGACGTTCCAATGTTTTCTTCATAATTTCCATTCTTTCAGCGAGCTGCTTACGCTCCTCGATCAACAGCTCTTTCCTTGTCTCAGCGGTCTCATCGCCTTGTTGAAACAGCCCGACATATTCAATCAATACTTCAATGGAAAGACCTGCACCTCGCATACATTTGACGAATTCGACCCACCTGCAATCTTCTTCCGAATAATCTCTGATTCCGCTTTTATTGCGGTTCACACGAGGAATCAGTCCGATCCGTTCATAATAGCGGAGCGTATCCTGCGAAAGATCAAATTTTTCACTTACTTGTGCAATTGTCACCGCCATGCGGTTTCACCTCCTGATATCAGATATTATTGCATTTGGAGCTAACTCCAAGTCAAGAGGAAAAAGCACCTTTTTTAAATTGCGTGAAACTTAATTTCAGGAAATAAAAGATGGGCTAACCAAATAACTGGCCAACCCACCTCTCATCAAAGCCGCTTCAAGATGATAAAAGCATCTTTACAAGTTACAGGGTAGAGATGTCAATGACGAATCGGTAACGCACATCGCTGCGGAGAACACGCTCATAAGCTTCGTCTACCTGGTCAGCGCGGATTACCTCAATTTTAGGGGCAATGCCATGTTGAGCGGAGAAATCGAGCATTTCTTGCGTTTCCCGGATTCCGCCAACGAGTGAACCGGCAATGCTGCGACGACGCATGATTAAGGAAAATACATGGTATTTATCCGGTTGGCTTGGTGCGCCAACATTTACAAGCGTTCCGTCTACACGAAGCAGGGATAAATACGCATCAACATCAAGATTTGCAGACACGGTATTTAAAATAAGGTCAAAACGACCGGCTAACTCGCTAAATGTAGCGGGATCGCTGGTTGCAAAGTAATGATCCGCACCAAAACCGAGAGCTTCGTCTTTCTTGTTCAAAGACTGACTCAAGACCGTTACTTCCGCACCCAGAGCATGCGCATATTGCACCGCCAGGTGGCCAAGCCCGCCCATTCCTACAATGGCAACTTTCTTGCCCGGACCGGCGTTCCATTGTTTCAAAGGAGAGTACGTGGTGATGCCGGCACACAAAAGCGGGCTTGCAACATCCAAATCCAGTGCGTCCGGAATGCGGACAACGAAATCTTCCTTTACAACGATTTTCTTGCTGTAGCCGCCATATGTTGGATTGCCGTCATAATCCAATGAATTATATGTGTTGATTACACCTTTTGTACAAAATTGCTCCTCGCCGCGAAGACAATATTCACATTCTCCGCAGGAATCAACAAAGCAGCCAACGCCAACGCGATCGCCAACGGCAAATTTCGTAACTTTCGGTCCGACAGCCGTCACGACACCTGCAATTTCGTGACCGGGAACCATCGGGAACATGCCGCCCCCCCATTCATCGAATGCACTATGAATATCGGAATGGCAAATACCACTAAACTTAATATCGATTAAGACGTCATCCGGTCGTAATTCTCTCCGCTCAATAGTAGTCCTTTCAAATGGCGCTTTAGCATTTGAGACACTTAGAACATGGGTTCTGCACATGATTTCTCTACTCCTTCTCTCTTGGAAAATGTGAGGCCGCTGACCTATTCAGCCACCTGCAATTTAATGAACAAATGAAATTAAATGTCATTTATCAAATCCTCTCTCCGGTTATATAGAAAAGCTTACACTCTGGAGTTAACTCCAAGTCAATACCCTTCTGCTTGATATGCAGCTTGGGACTTCCACCGTAAAGATGACACCAAAAAAGCATCATCATTACCTGATGATGCTTTCTCACGCAAAAGGCAAATGTAAGCGATGCATAATTGATTTCCGCAAAAAATAACACCGGCGAACTCAATTTCTTTAAACAGCAGTGAAATTTTGCATTGCATACAGATCATAATCTGATTTATAATTTAAAAACAGCCAATATTTAACAAAGGACGACAATTAAGCCAATAATTTGACACATTCTAACAACAAATACTGTCGAAAATTACCAACTTTTGTCCTATTATTATTTCATATCATTCTTGAATTCGTTTTTAATCCGGCAATTGTGATCCCACCAAAATGGCTAAGCTGTTTTGGATACATACATACCCAAATGGCAAAGGAGAGAAAGTATGAAAAAAATCACTCATCTATTTTTAGCACTGACTGCAATCCTATTGTTGGTTCTTCCAGGTATGGCAAGTGCCAGTACAACAACGGCTCCGCAATGGTTGAATAGCGCTATTGCCTCCAAAGTCAATTTGGAGACTCAATATTACGTGTTTGGCCAAAATGAAACGGGAACAAAATACAGCCTTCTTATTGTCGATAAACAAACATTTGACACCTCTGCTGCAAAAGACGGCAAACAAGTATTTCGTCATGACGGTCAAGTTCTCTACTCTGACCACTCTCCGAACATTCCCGCAATCGTTTATCAATATGATGCTTCGGGAAATCTTGTAAAAACTTATGCTACTTACAAAATTGGCAGCCAATTCGGAATCAACGGCGGTGGCGGTTTAAACTTGCCAAACTTGATTCAAAGCAATAAAGACATCCTCAATTACAACACAGATGATATCACTCTTGCCGCCACTAACTAATTAACATTTTTCAAAAAAACTGGGCTTGGGATCACCCAGTTTTTTTGTTGCGGTTTTCGTCGTGTTCTTCAAGTTCATCACTTAGCCGCCATCCGTGCGATTCACCGCATAGCCCAAAGCTTTTCTCTCAGATTGCACCCTCTATCTTGACAGAAGTCCAACTACATTTTCGTAGATCTGGACGCGGTACAATATAGAGGGGAGCGGGTGTGTTGCGGAGCGAAAAAATATGCCGGAAAACTTTTGGAGGAACGCAGATGCTTGATTTTGTCGAATAATGGCAGCGGTAAGCGCGAGGTGTTTCCGAGAATAACCGGGGGCTTGGCTGAGGGTAATTGAAATGCAAAAGTCTGTAACATCGAGGGCAAGAACGGAGGATATGGATGAAAGGCTCGAATCAAAATAAGCGATGGATTCTTGTATTCGTGCTTATTTTAGGAGTGGCTCCCGGCGGGAATGGATTTGCTGCGGATTCGCCTGTTTTAGATCAAGAGCAGGCAAATAAGGCAGGAAATGTATGGGTAGTAAATCGCGATTCCCCCCGTCATCAAACTTTTACCCCGGCTATTACGGGCGAGCTCAATAAGATCGATCTATGGATAGATAATATTTCCGGATCGCCCGGCGCAATAAAGGTGAGTATTTATAAGAACGATAATCTCGCGACACCGCTTGCTACAGCACAATTGACGTCGTACAGTGCAGGCTGGATAACGGTCGATTTCTCAGGAGCACCGCCTTATTTGAAGAAAGCTACGTTGTATAGAATGGTTGTTTCCTCGGAAAATGGAGGAAGCACTACGGGTTTTGAATGGTACGGCAGTACTGGCGATCCTTATAAACGAGGATACTCCTTTGTTGCGGGATATGACCTTGCCTTCAGGACCTACATGATTCCGGATTATTCGTTATCCTTGGAGGAGAGTAAGGTTTACAGCGCGCAGTCCAGTCTCGCAGCCAATGGGACAAGTAAGACGACAGTTACCGTGAGGTTGAAGGATGCGCAGGGCAACGATTGGAAGACCGGGGGGCTGCCTGTCACCATCACTTCGACGGCGGGGACGGTTGGCCCCGTAACGGACAACAATAACGGTACCTACACGGCGACGATCACTGCTTCGGCCACGGTCGGTACGGCGACGATCACCGCAACGGTCGGCGGTAGTGCGGTACCGTCGACAGCGAAGGTACAGTTCTTGGCGGGCCCGCCGTCGGCGGCGAACAGCTCAGTTGAAGCGGGCAGCACTTCGCTTACCGCTGACGGGACAAGTCAGACGGCGGTGACCGTCAAGCTGAAGGACGCTCAGGGACGAGCCATGACGACCGGAGGGTCGGCGGTCGCCATCACTCCGACGTTAGGTACGCTTGGCCCTGTGACGGACAATAGAAATGGCACCTATACGGCGACGCTCACGGCTCCGACGACGATAGGTACGGCGACGATTAGCGCAACGGTCGGCGGTAGTGCGATAGCGTCGACGGCCAGCGTTCAGTTCGTGCCGGGCGCGCCGTCGGCAGCGAACAGCACTGTCGATGCGGGCAGCGCTTCGCTTACCGCTGACGGGACAAGCCAGACGACGGTGACCGTCAAGTTGAAGGACGCTCAGGGACATGCTTTGTCGACCGGAGGGTCGGCGGTCGTCATCAATTCGACGCTAGGCACGTTAAGCGCCGTGTCGGATAACGCCGACGGCACTTATACGGCAACGCTCACGGCTCCGACGACGATAGGTACGGCGACGATCAGCGCATCGGTCGACGGCAGCATGATTGCATCGACGGCCAGCGTTCAGTTCGTGCCGGGCGCGCCGTCGGCGGCGAACAGCACTGTCGATGCGGGCAGCGCTTCGCTTAACGCCGACGGGACAAGCCAGACGACGGTGACCGTCAAGCTGAAGGACGCTCAGGGACATGCTTTGTCGACCGGAGGGTCGGCGGTCGTCATCAACTCGACGCTAGGCACGTTAAGCGCCGTGTCGGATAACGCCGACGGCACTTATACGGCAACGCTCACGGCTCCGACGACGATAGGTACGGCGACGATCAGCGCATCGGTCGACGGCAGCATGATTGCATCGACGGCCAGCGTTCAGTTCGTGCCGGGCGCGCCGTCGGCGGCGAACAGCACTGTCGATGCGGGCAGCGCTTCGCTTAACGCCGACGGGACAAGCCAGACGACGGTGACCGTCAAGCTGAGGGACGCTCAGGGGCATGCTTTGTCGACCGGAGGGTCGGCGGTCGTCATCAACTCGACACTTGGCACGCTAAGCGCCGTGTCGGATAATGCTGACGGCTCCTACACAGCGACGCTCACGGCTCCGACGACGATAGGTACGGCGACGATCAGCGCATCGGTCGACGGCAGCGCGATTGCATCGACGGCTAGCGTTCAGTTCGTGCCGGGCGCGCCGTCGGCGGCGAACAGCACTGTCGATGCGGGCAATGCTTCGCTTACCGCTGACGGGACAAGCCAGACGACGGTGACCGTCAAGCTGAAGGACGCGCAGGGACATGCTTTGACGACCGGAGGGTCGGCGGTCGTCATCAACTCGACACTTGGCACGCTAAGCGCCGTGTCGGATAACGCCGACGGCTCCTATACGGCGACGCTCACGGCTCCGACGACGATAGGTACGGCGACGCTCACCGCATCGGTCGGCGGCAGCGCGATTGCATCGACGGCCAGCGTTCAGTTCGTGCCGGGCGCGCCGTCGGCGGCGAACAGCACTGTCGATGCGGGCAGCGCTTCGCTTACCGCTGACGGGACAAGCCAGACGACGGTGACCGTCAAGTTGAAGGACGCTCAGGGGCATGCTTTGACAACCGGAGGGTCGGCGGTCGTCATCAACTCGACACTTGGTACGCTAAGCGCCGTGTCAGATAACGCCGACGGCACTTATACGGCGACGCTCACGGCTCCGACGACGATAGGTTCGGCGACGATCAGCGCATTGGTCGACGGCAGTGCGATTGCATCGACGGCCAGCGTTCAGTTCATGTCGGGCGCGCCGTCGGCAGCGGACAGCACTGTCGATGCGGGCAGCGCTTCGCTTACCGCTGACGGGACAAGCCAGACGACGGTGACCGTCAAGCTGAAGGACGCTCAGGGACATGCTTTGTCGACCGGAGGGTCGGCGGTCGTCATCAACTCGACACTTGGCACGCTGAGCTCCGTGTCGGATAACGCCGACGGCTCCTATACGGCGACGCTCACGGCTCCGACGACGATAGGTTCGGCGACGCTCAGCGCAACGGTCGACGGCAGTGCGATTGCATCGACGGCGAGCGTTCAGTTCTTGCCGGGCGCACCGTCGGCGGCGAACAGCAGTGTCGATGCGGGCAGCGCTTCGCTTACCGCCGACGGGACAAGCCAGACGACGGTGACCGTCAAGCTGAAGGACGCTCAGGGACATGCTTTGTCGACCGGAGGGTCGGCGGTCGTCATCAACTCGACGCTAGGCACGCTAAGCGCCGTGTCGGATAACGCCGACGGCTCCTATACGGCGACGCTCACGGCTCCGACGACGATAGGTTCGGCGACGATCAGCGCAACGGTCGACGGCAGCGCGATTGCATCGACGGCCAGCGTTCAGTTCGTGCCGGGCGCGCCGTCGGCGGCGAACAGCACTGTCGATGCGGACAGCGCTTCGCTTGCCGCTGACGGGACAAGCCAGACGGTGGTGACCGTCAAGTTGAAGGACGCGCAGGGACACGCTTTGTCGACCGGAGGGTCGGCGGTCGTCATCAACTCGACGTTAGGCACGTTAAGCGCCGTGTCGGATAACGCCGACGGCTCCTACACGGCGACTCTCACGGCTCCGACGACAGTCGGCAACGCGACGATCAGCGCATCGGTCGGCGGCAGTGCGATACCAGCGACGGCCAGCGTTCAGTTCATGGAGAGAGACATGAGCGCATCTCACTCAACGCTCACCGCAAGCGATCTGGTCGTTCGGGCAGATGGCAAAAGCACCGCTTCGATCTTTGTAACGCTCAAGGACGCAGACGGCCATCCGCTAGCCGACAAACGAGTGAGTCTTCAAGCGAAAAACGGACGGTCGATCATCCAGGCAGTTTACGGAGTAACCAATGCGGATGGCATAGCTGCCTACACGGTGAGCAATACTGTAGCGGAGAACGTTGTTTATTTTGCAAAAGTAGAAGCAAGCGGACTATCGCTAGATCAAACCGTGGAGATTGTGTTTACTTACGATCAGCCTCCGGGTATCCGACTGCAAGAGGATCCTGCCGGCCCAACCTTTGGGAGTGTGACCATAACGGTTACTGCATCCGTATACGGTGAATTCAATAGCGTTTCGTCGGTCAAATGGGCGGCAGGAAGACGTTCGATCGCCGATTTCGATAAGATGGGTGTGGAAATCACGGACCGTTTTACCGTGCAAAAGAACGGGATTTATTCGGTCTATGTGGCAGATGCGGCCGGCAATGCGAACGTCAGCCTGATCGAGGTTACGAACATCGTTCCTTTGAGCGGCAATGCGAACTTGACCGGCTGGCAGCTTACAGGCTTGGGTGGGGCGGCGAAGTTTGATTTTAATCCGGGGATTACGAACTATACGGTGAATGTAAATCATTCGGTATTAGGTTTGAAAATGATGCTGACAACCTCGGATGTTTATTCCGCCGTCTATGTGAACGGATTGCAGGCAGCAAGCCATTCGATTACAAATGAATATCCGCTTGTAACGGGCCAAAACACGTTCGAGGTCATTGTCAAAGCTCAAGACGGTTCAACTAAAACGTATACCCTCAACGTGATTCGTTCAACCGAAAGCTCCAATTCCCTTCCCGGTTCCGGTTCCAATTCCGGTTCAACTAGTCCTTCAGGCGCTGCAAATCTTTCGAGCGATTCGTTTCCGGACAATTGGCTTCTGATAGCGATAAATGACAAAAAGGTTTCCGTGAAAGCCTCGGTTCAAATAGATGCGAATGGATTGAAATTCATCGATATTCTATTAGATACAGACATTCTAAACAGAGCGCTTGACCCGTTATCTGCCGCATTTCAAGCGAATCTATCGATTGCGGTTGAGGATGTGGCGGACAAAATAACTCTGCGGCTTCCCGGCAAAGCTGTCACGCTCATTGCTGAGAAAGCAACTGTCATTGCTTTAAAAACACAACACGGCCAATATCGCCTGCCGCTTTCTGAGATCGTAAACCGGGAATCGGATTGGACGAACGATACGGAAGCTCAAATAACGATCGAACGTGGCAATGACGAAGCGATACTTGGACTGCAGGATGCGGCAAATAAAGGCGGTTTCCGGTTGGCGGCGGGTCCGATTTATTTTAATGTGCATGTAACGCGTCATGGCGGGACAAAAGAGATTTCCAGCTTCAGCCGTTATGTGGAGAGGATCATTTACTTGCCGACGGATGTCGGAACGGTTTCAACGGCCATGGCTTGGGATCGGAAACCCGATGTGCGTCCGGTGCCGACGGAATTTACCAAAGTAGATGGTCGGCAGGCCGCCGTTATTCGCAGTTTCTCGAACAGCGCTTTTGTACTGGTATACAAACCGTCCCAATTAACAGACGTTCAAGGACACTGGGCCCAAGCTGAAATTGGCGATATGAATAGCAGAATGATCGTACATGGTGTAGATGGAACCCGATTCGCTCCTGAAACTGCTATCACTCGCGCAGAACTCGCTTCTTTGCTTGCAAGGGCGTTGGGTTTGCCGGAAAAAGGAGATTACGCCGTTTTCCGGGACGTAGCCAAGTCGAGCTGGTACAGCGGCGCTGTTGCAGCAGTTAAAGAATACGGAATTATGGATGGCTTCGAAGATGGAACGTTTGGTCCAAATCAGGAGGTATCGCGCCAAGAAGCGATCGTAACGTTCTTTCGAGCACTGCGACTGGCCAATGCCGCTTCGATAACTCCCGGTAAGCAAACGGATTTAACCGCCTACGCCGATAGCCATCAAATTGGCGACTGGGCGCGCGATGCGATGCGTACAGCTATTAAAGAGGGTCTGGTGAAGGGGTATGGACATGAGCTGCGTCCTCAAAAGTCATTGACTCGTGCCGAGACGACCGTGCTCCTTTACCGGGTGCTATTAAAAGCAAGATTAATCGAAAAAAAATGAAACAAAAGACGAGCCGGACGGCTCGTCTTTTAGATGTATGGTCATCTTGACTATCCTCAGCAATTTATGGAAAAATCCCTTCCGCTTCTAATCTTTCTTTTGCAGCAGCACGGCAATAATGATAATTAGCCCTTTAACCAGACCTTGAAGATAAGGCGACACGCCTATCAGATTCATCGTATTATTTAAAATGCCCAGGATCAAAATTCCGAAAAATGTGCCGATGACCTTGCCGCGCCCGCCTGTCATTCGAGTGCCGCCGATAATAACAGCTGCAATAGCATCCAATTCGTACGATAATCCCGAGCTTGCGGAGGATATGGAGTTCAGTCTTGAGGATTCGATAACGGCAGCCAATCCCACAAGTATGCTGCATAGCATGTATACGCCGATCTTCACCCGATCGACCCGAATCGCGGAAAGCAGCGCCGCCCGTTCATTGCTGCCAATGGCGTGAACATATCTGCCGAATTTGGTTTTATGCAAGAGTACATAAATCACAACGGTAACCGCCAGGAAAATGATAATCGGATATGAGATGCCAAAAAGCTCATTGTTCGCGATCGAGGTGTAACCCTTGACTTTCCCGGCAATGCTCCCGCCATTCGCTATGTAGAGCCCTAACGACCTGGCTGCAGCCATGACACCGAGAGTAGCGATGAATGAAGCAATCTTCCCCTTGGTAATCATGATTCCATTAAGGAATCCGATGGCCGCCCCCGCCCCGAGCGCTGTCAATAATGCGATGGGAATGCTTCCCGTATCGTTCAGTATAATGATCGTAATGGCCCCGATAAAGGCAAGAACCGCGCCAACAGAAAGATCAATGCCCCCGGATAGCATCACCACCGACATACCTAGCGAAATAATCCCAATAATGGAAACTTGGCGCAAAATATTTACCAGGTTGTTATATGAAGCAAAATCTCCTCCATTCACGACGACTGCGAACAGAACGATCACTACAAAGGCGATGATTACGCTATATTCCGACCATAACCAGTTCATGTGACGCATAAAAGGTTGAGTCCTACTATTCAGGTTCATTATGCTATTCCCTCTCTTTTGGCGCCGGTCGCATAAAGCATTACCGCTTCTTCAGTAATTTCATCTCTGCACAGTGTGGCTGCGATCTCGCCTTGGTACATGACCTTCACTTCATCGCAAAGCTTCTGCAGCTCGGGAACTTCAGACGATAAAAGAATAATGGCCTTGCCCTTTTCCGCCAACCCCATAATCAAATGATAAATTTCGCTCTTCGCTCCGACGTCGATCCCCTGCGTTGGCTGATCGAACACGAGAATGTCTGAATCAACCTCAAGCCATTTCGCAAGAATGACCTTTTGCTGGTTTCCTCCGCTAAGTGCGGTAATCAGGACACTGGGGTCGGTCACTTTAATGTTCAACATCTCTTGATATTCAGCAAATTTCGCTTTTTCATCTTTCGATCTAATCAAACCGCTCCGCGAAAAATGATCCAGTGCAGAGATGCTCATATTTTGCAGCACGTTCATATCCTTAATGATGGCATTTTCTTTTCTATCCTTTGGAACGAAGCCAATTCCCGCTTGCAAAGCCTGTCTGGTATTTTTTATATGGCGAGGAACGCCATTGACGGAAATCGTACCCTTCGTTTTATTTCGGAATCCAAAAATGCTTTCAAACAACTCCGTTCTTCCATCGCCGGCCAAACCGACAAAGCCGAGAATTTGACCTTTATGCACGGAAAAATGAATATTTTTGAAAATCCGGCCGCAGCTTAGCTGTTTCACACTCAACGCTTCCGCGCCTATATTCCTTTGCCGGTAATACTCGATTCCGCCCACCGTTTTCCCGACCATCAGCTTCGTAATGCTTTCCTCATCGGCATCCCGGATATCTCCTGTACCCGCTACATAACCATCGCGCAGTACCGTGAATCGGTCGCAAATTTGAAATATTTCTTTTAGCTTGTGTGAAATATAGATGATGCTTACTCCGGATTCCTTCAATGTGCGCATGATTCGCATGAGACTCTCAACTTCGTGCTCGGTTAAGGATGTCGTCGGTTCATCCATGATGATGATCCTCGCATTATCCAATAAAGCCCGAGCGATCTCAATAATTTGCTTATAAGATGCTCCGATGTCTCTGACATATTTTCTTGGGTCGATCTCGATTCCCATTCGATGGAGTGTTTCCGTCGTTTTACTGCACATATCAGCTACATTTAAGAAGCCAAACCGGTTCGTCAATTCATTGCCTAGAAACATATTTTCATATACCTTCAAATCGGCAACGACATTCAGCTCCTGATGTATAAAGCTGATCCCCTTCTGCTTCGATGCCCGAGGATTCGCGAAATGAGCCTTCTCCCCCTGAACGGCCACATCTCCCCGATCCGGCTGCAATACGCCGCCCAAAATATTCATCAATGTGGACTTGCCGGCCCCATTCTCACCTAACAAAGCGTGAATTTCGCCCTTTTGGACAAGCAGTTCAACGCCTTTCAGAACGGGAACTTGATTAAAAGATTTGTAGATATCCAGCATCTGCAGTACATGTTCCTTCATCCGCTTCTCCCCGCATTGCATGTAATCAGTAGTTGGCATTCGGATCGTAATATTGATTCACATTGTCCTTCGTTATTCGGTTCGCTTCCAATGTGATCACTTTATTTGCGGGACTGTCGCCATTCAAGATTTTCACAGCTGTTTTTACCGCATCTTTAACCATCAGAGGCGAATATTCAAAGGTTGCCTTGATCAGACTGCTGCCGTCTTGAATCATTTTGTACACTTCCTTGTTTCCGCCTGTCCCGGTGATCACTTTAATATCGGTGCGGTTGGCTTCTTTAACCGCTTGCAGTACGCCAAGAGCCATCTCGTCATCATGAGTAAATACAGCGTCGATTTGCGGTTGAGCTTGCAGTATGTTTTGCATCACGTTCAGCGATTTTTCCTTCTGAAAATCACCGGGCTGGCTTGAGATAATCTCCATGCCCGGGTAATCTTTGATCGCTTCTTTAAAGCCTTCGCTTCTCATTGTCGTTACACTTGAAGGTACACCGATGATTTCAACAATCTTCCCTTTTCCTCCCAGAACTTCCGACAAATATTTCCCTGCGCCTCTCCCGATTCCTTTATTGTCGCCTTTAATTAAAGCAGTAAAATTATCGCTGTTGATTTCCCTGTCCACTATGATCAAAGGAATGCCCGCCGCCTTGATCTTCGCCGCGGCAGGCGTTATCGCGTCACTTTCGATCGGCAGCAGCACAATCGCATTGACTTTCTTGGAGATCAGATCCTCAATGTCGTTCGTTTGCTTGTTCGGATCGGCTGCTGTCGTAATGACATACTCGATCCCTTGAGCCTTGGCTTCATCCTTCGCATTGCTGATGATGGCGCCCAGCCATCCATGGTCGGCAGCCGGGAACGACATGCCGATCACTTTTTTGCCGGCCTTATTATTTTCGCCGGAAGAATTACCGCCAGCACCTTTGGCATTGTTCTCATTGTTTCCTCCGCAAGCAGCCAGCGCCAACATCATAACGAGCGCCAGGATGGCGACGACCCCTTTTTTCACCATTTTCATTGCTGTACCCTCCCAAATTATGAATGTTTGAATCTCGCTTACACGTTCCATTTTCCGGGATTTGGAAGCGAATTCACAGACTGTATCTTGCGCCATCCTTATGTTTTTTTGCGATATACTTTACTCAAGCGGAGATCCTGTAGCAAGCCTGTATATATTCTCTTCCGTCGCTTCATTACGATGCAATTCCGCAACCATCGTACCCTCATACATGACAGCTATCCTTGTACATAATCCGAGTAACTCCGGTACATCGGAGGAAAAAACAATAATGCCCTTCCCTTCCGCCGCCAGCTCGTGAATCGCAGCATAGATTTCACCCTTGCTCCCCATATCAATCCCCCTGGTCGGCTCGTCAAGGATAATAAGATCGCATTCCGATACGAGCCACTTCCCGAGCATGACCTTTTGTTGACTGCCCCCGCTTAAATATCGAACCTCTTGATTCATGTAATCTACCTTAATGCCCAAGTCAATTACCGTATCCAATGCTGCATCCAGCTCGCGCCTCGGGCTTAACAGCCGGCCTTTCAGCATCTTGTCTAATGCGGATATGGTCAGGTTGCTTTTCACACCCATTTCGTGGAACAATCCTTCCTCCATCCGATTTTGGTGGACCAGCCCAATACGAAACGCCTTTGAATTCAAAATATCCTTGTAACGAATCTGCTCTTCTTTCCATAACACCGACCCGCTCACGTTCTTGTCTTGTCCAAACAGCGCTCTCGCCAATTCCGATTTGCCGGAACTGACCAGACCCGCCACTCCCAAAATTTCACCTTCATGAAGCTTCAAGTTCACATCGTAAAAATGCGGCCTTTTGGTTAACCCCTTCACTTCAAATAAGGGTTCACCCTCTCCCTCCAAAATAGGGGGAAAATAATCCTCGAAGTGATGACCGAGCATCAATTGAACCAAATGCTCATGCGTCATACCTTTGATATCGGTTGTGAGCACCCTGCTGCCATCGCGCATGATCGTTACGCGGTCGCAATATTCCAAAATTTCTTTAATGCGATGCGTAATAAACACGACGGAAACCGACTGTTCCTTCAGCTTTCGTATCACGTCGAACATCCTCGCGCTTTCTACACCGGACAAGTAGGATGTCGGTTCATCCATGATCAAAATTTTTGATTTGACAGCTAAAGCTTTTGCGATGGCAACAATAGACCGTTGACTGAAAGCCAGGTCTCTTACCAGAGTACTCGGGTGAACGGAAAATCCCAGCATTTTGAGCAGACTTCGGCTTTCATTTTTCATATAACGAAAGCGTGGCAGGAGGCCGGCCATGCACGGCTCCACCCCAAGAAAAATGTTCTCACTCACGCTTAAATCGGGTACCAACACAGGTTCTTGCTGCAGCATGGCAATCCCCAACGATTGTGCATCCTGTATCGATCTGATTTGAATAGGGGCATTGTCCAGCTCGATTTGTCCTTCATCGGGTTGAATAATACCCGTCAATATTTTCATTAAGGTCGATTTTCCCGCCCCGTTCGGACCGATGAGCGCATGTATTTCACCTGGCGCCAACTCGAAGTCAACCTTTTCAAGCGCTTTTACATTAAGAAATTTTTTACTTACGGATTTTAGCTTGAGCAAGGCAATCACCCCTTTCGGTTATCCCGACTTTTGCGAAATTCTCTGGGCGACAATCCCGACATTTTTTTGAAAATTTGATTGAAATGGGTCAAGTTAGGGTAACCGATTCTTTCTGCAATCTCATAAACCTTCATATCGGTACTCGTCAATAACTTTTTCGCTTCTTCAATGCGGCAGTGAATGACATATCGAATGGGAGCCATTCCGGTTTCATCCTTAAAAACATGAGCTAAATGATGCGGGCTCACATGAACCAACTTGGCCAGCTCAGCTAACGTCAATTCCTTCTCAAAATGAGCCTCGATATATCCCTTCACCAGTTGACCTAACGATGCTGTATTTGCTTGATGCGGCCTTTCCCATTGCCGAATTAATATAACTGCAAGCGATTGCAGGCTGCTGCTGATCATTTCGGAAGAACCCAAATGGAAGTTCTCAAATTCCCGGCGAATCGTTTCCAAGTAATTTTCAACGGCTTGACGTTCTATACCTAAGGCAAGTACGGGACGCCCTTCTTGCTCGACCAGACTCCCCTTCGATCTGCCGTTGATATGAATTCCTATTGAGACAAGGATTCCTTTCAATGGTAGAGAATCCGCCGCATGCAGCTTCATCTCGCTTCTCGGGTGAATCAGCAGCACTTCTCCGCTCTTCAGAGCATAGCTGGCATGATCGTTCATACCCGTACAATATCCTTCCTTCACATAAAAAAGAGAGGCATATTCCTGAGTACGAATAGGGACAGGAAAGCTATCATTCTCCGTAATCAGCTTGATGGAAAGGAGAGCCGGCGGATCGATGAATAGCTTTTGTTGTTCGCCCAACCGTTTCTCCCCCCTCAAAATTCGACAAATGCTGGTACCTAAAACGTTTTCAATTTATCTTATCGGATTCAAACTCTGCATACAATCAGCAAAATGGGCAAAATTATTTCGGTATTTTGTTAAAAAAAAGAACCGGGTGCAATCCCCGGTTCCTGCCGCTATATGTCTCCCGTTCAAACGCTACATGGCGTTTGACTGCATGGATTCATAACATGAGAATAGAATTCGCATATTAGTCAAATAATCCAAGCCGGAAGTCTCAAATCCTCCTCCTGACGAAAGGCAGTCTACAAAGTGCTGCTGAGCAGCGATCGCGCTTCCACCTTTATAGCCTTCGCTAATTTCATATACATACTCTTGCTCTGCGCCACCTCTATTTGTCAGGAAGATGCGTCCTTCCTCATCAAGCCGGAGCTTTCCTTCCGTGCCTTCGATCATCATGCAGCCGTAGGTTGGGGACCGGTTAATAGTTGTGTAGGCGACCCGATTTGCATCGTAAACGGCAAGAATGCCATTTTTAAAATTAGCGAACATAATGGCCAAATCTTCTCCGCGGATAACCGGATTAATCCTCCGGGATTGACAATATACGTTGTTTATTTCTCCGAACAAAAACCGAAAAGTATCGATAAAGTGAATTCCCGTTTCAAACATCAGAAACTTTTCCATTTGTTTGAAGTAGGGTTGAACGGGATACGGGTCATTGCCCCATCCATCGCCTGGACGCATATGAAAATAGGCATAATAAACGTCGCCGAGCTGTCCCTCGTCCATCATTTTTTTGATATGACGATACCATGGCTGCCAGCGCCAATTTTCGTTCACCATCAGCGGAACATTGCGTTCTGCCGCATAATGGACCAATTCCTCGCTTTCTGCGAGCGTTGGTGCAAGAGGCTTTTGACACAAAATGGGCAGTCCCAAATCAGCCGCATATCGAACATATTCAAAATGAGACGCAGGCGGTGTACAAATATCTATAAAATCCGGCTTAACTTCCGTTATCATCCGATTAAAATCTTGAAAACTACGAATGCCGTATTTATCGGCGAGATGCTCCGCTTTCGCAGCATCAATGTCATAAATCGCAACCATTTCCGCGCCGGAAACGGATTGCCAAGCTTCCAGCTGCACATCGGAAAAGTGACCTGCTCCAATAATAACCCCTCGGTATGTCTTTTTCCTCTCCATCTTTCCAATCCTTCCCCAATCCGATTGTTAGCTATTCAAAAAGTTCTACGCGGCTTATAACCCGCATTATCCAAGAAATCCGCCGCCACATCAGAAGATAATGTTTGCAGCGAAATATCGCCTGTTCGTGCCGTAATGATCATTCGGCTTGCCATCTCCAGTGTCTCAAGCGCCATTCTCGCTTCCTTGACGCTCGTATCGAAGACGATCACGCCGTGATTTCTTAGGATGATAATATTGGCCTGCTTGCTTTTCTCCCCGACAGCCGCCCCCAGCGTCCGGGAACCGGGATGAAAGTAATCAACGTAAGCTACCCGCTCCAAATAATACATGGATTCTACGAAAAGCTCGGACATATACGGTATATTCGTGCAAGACATCAAAGTAGACCAGAAAGGAGATGCATGAAGAATGGCATTGGCATCCGGCCGGTGCTTATAGATTTCGGCATGCATCGGAATTTCTTTGGATGGCTTCAGATTCCCCTCCCATTCCATCTTTTCAATGTCCACTTGGACAAGGTCCGTCGTAGATAGCTGCCCCAAGTCGGTTCCGGAACCTGTAATGATCATTTTATTCTCCGACAGACGAGCGCTAATATTCCCGGAATTTCCCCATGCAAGCTGTCTGTCCAGCATATATGCGCCCAATTTGCATAAAATCTGTCTTANACAGACGAGCGCTAATATTCCCGGAATTTCCCCATGCAAGCTGTCTGTCCAGCATATATGCGCCCAATTTGCATAAAATCTGTCTTAATTCAAGCTCTTTATTTTGGAAAATCGTTTCATTCAACTAGGAGCCACTCCTTCCGTCTGCCACTCTCAAGAAATAATCAGGCTGTCCAAGCTGCCCGCCCTTCAGAGCGATCTCAATCCCGTTCATAACCGGGTCTTTGGAATATCCGCGACATAAGGGCGCGCCAGGCGCAGTACGCTGCAACAATTCCAGCGCCTCTATCCCCATCGATAAGGCTGCAAATCCCGAAGTATCTCCTCCCGCCAAAATAACCCGCTGAATGCCAAGCATCTCGACCAGACGTTTGCCGATTTCACCCATTTTGCATCCAATCATTTCACCGGTGCTCGAGATGGGGACGCCTTGCCGGGAAAGCTCGTCATGCAGCAACCTAATGCTGCTGTCCTCCGGTCCGTCCGCGGTATACAAGATCAAGCTTCTGCCTTCCAGCCACAATTGTTTAGCTTCCTTCAGGATACGATCACAAGCGTCATCGCTTTCATTCTCTTTCAACAATTTCAAAACATCTACTTTCATTTTGCAAAAGCCGTTTCCAGCTGCCTGGTCGATTTGCATATTGGTAACCGGAGAACAGCTTCCGGACAATACGAGGGTTTGCTGCGGTTCCAGGTCCGGTTCAACCCGATTCTCAAATGCATATCGTTCTTTCCAATAGGAGCCAAGAGCTAGAGACATGCCTGAAGAACCTATAACAAACATGGGCTGGCGTTCCGACGCTTCCCCAATCAGTTCGCCGATGGAATGCATATGCCCTTCATGTAGCGCATCCAGCAGTAAGGCATTCTTCTCTTTCCGGAGCAAGCTCTCCCACCAGGCTTTCCGTTCATCTGCGGCAAGTTCAAGGTCCGATACCGAAAATAAAGATATCGTTCCATTCATTTGCAGGGAAAAATGGCGCTGTAAATCGGCCTCCTTCATCGGTGTTACCGGGTGTCTGGACATCGAAGGATGTCGGTCCAGACGATAAACATCCCCCTGAAATGCGGCAAAATGATTTCCGAATACCGTGTACCTTCGTAACTGCGGCGCCGCCACTAAAATGGGGATCGCAGCTTGTTCGCGATACAATTCTCTTCCGATTTCTACGACTTTTCCGATGCTTCCGATTTCGGGCGAAGAATCGGCGGTAGAGCACATTTTGTAATGCAATACCTGCGCATTTAATTGTTGTAATTGCTGCAGAACCGGGCTCAATTCCTTGTCCATCGCGGCAGGGCTCATTGTACGAGCAGTACCGGCTACACCTATGCAATGAACGTGGGAAAAGGCCTTCAGCATATCGTTCGTGGGAGGTTGAATGAACAAAACCGTCCTGACGCCTTGTCCTTCCAACACTTCCATCGCATCCGTCGAACCGGTAAAGTCATCTCCATAGAAGGCCATCCATAATTCATGAGCAGTCATAAATTGCGATCCCCGCTTTCACGAAGGAATTCACGCCATGCCAGTTGCAGCGTACGCTTGGCATTCGCAATGAGATCGGACGGTCTTTCCGTAGACGCGCATATCAATTCGAAGCTTACCGAGGAAGATCGGGTTGCATGAATGTAGCCTGCTTGCAAGAGCGAACGGAAATAAATTACAAGTTGTTCAATATCATTCTCTCCTGCATGATACCCGAAATAAGGATGAGAGTCCCCATATCTTATGTCGCCAGTCCGCATTACCGTGTTTCCGACATGCACATGGCCGATCCATGGGTTCAACTCCCGGACGGCGGCTGCGATATCGGCTCTTACCATAGGGATATGGCTCAAATCCAACAATAGCTTTACATGATCCGGCGATTTCATATATTGAAATAAGCGAACCGTATCTTCCACGGAGCCGATCAAACGCTTCTTATCCACATCGTAGTCGAACATTTCCACGAGAAGTTTCATATTGCGCGCTTGCGCTTGCTCACCGAGAAGAAGGACCGATTCAGCTAATCGCTCGATTGCCAGGTTTCTATTTCCTTCGATATTCGGGCCGCTGATGATTTCAAACATATCGGCTCCGACAGCTTCCGCTTCGTCCTGAGCGTTCAGCATGCGTGCTAAAGCCTTCGACCTTACCGCTTCATCAAGGCTCCCCAAATCCAGCTGCTCTCGAAAAATCGCCGGCTGTGCCAGATAGCTGTTTTTCATACGGCAGATGTCGAGCCTTTTTTTGAATTTGGCTCGGGAATCGGGGTTGCGAATACCTGAAATTTCAATTCTCCGGAAGTAAGTGTCATGCAATACATGATCAACCGCTTGCAGCAAAGATTCATCTTCCTGAAATGCATCCGGATACATCGCATTGAAGATGATTCCCATCTCTAAATGTTCTTCAATCCTCGGCGCAAACATTATTTCGCCCACTCGTTCACCGAATGATTCAATGCTTCCACGACCGCATTGCCGACATCCGAAGTGCTGCTTTTACCGCCAATGTCTCCCGTTTTCGCTCCGCCGTTTGCCAAAATTCGTTTGACAGCCTCCTCAATTCCTTGCCCCGCGGCAATAAGGCTGTTATCCGCATGCTTTTCTCCGATCCAATCCAGCATCATAGAGAGCGATAAGATCATAGCGTATGGGTTGGCGATATTTTTGCCGGCTATGGATGGAGCTGTACCGTGAGCCGGTTGAAACAATGCATGCCGATCGCCGATATCGCCGGACGGAGCCATCCCGAGTCCCCCAACCGTAGCCGACGAAAGATCCGATATGATATCGGCAAACATGTTTTCCGCTACGACGACATCAAACATTTGCGGGTTCATCACTTGGTACAAAGTCATAGCATCTACATACACATAATCCCGCCCGATATTCGGAAACTGATCGCCGACACTATCATAAACACTTCTAAAATAGGCATAGGAACTAAGAACGTTTGCTTTATCTACGCATGTTACCAAGGATGCTCCGTCTGAGATTCGTCCGTTTCTTTTCTCTGCCAATCGGAATGCATAGCGGGAAATTTTCTCAATACCGGTTCTGGTCATGATGATCGTATCCGTCGCTACCTCGCCTCTTACATTGCAACCGCCTGTACGGGAAGCGTAGAGACCTTCTATGTTCTCTCTTACAATGATGTAATCGATGCCCCGGCTCACATCCCGGAGAGGACTGACAATGCCTTCGTAAAGCTTGACCGGTCTTACACCCGCATACAAATCCAAGTCAAATCGCAAGCGGAAAATAACGTCGCCGTTCACTTCCCTGCCATCCGGATGACGTGCCTCCGGTAAACCGATAGCCCCCATAAGCATTACATCTGCAGCCTTGCAATGGTCGAATGTGTCTTCCGGCATCGTAACCCCTGTCCGCAAAAATCTTTCCGCCCCGGCGTCGAAAGACTCTAATTCAAACCGTGCGTTGCTTAGATGGGATTCTACCGTTTTTAATACTTTCAAAGCCTCGTCGGTAATTTCCGTCCCGATGCCATCTCCCGGGAGGACCGCAATTTTATAAACCTTCATGTCCTTCGCTCCTCAATGTTATAATTTAAAAATCCGCTTGGCATTGTTATGAAAGATATCGTCAAGCTGGGCTTCTGTTAGACCAATGGAACGATATTTCGTAATTTCCACAGGTAAGTTCGTGACATGGTCCGATCCCATGATCATCCTCTGATGTCCGATCGCGTTAATCATTTTCACAACCGTATACGTAGGGCACCAGGACGGCTCCAGAATCATATTTTCGCATGTTTTGGCAGCTACGATGGCTTCATCGGTGTATATCGCGAAGCCTGCATGCGCAAGAATAAAGGTCACATCCGGAAACTTTCGAGCCGGTTCGATTAATAAAGACGGCAAGGAAGAAGGTGTACCCAGACCTGTATGGACGATTACCGGAATATTCAACTTTCGTGCAGTTTCGTATATTTTATTGCAGCGATCCGACAACGGAGAGATGTTATGCCCGTATGGATGCAGTTTAACCGCAATAAATCCCAGGTCCTTCACGCACTTTTCAAGCTGCTGGACATAGGGTTCCTCCTCCATCCACGGATCCAAACTCGCGATTCCGTAAAATTCCCCAGGGTGTTTACTAGCCAGCCGGGCAATTTGTTCATGTACATCCTGGATATTTTCCAGCGTCGGTTGGGGCATCACCAAGCTCGTCGCGACGCCGTTACGTTCCATCGATTCCAGCAACTCTGTTTCTGTTGTCGTTACGCCTGAAAATTTGGAGGTGCCTAGATGAACATGTGTATCTATAATCGAAAGCATACGGATTCCTCCCTTCTTATCCTTTCACTGCACCGGCAGTCATCCCGGCAACTACCTTTTCCTGGAATATGATATACAAAATGACGACCGGAATCATAGCAATTGCCAGCCCCGCAGTCATCGGTCCAAAGTCAGTCATATACTCGCCTTTCATCCCATAGATGCCTTGGGTTAAGGTTTTCAGTACCGGATTGGAAATCAGAACGTAGGCGAACAAATACTCATTCCAACAGGACAGCAGCGCCAATATGCCTACAGTCGCCAAACCAGGCGTGGACAGCGGCAGAATGACCGAGAAAAAGGTTCGATACCGCCCTGCGCCGTCCATAATCGCCGCTTCTTCCAATTCCTTGGGCAGCGTCCGCATAAAGGATACCAAAATGAAAATCGTGAGCGCTAAATTGCTAACGACATACATTAGAATCAAGCCGACATGGTTATTAATCAGATTGAGTTCTTTAAGGATTGAAAAGGTTGGAATTAGAATGGTCTGTGCGGGAATCATTATTCCTAGGGCAAAAAACGTATAAATCGTTAAACTTGGATAAACGCGCGCCAAGATATATGAAGCCATCGCTCCGAAAAGTAAGATTAGCACTACAGAAATGACCGTAATGTAGAAGCTATTAAGAAAGGTTGCTCCAATATTTCCGCTGGTCCATGCCTTGACATAGTTTCCGAATTGCCATACCTTCGGCAGCGAGAACGGACTGCTGTAAATTTCGGTGTTGGTTTTGAAAGAGCTTAGAAACACCCATAAGAACGGAAATAATGTTGTCACGCTATATGCGGAAAGCAGCACATATTTGATCGGTTTCTTTGCTTGAAGCACCGCCAACCCACCTTTCAGTACTCCAGAGAGTCTTTGCTGGAAAAGAATTTTTTGAACAGGACCGTAAACACCAAAGCATATACAGCAATCGTCACTGAAATTGCACTCGCATAACCAAATTCATAGGAAGCGAATGCTTTCATGAATAAATACACGGAAGCAAAAGCTGAAGCAACGCCGGGTCCCCCTTGGGTAATCGCCCAGGAATGCTCGAACGTTTTCAGCGCACCGGTAACACCCAAAATAATACACACTTGCAAAACATCCCACATCATAGGAAGGACAATACTGAAGAAAGTACGCCCCGACGATGCGCCGTCGATTTCGGAACTTTCGAATATTTCTTTCGGAATACTCTGCAAGGCAGCCAGGAAAATAATGAAGAACAAGCCGATCGTTTGCCATACTTGCGGTGCTGCCACGGAATAAAGAACAATGTTCGGATCGGACAACCAGTTTTTCTGGAGAAAGGATAAACCAAGAAAATTTAAAATTTGATTCAGCAATCCGCCCTCCGAATTGTACATCAGGGAAAACATCAAGCCGATCGCCATCGGCGACACGACCACCGGCAGAAAGAAAACCGTTCTGAAAAATTTAAATCCTCTCTTGATTCGGAGTAATAAATACGCCAGAATCAATGCGGCCGGAATTTTAATCGTCAACGTAAGAACGATTATTACTAGTGTATTTTTCATCGTCTTCCAATAATCCGAATCGTGCAACAGCTGCGAGAAATTGGCAAACCCAATAAATTCCGGTTTCTGTACCGCATCCCATTCCGTCATGCTGTAGTAAATCGAGTACAGGACGGGCACGATAAAAAACAGTAAAAACAGTAAAACGGCTGGCGCAAGGAAAATAGCGGAAAATAAACTGCGTTTTTGTGTCATGCCATCACCTAATTACAATAAATTTTTTAGGAGGGATGTCGTCCCTCCCCAAACTGTTTTATTTCTTCTCGCCTGCAACGGCCGTCTGTACCTTATTAATAAAATCGTCCGGTTTGATCACGCCTGCAAACAATTCATCCATTGCACGATTGAAAGCTTCCGTGGATTTCGCGCCGGGCAGCATGGATTTCGTAAATGGTACAACGCTGTATGAATTCGTGAAGCTGAATACTTTGGCAGCGAACGGATCCAGGGAGTTCCCAGTCGTTTTCAAGGACTTGGCAGGCATCAAGCCTGCGCCGGCTAACGCAGCGTTCATTTGATCGGACAGCAAGGCATCTGCTACTGCGACAATCGCATCTTTTTTGGCCGGATCCTCGAACGACTTTTTATTGATGACCAAGCTCATCGTATATCCCCCGATCGTGTAAGACGCAGGATCTTTTACCGCACCTTCCATTTTAGGGACATTTATTAATTCCGATTTTGCAGTAGTCTCTTTGCTCAAGTTAGGCAAAGACCATGGCAAGGTGAACAGCATCGCCGCCTTACCTTCATTGTAAGGAACTACAGATGGAGCCCAATCGCCGTTGGCAACCGTATCATCCGGGAATATCTTCAAGGATTTCATCTCGCTGACGATTTGTGCGGCTTTCTTGAAGGCATCCGTATCAAATTTATAATCTTTGCTTATTTTCTCCGCATCTTCTACGCCGCCCGCGAATTGCGTTGCGATCGCCGAATAAAACCAATGGCCCGGGTTGGAGCCTTTGCTGCCCATTGCAAGCGGGATGATACCGTTTTCACGCAATACCTTGGAAACTTGTTTAAATTCCTCATAGGTCTTCGGCGGTTGAAGCTTATACTTGTCGAAAATTTCTTTGTTATACAAGAAGAACGCCTTTGACGTTTCGAGCGGAACCAAATAGGCTTCGCCGTCGACTGCCGTGTCTTTCCAAACTGCATCTGACCATTGATCTTTTTTGACCGATTTGCTTGCCGCAAAATAATCCTTCATGTTCAAGGCGACTTTGCCGTCAATGAGCGGACGCATGTACGATTCCCCCGCCCAGTATAGAAATATATCCGGGGTATTGTTGCTGGCCATGTCCACTTTGAGCTTGGTTTTCAGTTCATCGCCCGGAGCAAATTCTTCAACTAGATTGATCTCCGGATGCTGAGTCCGAAATGCGTCCAATTGCGCTTTGAATACCCCAGCTTTGCCATCCGATCCGCCCCAATTATGCGCAAAGCGTATCTTTACAGCTTTACCACTCTTGGAGGGGTTTGCTTTTTCATTCGCGGAGTTATTTCCTCCGCTGGGCGAGCAGCCCGCCAATACGAGCATGCCCGCTAGAACCGTAAATACCGTTGATTTGAAACGCTTTCTTAACATTCTTTTTCCTCCCCTTTTTTTTGATTATTGAAAGCATAAAATGCGATCAACCGCAATCATGGAGCTATTGGCCGGCCCTTTCGAAATCGCTTTCAAAACGATCTGATAACGATTTCAGATGTTTAACCGGCGATGGCCGGCTCATTTATAAACTCGCTCTACGCTCCAAAACCTCACCGTTTTTCAAATGTACGACTGCCTTCCACTCCCGATCGCCGGGACGCACATGCCAAGCTAGCTGCCTCCAGTTAGAGTCGAAGTTGACGGTAAACGGTTCCACGTAGTTGGTGTATACGAGTTCACCATTGCAATAGAAATCCACATAGTCAATGGCCTCTGGATACAAGCTGGCGAGGCGAATCCAACGTTGTCCTTCAAATTCCATCTCCGGCTCCAGACCTTGCAGGTAAAATCGATCTTCTTCCGGTATCTCCGGCACTTTGATGCCGATACCCTCAGCCATCCGGTACGCGAAGAATTGGTCCTCTCCACGAGTGATCCCCCAATCGCAAGGCGGCTCCTGCTTAGTCATATTGTTATAGTAACCCCACGAGGTACCTGTACGGTAAGCAACGCCCATATTGCCAATGGCCTGCGAATCTTCGTTGCAGACGACCGGTTTCCCCGGTGCCCACTTCTGTACCTGCCGAATACTGTTGTAATAACTCTGTCTGGTTAAGTGGTTGCCGTGAATAAGGATAACGTCGCTCTCCTTGCATACCCCTTCATCGATGAAGCCCCCTGTACCGCTGCAACCGACCGGTAAGCCGCCGGATTCCTTCCGTGCGATCTCCATGAGTGCCACCATGCCTTCCGGCGTATAAATCAACGGATGCGGCTTTGCGATGTCATGCTCATTGCACACTTCGATTATGACGTTGGTATATCCACCGTCCTTCAGGAATTTCGAGGCAACGCGTACTGCGTTAAGCACCGCGCGGGCGTCCTTGAGTTGGAAAACCTGGCCAGGATAAAAATAGCTGACGATTACGACCATTCCCAGCTCGTCGGCTGCACGAATCAAGCGATCCATACGCGCGGCATAAGCTGGATCGAGCTCGCTCCCGTCCGGACCGAACGGATTGTTGTCAACCGTGTTGTTGTTGATTGTAAAGCAGGACCCTCCACCTTGAAAGCCAACGGTAAACGCACGCAGTCCGTATGCATACCATTGCGGCAATGCGGAAATTAAGTCGTCCGTATTCCGCTCGGGGTTGAATTCTCTCCCGAACCGGTTGTATCGGCTCCGATCGGCTTTATCGTCGAAGATGCCCTGAATGAATCGGGCGTTCATCAATAGCCCGTGCGCTTCAGGACGGCTTCCGGCAATTTCGGAATATATCTTCTGCCCATTGATCTTAAAATGCTCGCCTTGGATGCTTAACACTGTTTTACTCATTCAACTCACTCCCTTTTAGTATCCCGTGCACCGTATACGAAGAATTACAAAAAAAAGAAATGGAATGGTCACTTATTATTTTTCACTGCTTCTATGGATTTACGAATATGCGCGACAGCTGCCCGTTCAGCCTCATCCTCTGACCGGTTTTTTATCGCTTGAATGATATCCATATGATCGCTGATTGTTTCATAAGGAGGGCGCATTAATCCTTTTAAATAGGTAATGCTCAAGACTTGAAACTGATTGAGCATGTTTGATAACATGACACTGTTGGCCTGCTTGGAAATCCGGTTATGAAACTCCCGATCGGCTTCACGATAGGCGGACCAGTCTTCATCCGTTATTTTAGCCATGGCTTCCTTAAAAAGGTTTTCCAATGCTTGAATATCTTCATCGGTCATATATCGTACGCATAGCCGACTTGCCAAACCTTCGAGTACGGCACGGATTTCAAAAGCCGCAATCATTTCTTCAGTGGTGTATTGCTTAACGTACGTCCCTCTTCCGTTGGTTTCGATCAGACACTCCTGGGTAAGTTGAGCAATCGCCTTGCGAAGCGGTGTTCTGCTTACACCCAATTGATCGGCAAGATTGTCTTGAATGATCTTTTCTCCCTGTTTCAATTGACCGTCAAGAATCATCTTTTTTAATGTTTTATAAGTCAGTTGGTCCAAATCTTCATACTCGATTTTTATAACACTCAATTATAATGCCCCTCCTTCCTTTTCGACCACTTACTTTCGTATACGGTGTACGAATATTTGATGGTTATACAGTATCATTATCCCCGTAAAATTGCAAGCGTTATTATAATGTCAGAAAGGATTAGGAAATGTTTGTAGTTCGATTCTGAATGGATTGCTTCGCTCGCGTGTGATGATGTAGTCTAATAAGCCTTTACTGTTAGCATCTTGAGCAATACTTCTCCTTCAGACTTAAATGTTTTATTATTCTCAAGGAATTGCTCTACTTCTGATAATTTTGCAGGTCTATATCCCGGACCTCCACAGCCACATGAATGATAGGTAAATCCGCTATTATATAGAATCTCTACTTTCATCCACTGCTTCGCATCATTCTGTTTGGGTGCCTTGAAATCATGTCCCATGTCGTTCATAGTTCCGCTACATTGTGGGCATTTATATGCTCTATTCTGCACATCACGTTTACTTAGTTCACGATCAGATATTTGCTTAAATGCTTTTCTGCATTGAAAGCATGCGTAGATATCTTTATAAGGACCATACATTGCATATCGACACATGATTAACACCTACCTTTCTCCGTGCATTTGGCTACTTCGAGCCTTTTTATTTCCCCTCAACATCGCATACTGTTTATTTCAGCACATGATTCATCTACAAACGCCCTGTATCTGACATACATCACATTTGGATCTTCTTCATTCAAAAAATACTGAACCCAGTAAGCTTCATAATCCCGATTTAATTCTTCTTTCTTTTCCACACAACAAACGATATCTTCCGTTAGATTTGCTGCTGGCAGCCCGTATAGCTCAAGTATTCCCGCTAATGTTTCCAGGAGCTTTCTATCGTTCGGCTTCATGATATCAATACTAAAAAGGTCAAGTTCGGCAGTCATTAAGCATATGAATCCGCTTTCTGTATCCAAGTTAAATACTTCAAATTCCTTTTGTAGATCGGCATCTAACCTTGTGCAAAATCCATTCCTTTGTGAAATTTCTTCAAGCTCTTCTAGCTTGGGTATTTGTACTTGTTTCATAGACTCCACCTCCTGCCTATCTTCAGTCCCACCAGGCATACAAGTATGTATCCGTAATCAATTCATCCGCGTTTGCAGAGAACATCTTAAATTCGTTCCTTATTTTCGGATTGACTTTCTCCTCCAGCACAAAAAGAGTCGTAATCGTTACTCGATAATCCTTGCGATGAGGGCTTACCGCATATCCCTGTACTAAGACTTGAGGGTGCTTGATCATAAACTCATAAATCTGAGCGACACTCGGCGAACTATTTTCGCGATCTTCCGGATCTATATATTTTTGTCCAATTAACTTCCTCAAAACATCGACATTCACGTAATCAAAACGACGAATGCTTCCCGAACCTCGTTTATTCTCCCACTCTCCAGGAATGCCTAAAATGAGATCTCGGTTTTCGTAATCCATATTAAAAACGAAGTCAGTCATGATCTCCCTCTTCCAACCTTATTTCTAAGCTTAATGTAAGGTAATCCTCGTTAATTCGTACGCCATTTCTTCATCACAAGCAAATCCATTATTCTTGAACCCTCATATCATCTTCTACTCTAGCACCTTACCATTAACTCAAATCCAGAGTTGTCCATCCAAAATCATGAATCTTATTCCTGAAGATACTAAACTCCTCTTCGGATTCAAATACGATTTTACATCGCGGCTCACTGTATAGCCCAATAAAGGGCGGCTTTGCAGTTATATCCCTAACTCCAACGCATTCCTCGCCGTATCTTTCGAAGCAATCGGCAGTTCACGATCCAAAATGATTTTGCCATGTTCATCTTCGAATTCAGGATGAATCATATAGATGCCAGTATTGGCGATGTCATCACCGTCGTAGGAAAAATCACACTCAAAATTAGGTCTTTACTATGCATCTATAAAAACCAAGATCAATCTGCCTAACAATTCTATACTACCACAATTTGGTTGGGACAAAACCAGAGAAAACGATTTTGCAGGAATACAAAAATTATTGTGGAACTTCTTTATTCAGAGGAATTTGTTGGAGGGAGAGATAGATGTTGTCTGATACCATAGTTAAATTGATACCCGAAGATATAACCTTTATGCCCGAGAATTTAAAAATTGATCAGGCTCGAACCTTCCTCGAATCCATTTTCGCAACTGCGGTTGTATCTGTTGAGAAATCGGAAAAGATCCAATTCGTTGATCAAGGAGAAAACTTTATTAAAATTACGTGTCCAAATTGCGAGATGATCGTTGATCTGGAATGGTGGCACGATGCGATGGATACCGCTTGGAAAACTTCATTCGAGGATTTACATGCACAACTTCCATGCTGCTTCTCAAATATTTCCTTGCACGACCTTATCTATGATAGGCCAGCAGGATTCTCGCGGCTTATTTTGAGCGTAGAAAATCCCGAAAATGCGGCTATTCGCAGTTTCACATGGGTAATATAAATCTATAAAACTCGGACAAGGGAATCGTATTCAGCTCAAATCGCTAGATTGTTCTCCTCCTGATCGTCGCAA
>NZ_JBZYAO010000041.1:0-70821 GCF_059820445.1 Paenibacillus sp. sgz302190
CGAAGTGAGGAGCCGTATGCGTGAATTGCGCACGTACGGATCTGAGAGGGGTATGGGGCACAATCCGAGAAGGAAAGGCCCCGCCTACTCGACCAGGTTTTTTGCGTAAAGGTGGTTCATTTTGGCGAAAAGCCTGCGATAGTGCAGGAATTTTCACTGAAAATGAACCTGGGCCCCCTGCAGTCGGCGAAAAGCCTGCACAATTGCAGGAATATTTCGTTGCCGGCCGCTTCAACGAGCAAAAAACTGCACTTTTGCAGGCTTTCTTCGCTCGCTACCGCGTGCAGCTCCCAACGCGTGCCATAACCAGCTCGCCTCACACACACACTTCACACACACACCTCCCCCGCGCGCCTCTTCCCCCGCACAGTTTGCGGCGCTGCTCAGCGAGAGGGGGGCTCCCGTGCTTGCAACCCGCAAAAACCTGCAAAAGTGCAGTTTTTTTGCGGGAAGGTGGTTCATTTTGGCGAAAAGCCTGCGATAGTGCAGGAATTTTCGTTGAAAATGAACCTGAGCCCCTGCAGTCGGCGAAAAGCCTGCACAATTGCAGGAATATTTCGTTGCCGGCCGCTTCAACGAGCAAAAAACTGCACTTTTGCAGGCTTTCTTTGCTCGCTACCGCGTGCAGCTCCCAGCGCGTGCCATAACCAGCTCGCCTCTCTCACACACCTCCCCCGCGCGCCTCTTCCCCCGCACAGTTTGCGGCGCTGCTCAGCGAGAGGGGGGCTCCCGTGCTTGCAACCCGCAAAAACCTGCAAAAGTGCAGTTTTTTTGCGGGAAGGTGGTTCATTTTGGCGAAAAGCCTCCGATAGTGCAGGAATTTTCGTTGAAAATGAACCTGAGCCCCCTGCAGTCGGCGAAAAGCCTGCACAATTGCAGGAAAATTTCGTTGCCGGCCGCTTCAACGAGTAAAAAACTGCACTTTTGCAGGCTTTCTTCGCTTGCACCGCGTGCAACTCCCAGCACGCGGTGTTTCGATGCGCAGCCAGGCAGAATGTTCGATCAACTCTGGGGTGTGAGTTACCGGACAGCCTGCTACTGCACTAAGGCTAGAGTTTCATAGATATGGGCAAAAAATGAAATAAAACCGATTATACCAGTAAATAACAATACAAAATATGAATAATTTGTGAATATCATTCAACTAAAATGGACGGGATATGTAAAGGCAACCAAATTCCTCGATCTCGGTTTTCCTCCAATCAACTTCACTGGCTCTTTCAATTGGAATATATTACAGCTAAAGTATTTCAACTGGGTATGTTACCATGTAATAGAGAGTTTGATGTTAGGAGTCTGGCGGGCGGAGTTGCTTAAGTGCCGTGTCGGGGAGGATCGTGACCGCATCTATGCCGCTAACACTGCATAGAATCCGTCATTTCGCATAAATTTACCTTCTACTTCATTCATCGGCGAGACTCCTAGACTGCCAGATTTGTTGTTGTCGTTTATGCATCGTTTATGCATCGTTTTTGCAGCAAAGACCGTTTGAAAACACCATAGAACCGCTTGCGAAGAAAATTTTTCTTCGAAAAACGAACTTGGGAGGCTTTCATCATGAAAAAACAACTTTTGACCTTTGCGCTTGTTCCGGCTATTGCGTTTGGAGCCGTTTCGATTCCGCTGCCTCAGCAGGCTCATGCATCGACTGCAGGACAAATTGTAAGCAGCGTCAGCTTCAGACAAAGTCCTGACGTGAATTCCACCCGTATCCGGTATTTGAAGTCGGGCGAGAAGGTTACGATTATGGAAAAGGTTAATAATTGGTGGTACAAGGTTCAGGATCAGAACGGACGCGTCGGTTATATCAGCACCAATTTGAAATACATACAGACCTCGGGTTCTGTGGTGACGGCGGGGTCTGGCGCGAGTTCGGGCTCTAGTTCCAGCTCAGGCACTGGTACAGGCTCAGGCTCTAGTTCCAGCTCGGGCTCAAGCTCCAGCCCCAGCACAGGCTCTAGCTCTAGCTCCAGCAGCGCATCCGCCAGCGCAAAAGCGCAAAAAGTGATTGCAGCCGGCGAAAAGTATCTCGGCACTCCTTATGAATTCGGCTCCAGCCGTTCCAATACGAGTACGTTTGACTGCTCCGATTTTGTGCGCCAGGCGTTTATCGACGGTATCGGCTTGACGCTGCCAAGCGATTCCCGGGGCCAAGGCAGCTACGTGAAAGCAAAAGGGAACATAAAGACGAACTGGCGCGATTTGCAGCCGGGGGATCTGATGTTTTTCATGGATTATAAAGGGACGAGCGCTTCGAGCTATTCCGGGATCGATAAATCCACGGCAAGGATTTCGCATGTCGGCATATATTTGGGCGACGGCAAAATTTTGCATACGTATTCCGTTGCGAGCGGCGGAGTGAGGATCGATTCGATTGCGGGCAAGCACTGGGAATACCGGTTCCTCTTCGGCGGCAGCGCAATGTAACGAAAACAAAAAGGACAGGCCTCGATAAGATCGGGGACCTGTCCTTTTTATTTGCGCTTCATATTTGTACCGGATCCAGCAGCGGCTTCCAGTGTACGGTAGGTTCAGCGGTTTCTCCGTCAAGGCCGGCAGAGCCGATCCACGGAAAAGGCGTATTTCCTTCGGCAAAATAGTGCTCGAGCAGACAGCGGAAAATAAAGGGCATGGGACGCTGGAGAACTTCCTCCCGCGGTATCCAGAACAGTTCTCCTTCCTGCGTAATAATCCGCGGGCTTACGTCAGTATGGCCTACGTAGAAGAACTGCTGGCGGATTTCCTGTCCGTTCAGGCGAACCAGCACGTACTGCAGATGCAGGTCATCGATTTCGTCGAATTCAATGCCGGTTTCTTCATAAATCTCGCGCAAGCAAGCGGCTTGCGGATCGTTGATTTCCGCAGGCTCCAAATGTCCGCCGACAGCGGCCCACAGCCCCGGGGATAGCGTCCGGGTTAAGGAGCGTTTCATCATCAACAGCTCGTTACGACTATTCCAGAGGAGCGCCGTAGATATCATTCTTAATGTGATCACAAGCAGGGCCTCCTTTATAATAAAACGGCAGGATTTGAAAAGTATTTTCAATTCAGCTTACCATATGGAAGAGGGGGCCAGCAACGGACAAGGAATACCAATCATTTTGCCTATTGCTTCACGTGCTGCAATTCGATATAATGTCCACTAGAAGGGAACATCAGTCTTTCTAGAGAGGACGATTCATTTGACGCCGGAAAGCAAGGAACTATTCGATCCGATGAAGCCAACCGGGCGGGAACGGTACTATTTAATCCGGGAAGATATTTTGCCCGAAGGTGTGCTCAAGACTGTACAGGCGAAAGAATTGCTCGCTCGCGGAGAAGTGAAGACGATTCACGACGCCGTCGAGCAGGTAGGCCTCAGCCGCAGCGCTTTTTACAAATATAAGGATGGTATCCATGCTTTGAGCAAGCTGGAGCGGGAGCGCATCATTACGATTTCTATGGATCTGGAGCATCGCTCGGGAATTTTATCGAGGGTGCTTGCGCTTATTGCTCATTTGGAGGGCAATGTGCTGACGATCCATCAGACGATCCCTCTTCAGGGCATGGCGAACGTGGTCATTTCCGTCGAAACTTCTTCGATGGGCGAAGACACGAATCGGCTGCTTGACCGGCTTCAGGCTCAGGAAGGTGTCAGGCGCGCTGTTATCATCGGTCAGGGCAGTTAAAGACAGAAGAAATTACTCGGGAGGTATTTGGAATGAAACCGATCAAAGTAGGTTTGCTTGGACTGGGCACTGTAGGGACAGGCGTAGTCCGCATTGTTGAAGGCCATCAGGAGGATTTGCTGCGTCAAACGGGCTCTCCGATTGAAATTGCGAAAATTCTCGTGCAAAATAAAAGCAAAAGCCGCAGCATTCCGGTCGATCCGGACAAGCTGACGGAAAACGCCTGGGATGTTATTAACGATCCCGAAATCGATATTATCGTAGAAGTCATGGGCGGCGTAAGCTCGACGAAAGAGCACATTTTAACGGCGCTGGACAACGGCAAGCATATCGTAACCGCGAACAAAGATTTGATGGCGATGCACGGCGCCGAAATACTGGCCAAAGCGGCCGACAAGGGCTGTGACGTACTCTACGAAGCGAGCGTTGCCGGAGGAATACCGATTATCCGCACGCTGGTGGAAGGCTTCTCGTCCGACCGCATCACCAAAATCATGGGGATCGTGAACGGGACGACCAACTATATTTTAACGAAAATGAGCCAGGAAGGCGCCGCTTACGGTGATGTCCTGAAAGAAGCTCAACAGCTCGGTTACGCCGAGGCGGACCCGACTTCCGACGTGGAAGGTCTGGACGCCGCGCGCAAAATGACGATTTTGTCGACGCTTGGCTTCCATGCGAATGTCGCTTTGAGCGACGTTGAAGTGAAAGGCATCTCGCAGGTCAGCAAAGAGGACATTCTTTACGGGAAAAAGCTCGGTTACGAAGTGAAGCTGCTCGGCATTGCCGAAAATCACGACGGCCATATTTCGGTCAGCGTACAGCCGACGATGGTGAAAAGCTCCCATCCGCTTGCTTCTGTAAACGGCGTTTTCAATGCCGTGTACGTGTACGGCGAGGCTGTCGGCGAGACAATGTTTTACGGTCCGGGTGCAGGCGAACTGCCGACAGCGACTTCGGTCGTAGCCGATTTGGTGGCGGTCGTGCGGAATTTGAAGCTTGGCGTGAACGGGCGCACAGTTCCAGGGCCGTACAAAGAGAAGAAGCTGAAAACCGACGAACAGATCGCATCGAAAAACTTTATCCTGCTCCATGTGGAGGATAAAGCCGGTGTGCTTGCGCAAATCACGCAAATTTTCGCCCAGCACGAAGTGAGCCTTGAGTCCGTGTTCCAGCATCCGAACGTGAGCAATCCGAAGGCGGAAATTATCATTATTACGCATGACGCCAATCAGGCAAGCATGAAAAATGTATTGAAGCAGTTTGAATCCATGGACGTCATTCATTCCATCAAAAGCGTGTACCGCGTAGAGGGGTGAATGTTCGTGAACAAGCAAAAAGTGCGGGTTAAGGTGCCGGCGAGCACGGCGAACCTGGGCCCGGGATTCGACTCGCTCGGAATGGCTTTGAATTTGTATGCCTGGATCGATATGGCGATCGCGGAAAAGACGTCTTTTCAGTTGATCGGAGATCAGATGGCGGGCGTCCCGACAGATAAAACGAACTTGATTTACGAAGTGGCGCAAATGGTGTTCAAGCAGGCCGGCGTCTCTCATCCGGAGCTGGAAATTGCGATGTACAGCGATATTCCGCTGACGCGCGGCCTCGGCAGCAGCGCGTCGGCTATCGTCGGCGCGCTTGCCGGCGCCAATGCGCTGATTGGGAACAAGCTCTCAAGCGACGAGCTGTTCCAGATCGCAACCCGCCTGGAGAAGCACCCCGACAATGTGGGGGCGAGTTTGTTCGGCGGGATTGTGGTCGCTTTTTGGGACGGGCAGCGGGCCGAATATATTCGGCTGGAGCCCGATGCGAATTTGGAAGTGCTGGTAGCCATACCGGCGTTCCAGCTTGCCACCGAGAAGGCGAGAAGCATCATGCCGCAGCAGGTTGCGATGCAGGATGCGGTGTTCAACCTCAGCCATTCCTCGCTGCTGGTTGCCGCGCTCAGCACCGGCAACCTGGAAATGATCCGGCACGCCATGAAGGATGCGCTGCATCAGCCTTACCGTGCGCCGCTGATTCCCGGCATGACGACGATTTTGGAGCAGGCCGATCGGCACGGCGCACTGGGCGCGGCGCTGAGCGGCGCGGGGCCGACGATTCTCACGCTGGTCGATGCCCGCAGCGGGCGCAAACAGGAACTGGAGACGTTTTTGAAACAGACGCTGAAAGCCGAAGGTATTGAAGCCGAGACGCTCTGGCTGAAGCCGAGCCGCGAAGGCGTAACCGCCACATTCACGGCTGCCGGCGAACCCGAGCTGCAGGAGTTGATTCATAAGGAGGTAAGATCGTGAAAAAAATCGCCCTCCTGGGGCCGAACACGTTTTCGGAGGAAGCCACCCGCCATTTTCTCGGATCGAAAGAATTCGAATACGTGCCTTTCAAGCTCATTTCCGATGTATTTATGGCGACGGCGGCAGGCGAAACGGATTTGGCCGTCATCCCCATCGAGAACACGCTGGAAGGTTCCGTGCATATGCATGTGGACTGGCTCGTTCACGAAGTGGAACTGCCGATTCGCGCGGAGTATGTGTTTCCGATCGACATGAATTTAATCGGCTATCCGCTGCCTGGGGAGACGCCTGATTCTTCGAATCCGTACGCGCATATCCGCAAGGTGATGTCGCATCACGTGGTGCCTGCGCAGTGCCGAAACTTTCTCAAAACTTATTTGAGCGGGGCCGAATTCGAAATTGTCAGCAGTACGGCCGAAGGGGTCCGGCTCGCAGCTTCGGCACATGATCCGCACGTTGCCGCAATCGGTCCGGCTGTGGCCGCAGTCAATTATGACATTCCTATCCTGCAGCGGGAAATTCAGGACCACAAAAACAACAAGACACGCTTCCTGCTTGTCGGTTCGGAGGCTCCGGAGCTCAAGGCGTCGGAGCGAATGAAGACGACGATTCTGGTTACGCTGCCCGAAGACTACCCGGGGGCTCTGCACCAGGTGCTGTCGGCGTTTGCCTGGAGGCGGATCAATCTCTCCAAGATTGAGTCCAGACCGACGAAGAAACAGCTGGGCAGTTACTATTTTTACATCGATATCGAAGGCTCTATGGATTCCGTGCTGCTGCCCGGCGCCATTCAGGAGCTGGAGGCGATCGGCTGCCAGGTGCGTTTATTAGGGAGTTACCCCAGCTATTCTTTTGAAACCTATATTCCGGAGGTGTAAGTTTCATCATGGCGCAATGGATTTATTTGGACGGTAATTTTGTAAGCAAGGAAGATGCAAAAGTATCTGTGTATGACCATGGCTTTTTGTACGGTGACGGCATTTTCGAGGGAATCCGCATTTACAATGGGAATATTTTCAAATGCAAAGAGCATCTGGACCGACTTTACGATTCCGCAAAATCCATCATGTTGAACATGCCGCTCACCTATAGCGAAATGCAGGATGCGCTGACCGAGACGGTTCGCCGCAACGGGCTTCGCGACGGATACATACGGCTTGTCGTATCACGCGGCGCCGGCGACCTTGGCCTCGATCCCCGCCGTTCCCCGAAAGCAAGCGTGCTTATTATCGTGGAACAGCTTTCGATTTATCCGCAGGAGGCTTACGAGTACGGTTTGAAAACTGTGTCCGTATCTACCAGACGCAATGTGCCGGACGCTTTGAATCCGAAAATCAAATCTTTGAATTACTTGAACAACATTTTGGTGAAAATTCAAGCCAACCTGGCCGGTGTGGGGGAAGCGATTATGCTGAACTCGCAGGGGTATGTGGCGGAAGGATCGTCGGACAACATTTTCATCGTCAAACGCGGCATCGTATATACTCCGCCTTGCTATTGCGGCGCTTTGGAGGGAATTACACGGGCGGCGATCATGGAATTGTGCGTCAAGTCGGGAATTCCGCTCAAGGAGGAGCCTTTTACGCTGCATGACGTGTATGTGGCGGACGAAGTTTTCTTCACGGGCACGGCGGCTGAGGTTATCCCTGTGCGCGAAGTCGACGCCCGCATTATCGGCGAAGGGAAGGCAGGACCGATCACGACTGCGCTGCTTCAACAATTCCGCGGCATTGTAGAAATTGACGGCGTCAAAGTGCTGGATTAACTTTTTTTCACGATTGTCATATTCGCATCCCTTTCGTACGTAAAATCGTGCGAGAGGGATTTTTTTTGTCCGAAAGAAGGTCAAAAGCCTAGACATGTGCATAAACTGTAATGTCATTGTGAAGAGCAGCCGGAAAGGAATCATTGAAGATCAAGCTCTCGATGCAAGTCTTCTAAGAAAACTTTAAGGAGGTAGTGGACTTGAAAATCCATATTGTCAAAAAAGGCGATACCCTGTACGAGCTGGCAAACAAATATCATGTCGAGCTGGATCAGATCATCGCGTTGAATCCGCAAATCACAGATCCGGACAAAATCGACGTAGGGATGAAAGTGAAAATTCCGTCCAAACCGCAGCCGATCCAGCCGCAGGTCGAACATGTGTATAAGCACGTCGTGCAGCAGGGAGATACGCTTTGGAAGCTTGGAAAAGCTTGGGATGTGCCGCTGAACGACATGATCAACGCCAATCCGCAGCTCAAAAACCCGAATGTCCTTATGACGGGAGAAACCGTGTTCATTCCGAAGATGGCGCACCATCATGGGGGACATCACCACGGGGAGCACCATCATTCAGGGGGGTACTCCGGCAAGCCGAGCACCAAGCCGAACACCGAACCGATCAACAAGCCGAGCACGAAGCCAAGCACCGAACCGATCGCCAAGCCCAGCACTGAACCGATTAACAAACCGAGCACGAAACCAAGCACCGAGCCTATTGTTCAGCCGCAGGTCAACAAGCTTCCCGAGGCGAAGCTGCCTATCAACCAGCTGCCGATTTATCAGCCGCCTATCAATCAGCAGCCGGTGGCCCAGGCTCCGATCAAACAGGAGGTTGCACCTCAGCTGCCGGTAAAAGAGAGTCCGCTAAAAGTGAGCCCGGCAGCCAAAGAGCCGGTTATCCAGCCCACCGAAAGCAAAACCAAAACCGAAGCCGCCCAGAAACAATTGGCTTCCGAAAATTATCCGATGACTTCTACCAAAGAAGGTCCGCTGCACACGGAGAGCGAGCTCGGCCTGCACGAACCTTATACGCCATCGGTTCATCCATTCCATCAGTACCATATCGAGGCCACGGAAGTGTTTGCCAATCCCGGTTCCGCAGCTGTGGAAGCTTCGGGCTACCCGGATTCGTCCGAATATCCGCAAGCGCCTGAATACGAAGCGCCGGTCATGCCGTGGGAAGGCGCTCATCACGCGCCATGGGGCGGAGCGCACGAAGCGCCGTGGGAAGGCGCTCATCCGGCGCCGTGGATCGGGGCGCACCAAGCGCCGTGGGAAGGAGAGCAGGCAGCGCCGTGGAGCGGAGGGCACCAAGCGCCGTGGGAAGGAACGCAGGCAGCGCCGTGGAGCGGAGGGCACCAAGCGCCATGGGAAGGAGAGCAGGCAGCGCCGTGGATCGGGGCGCACCATATGCCATGGGAAGGAGAGCAGGCAGCGCCGTGGATCGGAGCGCACCAAACGCCGTGGGAAGGAACACAGGCGGCGCCATGGAGCGGAGGCCAGCAAGCGCCATGGGAAGGGGCCCAAGAATCCCCATGCGCAGGCGGCGTACCCCAAGCACCATGGGAGGCAGTGCAGCCGGCGTCGTGGGAAGGAACGCAGGGAGCGCCATGGACTGACGGGCATCAGGCTCCTTGGGGCGCTTTTCCTTCGCAGGTGCATGCCGCGCAGCTTCCTGTCAGCCATGGAGGCTGCGGCTGCGGGGAAGGGCAGCCTGGAGCAGAGCCCTGGCAGGCTTATCCGGCGGCAGCACCGTCCTACCATCCGACGGCGGCCATGCCGATTGCCGCTCCTTACGATATGTACCCGGCGGAGGGCTTTCCTTACGGCGGCGAAGACAATTTGCATCCGCACATGCACCCGCATATGCACCCACATATGCACCCGCATATGCATCCGCACGGCGTAATGCCTGCTTATGGTATGCCTTACCATGCTCCGTATGAGAGTCCGTATGAGGCGCCTTACGAGACGCCTTACGAGACGCCTTATGAGGCTCCGATTCTTCCGCAAGTTCATACGCATGTATTACCGGAAGAAAAAGGCATGGAGGACACCGTCGAATTGGATTACCGGTCAAGCAAAAGAAGCGGCAAAACGGGAAAATCCGGCTCCGGCGCAGGCAGCATGAGAAAAGCCAAAACGTCCGGCATCCGATCCGTTCAAACGTTTTTGAAAAAACAGCAGCGGCGAGCGGAAAAGCCGGAGTCCAAACCTAACTTGCCCTGGATTAACGTATAGCAGGCACTAGACTCTCGTCCTTGATGGACGGGGGTTTTCCGTGCTTTTACCGGCATCAAAAAAAAGCAGGATACGGCGGCAAGAGCCGCTATACCTGCTTTTTTCATTATTTTGCTCAGGCGAGCATCCCGATCGTGAAAAATACCATAAGTCCGACAACGAAATTCATGCCCCACTTTTTACGCAGAAGCTCGCGTCCGCGGTGCAATCTTGTTTTGACGGTCGTCACCGGAAGATTGAGCTTTTCGCTAATTTCCTGCAAGGAAAGTTCTTCCAAATAATAGAGTATAATGATGCTTTTGTATTTGTCGGCCAGCTTGTTAATGGACCTGTGAACGTGCTCCTGAATTTCCGTCTGCAGGACGGCGTGCTCCGGAGACTGGTCTTGGCTCGCCAGCTTGCTGTAATAGCTGTAGTCGTCGTCCTGATCATTCAGTTCGGCATCGAGGGATTGAACGGGCTTTTTCTTGCGCAGCAGGTCGATGCACACATTTTTGCCAATCCGGTAAATCCAGGTGGAAAACTTTTGGCTTTCGTCGTAATGATTCAAATTCAAATATACCCGGATAAAAGTCTCCTGTACGATATCCTCGGAATCAGGTTTGTTGTGCAGCATACGATAAGCAAGCTTTTGAATTTTGGTACGGTACAATTCCACCAATTCTACAAAAGCGTTTCTATCGCCGGTCCGCGATAATTGTATTAGTTGAAGTTCTGCCACATTCATGCTGTTCCCCTCCTCAGCTCTTTTCCAATATATATCGATTTCATTCAGTTTGTATGAAAAAAGTTTACCTACATCTGACTATATCATTTCTACGGCTACAGTCAAATATCTGTTAACGCAAACGGCCTGATTTCCGATATTTTGGGAATAGTTAGGATAATTTTCCTTCAAAGATGTCGGGAACGAGACCGTTGTCCCGCTCTTTCTTACTATGGTAAATGATGTATAGCCCCCGATGCAAATGGAAACAATACCAGAAAAACGAGAATGAAGGGGATTTGGGTGAATGTACAAAGCTTCTTAAAACATTTGAAACGCAAGCTGCGCTGGAAACGAGGCTGGATCGCTCTGGGAATGCTGATCGCGCTCTGCACGGCCGGATATATGATCCATGCCGCAGGGCTGTGGCCGGAAGCGGGCGGCGGCACCGTGGCGCGCATGACTTTGGCGCCGGCGAATCAGGAAGAAGAGGACGCCAAACTTAAGGAAGCGATCGCGAAGCTGAGAGGAATTACGGACAGCAGGGAAACGTATTTGCTCAAATCCTACGTCTGCGGGGAAGAACTGCAGAAGCTCGGCTTGCGCACATCGGATCAACTGGTGACGGAATTAATGAAGAACCCGAACTGGACGTTCAGCTTGAATGCGAAAGGAGAAGTGACGTTCACCGAGCAGATCGACGATCTGTCTCCCGAATGCAAGCAGAAAGCGGTTTTCAGTGTCGACGAAAGCGGCAATCTGTCCCTGTTTCAGGGAACGCCGAGCAAGGAGAACGTCATCAGGACCTTTTTTCAGCTGAACATCCGCCAACTGGAGAGCAGTCTTCCGCAGGAAACAGTCAAGCAGCTGCACGACGGAATCCGGATTACAGACATGGAGGAATACAACAGCGTGCTGTCGACTTTCAGCGATTATGCGGTGGAGGAAAGCGAGAGAGCGATGTTCAATCAATAACGGACGAGTAGACGAGGTAGGCAAGGGCGCATCGGCCCGAGTCTATCTCTTTTTTTTGTTATCTGCTATAATGGGGAATGATACATATGTTCGCTTTTTTGGGATGGGAGAGACAATATTGTGCGCATTCTGGGTATCGATCCGGGGATCGCAATCGTAGGTTTCGGATTTATCGATAAAATCGGCAGCAAGCTCGTCCCGGTGCAGTACGGCTCCATTCAGACGGAAGCCCACACGGACCCTGCGCTCAGGCTCAAGGATGTCTATGATGCGACGAGGCAGCTGATCGAGAAATACAAGCCGGATGCAATGGCGATTGAGAAATTGTTTTTTAACCGCAACGTGACGACGGCGTTTACAGTCGGACAGGCGCGGGGCGTCATGATTCTCGCAGGCGTTCAGGCGGAGCTGGCAATCGCGGAATATACGCCGCTTCAGGTCAAACAGGCTGTGGTCGGATACGGCAAGGCGGAAAAGCATCAAGTGCAGGAAATGGTCAAAATGTTTCTGAAGCTCCAGGCTGTCCCTAAGCCGGACGATGTTGCGGATGCGTTGGCCGTCGCCATCTGCCATGCTCATTCTTCCACCATGCAGACGATGATAAATAATAAGGTCGTGAAACGATGATCGATTTTTTAAGAGGAAAAATAGCGCATCGCGAAAGCGATTATGCGGTCGTTGACGTGCATGGCGTCGGCTACCGGGTATTTTGCCCGAATCCGTACGCGCTGCCGCACAAAGACGGCGAGGACGTCACATTGTACACCCACTATCATGTGCGCGAAGATGCCCATCTGTTATTCGGCTTTACTTCCCGCGAAGAGCAGTCGTTGTTCCGTCTGCTGCTTGAGGTTACAGGGATCGGCCCGAAAGTCGCGCTGGGCATACTGGCCGGCGGCGGCAGGCCGGAAACCGTCATTGCGGCGATCAGCCAGGAAAATCTGGCGTTTTTGACGAAGCTGCCGGGCATCGGCAAGAAGACGGCGCAGCGGATTATTCTCGATTTGAAAGATAAGCTCGGCCAGGTTTCGTTTTCCGACAGCCTGGAGACATCCATCGGCCTCGGATTGCCGCATAATCAGGGTTCCGGCGAAGGCGGGGGCTCCTGGTCGGAAGCGAAGGAAGCGCTTATGGCCCTGGGCTATACGGAAGGGGAGACGGACCGGGCATGGGCAAAAATCAAGCCGAAAGCGAAAGAGTCGGATTCCGTGGACGTCATAATGAAGCTTGCGCTGCAAGCGTTGTATACGATGTAAAGGCGGAACAACCGCTCTATTCTGGATTGAAAAATAGTAGGAGGATACCCCGTGGATAATGACCGGATCATTTCCGCTCATTTGATGATGGAGGATCAGGCGATCGAATACAGTTTGCGCCCCCGGTACCTGGCGGAATACATCGGCCAGAAGCAGGCCAAGGAGAACTTGAAGATTTACATCGAAGCGGCCAAAATGCGCAAAGAAGCGCTCGACCACGTGCTGCTGTACGGACCTCCCGGGCTCGGCAAAACGACGCTGTCCAACATTATCGCCAATGAGCTTGGCGTCAATATTCGAACGACCTCCGGCCCCGCTATCGAGCGGCCGGGGGATCTTGCGGCCATCCTGACGAATTTGCAGGAGGGCGACGTACTGTTCATCGACGAGATCCACCGCCTCCACCGCACGGTGGAGGAAGTGCTGTATCCGGCGATGGAGGATTATGCCCTTGACATTATTATCGGCAAGGGGCCGAGCGCGCGCTCGGTGCGTCTGGACTTGCCGGCGTTTACGCTGGTCGGCGCGACGACGCGCGTAGGCCTGCTGTCTGCGCCGCTGCGCGACCGCTTCGGCGTCGTCAGCAGGCTGGAATTTTATACGGTGGAGGAGCTCACCTACATCGTCAGCCGCACCGCCGACATCCTGCAGGTGCAGATCGTCGGCGAAGCCGCGCGCGAGATCGGCATGCGCTCGCGCGGCACGCCGCGCATCGCCAACCGCTTGCTCAAGCGGGTACGCGATTTCGCGCAGGTGAAGGGCGACGGCATCATCACGCTCGACATCGCGCGTACGGCCCTGAAGCTCATCCAGGTGGACGACCTGGGCCTCGATGAGATCGACCACAAAATGCTGCGGGCGATCATCCAAAACTTCCAGGGCGGCCCTGTCGGCCTGGAGACGATCGCAGCGACGATCGGAGAAGAGGGGCAGACGATCGAAGACGTCTACGAGCCGTATTTGCTGCAGATCGGCTTCCTGCAGCGCACCCCGCGCGGCCGCACCGTAACGCCGCTGGCGTACTCGCACATGGGGCTGCCGATGCCGGAACAGCGATAGCTGCACGCGGGAGCCGGCGGCAAGAGCCCACGGCGAAAGTCTGCGCTCATTTGCCGCTAAACACAGCGCAAACATTTTGTCAAGCGGCTTGGCAGACGGTAACGCGAGGAGAAAGACAAGAGCAAACCAAACAAGATAAGAGCAAACAAGGCAAGATAGAGCCATACAAGACAAGGCACAACAAAAGTAATAAGACAAGACCAAACAAGGCAAGATAAGACCGAAAAAGACAAGACAAGAGCAACAAGATAAGAGCAACAAAACAAGATAAGAGCAACAAGTCAAGATAAAGCCAAACAAGGCAAGACCGTGCAAAACCCATGCAAAATCATGCAGAACAAATACAAACCCATGCGGAGACATGCGCATGAAATAAATGGATAAAAATCCAAATAAAACAAGATAAAGCCAACATAACAAGAAAGAACGAACGAATTTTAGAAAAAACCTGCGAAAATACAGTTTTTTTCATCCGAAACGGTTCATTTTCGGAAAAAGCCTGCAATTGTGCAGGAATTTCTTTTCAAAACGGCTTGTGCCCCAGGTATTGTCGTGAAAACCTGCACATTTGCAGGAATTTCGTTACAATCGTGTGAAAGAACAAAAAAGCCTGCACTTTTGCAGGCTTTTTACTTATTGCCAAGTAGATGCACCAGCTACAGCCTGCGAATGCATGCAACAGTCGCCCGTTCGCCAGCTCACTATGTATCTGCCAAGTAGATGCACCAGCTACAGCCTGCGAATGCATGCAACAGTCGCCCGTTCGCCAGCTCACTATGTATCTGCCAAGTAGATGCACCAGCTACAGCATGCGAGCACATCCAACAGTCGCCCGTTCGTCGGCTCACTATGTATCTGCCAAGTAGATGTGCCAGTTTCAGCATTCGAATGCATCCAACAGTCGCACATTCACCGGCTCTCTACGTACCCGGCAAGTAGATGCATCAGCTCAAGCATACGAGTACATCCAACAGTCGCCCGTTCGCCGGCTCACTATGTATCTGCCAAGTAGATGCACCAGCTACAGCCTGAGAATCCATCCAACAGTCGCCCGTTCCCCGGCTTTCTACGTATTACCAGCCCGGCGATGACTTCCGAGATATGTGAAGGACAAAGCTTGCTAGGGGTCTGTCCGACGGAGTTACTTTTGTGCAAACCCAAAGAGTCATGACAAGCAAATACTGTAGCTCACGCTGCATCATAACTGCCATTTCACATACACATACCTTCTACTAAATTTTTCGGACAGACTCCTGGCAGATCGTTTCGTAAATTCGTCCTCTTTCTGCTCGTAGCCTGTCCAGTAGACTATTGAATCCGCAGCGGGAATCTCCGGCAACGAAGCATGTACCTTCAACTGAGTTCTTCGGACAGAACCTCGAGGCGTTGCACAATAATGCCCGTCCCTCGCGTGAAGATGCGGAAACGGGCATTTTTTTGCCGTCTACAAAACTTCTGCGCCTTCATAGAGTCTAACTTACTAGAATACGAGCGAAAGAAAGGAACATTTGTCGAATGAAGTGGGGAAAAGCACTATTCCGTCCAACGATGATTGCGATTGCTTCAACGGTGCTGACCGTAGGGACAGCTCCTGTTTTTCAAAATACGGCCGCGGCGGCTGGTGTAAACCATCTGGATACGATCCGCGTTGCGCTGTTCATTGATGCGGCTAAGTACAGAGTGCTTGAGCCGGTCGTTACTTTGTCGGCCGATAGCGGGTTGGAAATCGGAATCCGCAGCGGCGGCGGAACGCACACTTGGGTTGCGCTGCCCAATCAGGCGGAAATTCGCGCTTCCTTGGATCAGTACAGCGTGAAAATGCTGGAAACGCCCGATTTTGCTGCGGCTGGGGCGCTGCAAGCGAAATTGCTGGCGATGAAGGAGGACGCTTACACCCTCAGCAGGTCAAAACAAGGGAAAACCGTTTTTCAGGTTTTCCTCGGCAGCTACGCCTCCAAAGAAGAGGCTGAAGGAGCCAAGCTGAAGGCGCTGAAAGATGCAGGCGTCGGTGCATTGACGCAGGCTGCGCAGCCTGCGCTCACCGGCCCGCTGCATCTGAGCGCCGGGACGTACCCTACGGAAGCGGCGGCTCTTGGGCAGGCGGCCGCCTATTGGCAGGCGGGGCTCACTGCGGACCTTGCCCTGCAGGAAGATGCAGCGGGCAAGGTCCAGTATGGCGTCTGGCTGGGCGGCGAAGCGACGGCTGAGCAGTTGGAGGCCGTGAAGCAGCAAGCGCTTCAAGCCGTGCCGGGCGTTCCGCTCCAGAACGCGAATACGAATGCCGCGTATTTGCTCCGCAGATCGGACGTGACAGTTGCCTCGTCCGGCGTGCAAGCGGTACCTCATTTTGCAGCCGGTGCAGGAGGGCAAAAAACGCTGATTCATCCCAAAGAAGCGGGAATCACCGTCAAAGAGCGGGCAGGCCGAAGCTACCGCGGAGATATGGAGCTGAGCGCCTACCATGACAAGCTGGCCGTGATTAACGAGCTGCCGCTCGAACAGTACCTGTACTCCGTCGTCGGCACGGAGCTGAATTCGAGCTGGCCGGCCGAAGCTTTGAAGGCGCAGGCTGTAGCTGCGCGTACATTTGCAATCAAGCAGGGCGCCAAGTACGAGATCGCCCAAGTGAGCGATTCCACAATGGATCAGGCTTATTATGGCATGGATCGCGAGTTTCCCGGAGCTCTGCAGGCTGTCGATGCGACCAAGGATGAGGTGCTTGTTGACGACAAGCACAACCTTATCACTCCTGTATTTTCATCCAATGCTGGGGGAATGACGGCGGACCCTTCGGAAGTATGGGGCAACCCCGTTCCATATTTGCGCAGCGTGCCGAGTCCTGACGACGGGGCGGCCAGCGGCAAAGCGGTGTGGTATCGGGTGAAGCTGGCAAGCGGTAAAACCGGATACGTGCACTCGAAGTATTTGAAGGATACGGGGCAAAAAAATGCGGAAGGCGCAGCTGTCTACGAAGCAACCGAATCGGCTGTCAATGTAAGATTAGCTCCGTATGTAGACAATACGGCCAATCCTTCGATCGATCAGCTTGACGCCAAGGAAAAAGTGGCGGTCGTGGGCCGGCAGACGGAATCCAACGCCTATTCCTGGGTGCGCGGACCGTATGACGCGGAGACACTCAAAAGCAAACTGGCGGCTGTGGGAGTTGCGATCGACGGTCCTCTCCAGTCTTTGGAAATTTCCAAGCGCGGGCCTTCCGGGCGGGTGACCGAGCTGAAGGCGAACGGCCAAGTAGTAAAAGTGGCTTATCCCGATGCGCTCAGAAACGCTTTGGGCGGACTTCCGAGCACGCGGTTTGAAATTGGATTACCGGGAAGTTATACTGGTAATACTTCAATTGTTCCTCCGGCCGTTCCATCGGCCCGGACCCCGTCTTCGGCAAGCGTATCGATAGCCGGAGCGAGCAGTACGGACAATGGCGGCGACAAAGCTTCAAGCTCTATTTTTGTGCTTTCGGGCGGACAGACGAAGCCTGCCGAGGTGAGCAAGTCCGATATTATCGCAATCGGGGCATCGGGGCAAGCGGCGCCGGCACCTTCCGCTGGAGCGGGCCAACCGGCGGCGAATGGATCCTTTTCCACATCGGGACCTGTGAAAGGCAGCCAATTTATGTTCTGGGGGACCGGTTACGGGCATGGGCTTGGCATGTCGCAATGGGGAGCCAAAGGTTACGCTGAGCTCGGATATGACTATGAACAAATACTCCAGACCTACTACATTGGAGTCACCATAACTAAGGAATGAATGCGAACATATGGATGTACAAGCTTTTGATTTTGAACTGCCCGAATCTTTAATCGCCCAGACGCCGCTTGCAAACCGGACGGCGTCCAGGCTGCTTACGCTCGACAAAGCGACGGGAAACATCGCGCATAACACATTTGAACAGCTAGCGGACTATTTGGAAGCCGGGGATTTGCTCGTGATGAACGATACGCGAGTCATTCCAGCCCGGCTTTTTGGCGTGAAGAGGGATACGGGCGCCAAGGCCGAGATTTTGCTGCTCAAGGCTCTAGGGGAGGACCGCTGGGAAGCTCTGGTGAAGCCCGGGAAAAGGGTCAAGACGGGGGCTATCATCGATTTTGGCGTAGAATTCGCCTCGGGGGACGAGCCTTTACTTGCCGCGGAAGTTTTGGAAGAAGGTGAAATGGGGGCAAGAGTGCTGCAATTTCGCTACCAGGGCATTTTTAACGAAATATTGGATAAACTTGGACAGATGCCTCTGCCGCCTTATATCAAGGAGCAGCTGCCAGAGAAGGAACGGTATCAGACGGTTTATGCGAAGCACGAAGGCTCGGCCGCTGCGCCGACAGCGGGGCTTCATTTTACGGCGGCTTATTTGGATTTGCTTCGCGCCAAAGGAATCCGGACCGCTTTTGTAACGCTGCATGTAGGATTGGGCACTTTCCGCCCCGTTTCGGTAGACCGTATCGAAGAGCATCAGATGCATGCGGAATATTATGAGCTGTCCGCCGAAACGGCTGCGCTTATTAATGAAACGAAATCGAATGGCAAACGTATTATTGCCGTAGGTACAACTTCGGCGCGCACGCTTGAAACCGCGGCTCAGTCAAGCGGGCTTGGCAGCGGGCATACGGCCATCGAGCCGTCGAGCGGCTGGACCAGCATTTTTATTTATCCCGGCTACAAGTTTCAAGCCGTCGATGCGCTGCTGACCAATTTTCATTTGCCCAAATCGACGCTTCTCATGTTGATCAGCGCATTGGCAGGGCGGGAACATGTGATGCGCGCTTATGAAGAGGCGGTCAGAGAACAGTACCGGTTTTTCAGCTTCGGAGACGCAATGTTTATATACTAAGGAGTCTGTCCGATGAACCGCGTAAAGGGCTGCACAATAGTAGCTCCGTCGGACAGACTCCTAGATGATGTTTACTTAAGATAGGAAGTGGTAGTATTGGCAGCAGTGACATACGAACATATCAAAACTTGCAAGCAATCCGGCGCCAGGCTCGGGCGCGTGCATACGCCGCATGGCGTCATCGAGACGCCAGCGTTTATGCCGGTCGGCACGCAGGCTACGGTGAAAACGATGAGCCCCGAGGAATTGAAGGCGATGGACGCTCACATAATTTTGAGCAACACGTACCATCTGTTTTTACGTCCCGGGCACGAGCTTGTGAAAGCGGCCGGCGGGCTGCACAAATTCATGAACTGGGACAGGCCGATCCTGACGGACAGCGGCGGTTTTCAGGTGTTCAGCTTGAGCGACATCCGCAAAATTACGGAAGAAGGCGTCCAGTTCAAGTCGCACCTGAACGGGGACAAGCTGTTCCTCTCGCCGGAGAAAGCGATGGAAATCCAGAATGCGCTAGGCTCCGACATTATGATGGCGTTTGACGAATGCCCGCCTTATCCGGCCGAGTACGATTACATCAAAAAATCGCTGGAACGGACGACCCGTTGGGCGGAGCGCTGCCTGCAAAGCCATGCCAGACCGGAAGACCAGGGGCTGTTCGCTATCGTACAGGGCGGCATGCATGAAGATTTGCGGCGGCAGAGCGCGGAGCAGTTGACTTCCATGGATTTCCCGGGGTATGCTATTGGTGGATTGAGCGTAGGGGAGCCCAAGCATCTGATGTACGAGGTGCTTAACTACACGACTCCGCTGCTTCCGGCGAATAAACCGCGCTATTTAATGGGCGTAGGCTCGCCTGACGCCTTGATCGAAGGCGCTATCCGCGGCATCGACATGTTCGACTGCGTGCTTCCGACGCGCATCGCGCGCAACGGCACCTGCATGACCAGCTCAGGCAGACTCGTAGTGAGAAACGCTGCGTATGCCGAAGATTTCGGTCCGCTCGACCCGAACTGCTCGTGCTACACATGCTCTAATTACAGCAGAGCGTACATTCGCCATTTGATCAAAGCGGACGAGACATTCGGCATCAGGCTCACGACCTATCATAACCTTCACTTTCTATTACAGCTCATGCGCGATGTAAGACAAGCGATTATGGAAGATCGACTGCTCGATTTCCGCGACGCATTTTTCGAATCGTATGGGCTGAATGATAATGAAAGAGGATTTTAAGAAAGGAGGTTTCCTATGTTCTTGTTGGCTGAAACCGCACCTGCAGCCGATGCCGGTGCGATGGGGTACTTGTATACATACGGGCCGCTGGTGCTCATGTTCGTCGTGCTTTATTTCTTACTTATCCGCCCTCAGCAGAAGAGGCAAAAAACTCGCAACATGATGCTCGGGGCATTGAAAAAAGGGGACAAGGTCGTCACCATCGGCGGTCTGCACGGAACGATTATGGAAATTACGGACGACATTTGCGTACTGCGCGTCAACGACGCCACGAAGATGACGTTCGACCGTTCCGCTATCAACTCCGTCGTATCGAGTGCAGCGAAGGAATAGTGAAAAAAAAGCGAGATCCTATCTCAGGCTCTCGCTTTTTCTATGGCATTTATCTGTATTTCATTTTTCTTATGGGCTATTTGCGGGTATTGACGCCAAGCATGCCGCCAAGCGCTCCGGACGCGAAAAATATGCCGAGCAGCTGCAGCGATTGCAAGTTCAATCCGGCGTCGAACGCAAGAAATCCTACCAGAAAAATGATCAGGAAGTAGATGAGACCGAGCATGCCTCCGTAATACCAGCCTTTGTTGCCGGCTCTTTTGCCGGACACCCAGCCGCCGATAAACAGGGAGACGCCGTGAATGATTGTCGTCAAAGTATGCAGGGCGCTCTCCTGCGTGCTGGTAAGAAACAGCAGCAGCGATGTTACGATTGTGCCGATCGTCATCATAATTAATGAATACACTAACCCGGAAAATAAAGGAGATGTAATTCGAACCTGGCTGACGTTTCGCATAGGGTTCATATGCACCATTCCTCTCATTATATTCGATGTTTAGTTAACATCATTGTATGGCCAAGCACATAGAATTAGTACATACTTGCAGAAAGGAAGTGAGTGCATGAACGAATTTTCTCATGGACCTGCGCTATGGCAGTCCATAGCTGCTTTTCTTATTTTCGCGGCCGCTTTTGCAGGCATATTGATCGAACGCTGGAACAGGTCGTATATTGCGCTTGGCGGCGCTCTTTTAATGCTGCTGCTCGGAATTGTGCCGCTCGGAAAAGCTTTTTCTACATACGCGGATTGGGATACGCTCATCCTTTTAACAAGCCTTTTTGTGCTGGCTTCAGGTTTTCAAAAGACGGGAATTGTCTCCTATTTGGCAGCTGCACTTATTCGCAAATACCGGTTAAAGCCTTTATTTATTTTGCTGGGATTGTCTGTCCTGACGGCCGTTTCGTCGGCGTTTATGGACAGCCTTATGGCCATCGCCGTAATCGTTCCCGTTATGCTCAGCACTGCGCGGGTTCTCAAGCAGTCTCCCGTGCCATTTTTGATAGCGGCTGTCATGTCGGCCAATTTGGGCGGCGCGGCCACGTCGACCGGGAGCGTAACGAACCGGATGATCGGGACGGCGGCGGATTTCAATCTGTGGCAATTTGTTGTAAAAATGGGGCCGCTGGTCATCGTTTCGCTGCTCATCGTTTACGCCGCTATGTGGCTGCTGTACGGCAAGAAAATGATCGTTCCGGAGTCGCAAAAACGCGAGCTGCTAAGCCTGCAGCCTGCTTCGCATCTGGCGGACAAAGCGTTTGTCATCGGCGGGAGCGCGATTTTTTTCCTTTTCATTGCGGCTTTGCTGCTTCAAGGACTGCTCGGGTGGAAGGCCTCTTATACCGCTCTCGCCGGAGCAGTGCTGATCACGGCGCTGGATTACAAAGCGGTTGCCGGCATCGTCACAAACAAAGGCTATCGGGCGCTTTGGCAGGGTGTGCTGGACTCGCAAATTTTGTATTTTTTCGGCCTGTTTGTCATGGCTGGCGGTTTGACGCACGCGGGGATCAGCGGCCTGCTCGCCCTTCGCGCCATGGAGCTGAGCCATGGAAGCATCCCGTTTTTGTCCATGCTGATTTTTTGGCTGACCGGCATCGGTTCCGCTATGGTCGACCATATTCCGTATTTGGCGGGGGTCCGGCAAGTGCTTCATGAAATAGGGGCGCTCGTGCAGACCGTTGAGGGAAGCACGATCGCGCCGTTATGGTGGTCTTTGGCGCTGGGCGCTGCCATCGGCAGCAGCGGAACGATTGCCGGCTCCGTCACCGGCATGCTGGCCGCGGGGCTCGCGATGCGGGACGGCAGCGGTTTTAAGCAGTGGGATTATTTGAAAATCGCGGCGCCGCTTACTTTGATATTGATGATTATCGCCACAGGGTACATCGGGCTGTTTTTGCTTTAATTGCCAACAATTGAATACGCAAATTTTGCATGACGCGGCACATCAGCGGTCAGAATACCATTGAACTCCGGAAGTGAGAAGGAAAGCTTGCTTCGAAAGCATTCGCTTTACAACAGGGAGGCTCAAGCAATGGATATTCTGACCATTTTTTTACGCACGGTGCTGATCTATTTCGTCGTGTTTCTCATGCTCCGCATTATGGGGAAGCGGGAGATCGGGAAGCTTTCGCTGTTCGATCTGGTCATTTCGATCATGGTCGCCGAGATCGCCGTATTCGTCCTTGAAGACGCAAGCAAGCCTTTGCTGGACGGGTTGGTGCCGATGGCGACGCTGGTGCTGATTCAGGTGGCCATTGCGTTCATCGCGCTGAAAAACAGGACGGTCCGCATCATGTTCGACGGGAAGCCGAGCGTTTTGATCGAAAACGGCTCGATCAATCGCGAGGAGATGAGGAAGCACCGCTACAATCTGGACGATCTGATGCTTCAGCTGAGGCAGAACAAAATTATGAACGTTGCCGATGTGGAGTTTGCCATTCTCGAACCGTCAGGCAAGCTGAGCGTCGTTGAAAAAGAGAAGAAAATACCGGATGCGGCAAATTCCGGACGCAAAGGCCAAGTCAGATTTGAAGGTTTGCCTCTCCCGCTCATTATGGACGGGAAAGTGCAGGATGAAAATTTGGATAAAATAGGGAAAACGAGATTTTGGCTTAAAAATCAGCTGCAGGCAAAAGGGACGACCGATTTTAAAGATGTGTTCTACTGTTCGATTGACCATAGAGGCAGGCTGTTTCTCGATTTGAAGCGGTAAGTCGGGAAATTACCGGATAAATTTTTTGCCCAGCTTCAGCATGCGCAGCATATCGCTTTGATTCACGAGGCGAAAAAGAACGATCAGGAACAAATACATGATGAATCCGATGAGGCAGGAGACGATAAAACGCAGCCAATCGGTTTGCGTCCAGGGCGCATACATGACGGCGTAGCTGCAAACTCCCGAGAGCGCCATCGCCCCGACGACTTTGGCAAAGTCGACGCCGTGCATGCGGAATTTCAGCAGTCGCACGACGCTGTTCCAGTGAAGCAGCGTAACGAGCACAATGTTCACGTTGATGGCGAAAATCGCTCCGCGTATGCCGAGCTCCGGCTTGCTGGCGAGCACATAGATCAATGCTAACTTGATCGCGGAACCGATCAGGGAGTTCACCAGGGCGGCGCCCGGCCTGTTCAAAGCTTGCAAAGTCGATTGCAGCGGCGCCTGAAAATAAATGAAAATGGCGATAGGAGCCATCATTTTCAGCATGACGCCGACTTCGGGCTGATTGTACATGTAGGTGCAGATTGGCTCGGCAAGGACGAACATGAGTACTGCAAAAGGAGCGCCGGTCACAAGCGCAAGCCGCAGCGATTGATGAAGCCGCGTGTGGATGGTCTGCATATCTTTGCGGGCGGCCGCTTCGCTGAGCGACGGGATCAGCGAGACGGACAACGACATCGTAAGCGCGCTCGGCAGCATAATGATCGGAATAATCATCCCCTGCAGGGCGCCGTACTGGGCCGTGGCAATCGCTGTGGTGACGCCGGCAAGCGCCAGGCTTTGGGCAATGAGGATCGATTCCAGCAGGTAAGACCCCGCACCGATCAGCTTGCTGCCCGTAACAGGAACGGATATGCGCAAAATCCGCTTGAGATNCCAGGCTTTGGGCAATGAGGATCGATTCCAGCAGGTAAGACCCCGCACCGATCAGCTTGCTGCCCGTAACAGGAACGGATATGCGCAAAATCCGCTTGAGATTGGATACCCGGCCGCCTGTTTTGGTAGTCCCGATCGTCGCTCTGGCAGTATGGAGTGAGGCGTGTTTGCGGCTATTTCTGAACATCATCGCGAGTACGAACAGCCCGCCGATCTCGCCGGCTAATACGCCGATCATCGCGCCTGCCGCGGCGTATTCGATTCCGTAAGGAAGCATGAGGTAAGCGCAGACAAGCACCATAACGATGCGGATCAGCGTTTCCGAGGTTTGCGAGACGGCCGTCGGAATCATGTTTTGCCTGCCCTGAAAGTAGCCGCGGAACACGGAGGCGACGCCGATGATCGGAATCATCGGGCTCATGCACAGCAGCGTGAAATAAACGCGTGAGTCCGTCAGGAGATGGGTTGTAATCCACGCAGAGCAGACTACGCAAATGGCCGTAAAAATGAAGCTTAACCCGGTAGTCAGCAGCAAGGAAATGCGTAAAATGCTGCGAATGCGGGTTTCGTTGCGTTCTGCCTCCGCCTCCGCGATCAGCTTGGCGATGGCAACCGGAATCCCGCCGGTAATGATCGTCAAAACAACTATAAGGAACGGCCACCCCATTTGATAGAGCCCTACGCCCTCAGCGCCGATTACTCGCGGGAGCGTGATGCGGGGAACAAAACCGAGTATGCGGTTGATGATGCCCGCAGCTAGCAAAATCATCGTTCCTTTGATAAACGACTGCTTGGTCAATGCCATTCCTTCTTCCCCGACATGATTACTTATGAGCTTGTTTGCACTCATACTTATGGATATGCGGGAATCGGCCAAGCTCATGCTAACATTTTATGGACATGTTGGGTCTGGAGGGGCAGGAATACGGCCGACGGCCATCGAATACAAAGGCGAGGGGAGGAAATACCCATGGAACAGGACAATAACGAACCGGAAAGCGCATCCGCCCGCGAAGAGGACAGCGCTTCCGATACGGAACGGGCCGAGCCGTCCGATCTTGACGGCGGCGAATTGCCGGCAGACGCGGAAGGCGAGGAGGCGTACGATACGATAGGCGATGAAGCCGATACGATGTCGGACGAGGAATTGAGCGAGGTCATCGAGAGCTTGTGCCTGAGCAAAGTCGAGGAGTTCCGGATGCTAGGCTATGAACACGTGACCGGCCAGGATATATGGGAGTGTGTAAGCGACAAGTACCGCAAAACAGGATTGCCGCCGCTTTACCAAATTGTAAACGACATACTGTCGCTCAAATCCACGCAGTTTATGAACTGGATGACGTTGAGCGTTTTTAAAGGGGCCCAATTGTGACGAGAGGCCTTATTTTTTTGCATGAACGGATCATAATTTACGCAAATTACACAAAATGACGTAAATTGACTCGTTTTTCGAGCCTGAGTATAATAGGAATATTGAGTATGGAAGGGAGACAAGCAAGAATGCTGGATTGGAAAAGAATTTCGATCTTCTTTTTGACGGTGGTCATCGTGCTCGGCGCTATCGCCGCAACGAGTCCCTCATTAGTCGATCGAATCAAGCTTGGACTGGATTTAAAGGGCGGTTTCGAAATCCTCTACACAGCGGAGCCTTTGACTGCAGGTCAGCCCTTGACAAAGGAAACGCTGTCGCAGGCCGCGGAGAGCCTGGCCAAGCGCGCGGACAGTCTCGGCGTCGCCGAGCCCGAAGTTTACCCGGAAGGAACCGACCGTATCCGCGTCCGGTTAGCCGGTGTGCAAAATGAGGACGAGGTCAGGAGCCTGATGTCCAAACCGGCCGTACTGACATTCCGCGGTCCGGACGGAACGGTTTATATGAACGGCACCGATTTCGTCGAGAATGCGGCCAAATTGAGTTTCGATCCGAACACGAAACAGCCGATCGTCGAGATCAAGATGAAGAGCAGAGAGAAGTTCAAGGAGGTTACCACCAAGCTGGTCGGCAGCAGTCTGTCCATTTATTTGGACGACGCACTGCAGTCCACCGCGTCGGTTAATTATCCGATCGACAGCGACTCCGCGATCATTACGCAATCGAACATCCAGGAAGCGACCAAAGTCGCGAAGATCATCAACCTGGGCGCAATGCCGCTTAAATTGACGGAGAAGTACATTCAACGCGTAGACGCTACATTAGGGAAAGCTTCGCTGCATCAAACTGCGCTTGCAGGCTTGATCGCCTCCGTGCTGATTTTCCTCTTCATGGTCATTTATTACCGCGTTCCGGGTCTCGTAGCGGCGTTTACACTGATTACTTATATATGGGTGCTTTTGGCCGTTTTCGACTTTATGAACGCGACCCTCACATTGCCGGGTATTGCCGCATTGGTGCTCGGGGTAGGCATAGCGGTCGATGCGAACATCATTACATATGAGAGAATCAGGGAAGAAATCCGCTCCGGCAAAAGCGTTCTGTCATCGTTAAAATCGGGTTCGAAGCATTCCTTCCGGACGATTATGGACGCGAACGTAACCAACCTGATTGCCGGAATCGTACTTTACTATGTTGGTAACGGGGCTATCCGCGGATTCGCCGTCATTAACATGATCAGTATCATTATCAGTATCGCAACGAACGTTATCCTCTCCAGATGGCTGTTGCATCTGATTGTTCGAGGCAACCTGCTCAAGAAGCCGGGCTATTTCGGCGTTAAGGAGGCGGACATACGTGAGCTTTAAGAAACAATACGATTTTGTTAAAAATCGCAACAAGTTTTTTGCCGTTTCGGCTTTAATCCTGATTGCGGGTATAGTGATTATGTTAATTTCGGGAATGAATTTCGGCGTCGATTTTAAAGCGGGAACGAACATCGACCTGGTCGTCGGCAAAACGGTCGACAAGGCCAAAGTCAGCGAAATTCTCGGCCAGTTGTCGGCAAGCGGCGACGTAAAATCAAGATACGCCGAGCCGACGATCGGCGGCAACAATAACGACCGCGTCTCGATCCGCTTTGACGACGTGCTCAGTGATGATGCGGTCAACAAAATTCATAGCGCCTTTGTCAATGCTTACGGCGGCGAAGTTTCCAAGGAAATCAATACGGTTGACCCGCAGTTGGCCAAAGAGCTGCTCATTAAGGCCGGATATGCCATAGGGATTGCGAGCATACTCATCTGCGTCTATGTGAGCATCCGATTTGAGTGGCGGTTCGCGCTTGCGGCGATTATCGCCATTCTCCATGACGCCCTCATCGTTATCGCGGTATTCGCCATTTTCCGTATGGAAGTGAATCTGCCCTTTCTTGCGGCGGTGCTGACGACGATCGGTTACTCGATCAACGATAAAATCGTTATTTTCGACCGGATCCGCGAAAACCTCCGCTTTGCCAAGCTGAAGACGGACGAGGATCTGGTAAATCTCGTCAACGACAGTATTTGGCAGACAATGGCGCGGAACATCAATACGGTGCTCGTCGTACTCGTCGCAGCAGGCTGTCTGTATGTTTTCGGCAGCGTATCGATCAAGCTGTTTGCCCTTGCCAAGCTGATCGGTCTGGCGAGCGGAGCTTACTCCTCCATTTTCATCGCTTGTTCGTTATGGTATTTATTTAAAAGAAATTCACTTGGTTCTAAAAAGAAAGCTGCAGCGTAATAACGTTAATAAACGGCCGCGTGATCGATTGCGCGGCCTTTGCATAGGTCTAAACAGGTTTTTCAAGGGGAGTGGCACGGTGTGACTGACCGGCGTTTTGAAAAGGCAGAGTTTGCCGCTTGGGGCGGAATCGCGGGCATTCTGGCACTTGCCGTATTAAAAGGCATTGTCGGCATTATGGCGCAGAGCTCAGGGCTGATCGCCGACGCGGCGCACTCCGCCTCCGGCGCTGCCGGGTCCATTGCCGAGCGGGCCGGGTTCCGCGCAGCCAGGCCGGGGTCCGATGACAATCATATTTACGGACATAACAAAACGGAAACCATTGCGTCCGTAATCGTTTCCGTTTTCATTCTTGTCGTCGGAGCGGAGATTGCGGTGTCTGCGGTTAAGGCGCTGTGGAACGGGGCGGAGCATCCGCCGAAATCGTATGCGCTCATCGCTATCGTCATTTCATTAGCCGTAAACGAAATTTTGTATTATTATAAGCGCAGGCTGGGGAAAAGCCTGGGTTCGCGGGCATTGTTGGCGCAAGCGGAAACACATCGCTCAAGCGTATATTCGTCCCTTGCGGCGTCTCTTGGCGTGCTGCTGGCGGTGTTGGGATCGCAAATCGCCTTGCCTGCGTTGTTTTATTTGGATTCGGCGGCAGGCTTGTTCATATCCCTGCTGGTGCTCAGAATGGGATACAGACTGCTGAACGAGGCTGTCCGCAAAACGGTTGACCGCGTTTTGCATCGCGAGGATGCCGCTGATCTGATCGCCGCCGTGCAGCGTATAAAAGGCGTAATCACCGTTGACGATTTGCGGGCCAGAGAGCATGGCCATTACGTCGTGGTCGATGCGAAGATCAGCGTGAACCCGCGAATTTCCGTTCTGGAAGGACACGATATCGCCCGAAACGTCAAGCAGCAATTGATGAAACGGTTTATTCACGTTGCGGACGTGTTCGTGCATGTGAATCCGTATGATCCCGGGTATCCTTACAAGAACAGTGTGGAATCGGAGCAGGGAGCCCATTCGAATGTTATTCATTGACAGAATTGACGCTTGCGAAGCAAGCACACGGGGAGGGAACGACGGTGCTAGCGCCAAAGGCGAGATGGAATATCGGCAAAGCGGAGGAAGCTCTTGTTGAAACTTTCATTCGCGATTTGAACATAGATCCGCTTGTCGCCCGGCTTCTTGTTCTCCGGGATATACGAACCGCGGAAGAGGCCGAACTTTTTTTAAGCGGCGGCAAAGAACATTTTCACGATCCTTTTTTGCTGGACGGCATGCGTCCGGCAGTCGATCGTATTCACCGGGCGCTCGCCCGGGGTGAATTCATACGTGTATACGGCGATTACGACGCCGACGGAGTGAGCAGCACCTCGTTGATGGTGCATCTGCTCAGAGGGCTTGGCGCCCGCTTCGATACATATATTCCCCACCGCATCCGGGAAGGCTACGGTTTGAACCGCAGCGCGATCGACAAAGCCAAGGAGCAGGGCGTCTCGCTTATCATTACGGTGGACACTGGCATTAGCGCCGTGGATGAAGTACAGTATATTCAGGAGCTTGGCATGGATGTTATCGTAACCGATCATCACGAACCGCCTGAAGTACTGCCTGACGCACTTTCCGTTATAAATCCGAAAAAGCCGGACTGTCCGTACCCATACAAGCATTTGGCCGGCGTCGGAGTCGCCTTCAAGTTAGCTCACGCTCTTCTTGGACGTTTGCCGGAAGAGCTGCTGGAGTTTGCGGCTATCGGCACGGTCGCCGATTTGATGCCGTTAACCGGCGAGAACCGTTTGATCGTCAAATGGGGGCTCGAACGCATGCAAGCTTCCGCTTATGTCGGCATCCGGGCGCTGCTCGGCGTCTCGGGCATCGAGCGGAAGGAAGTGACGGCTTCGCATATCGGCTTTTCCCTGGCGCCGCGCATTAATGCGAGCGGGCGGCTGGAATGCGCGGACGATGCGGTGAAGCTGTTGACGACCGATGCGGAGCAGGAAGCCGAGCATATCGCCTTTGAACTGGACATGCTCAACAAAGAGCGCCAGCGCATCGTGGAGGACATGACGGCCGAAGCGATGGCCATGGCGGAGGAGCAGCGCAGCCAAGGGCTGGATAAAGTCATTGTAGTTGCGAAGGAAGAATGGAACGTGGGCGTAGTGGGAATCGTCGCTTCCAAAATCGTCGAGAAGCATTACAGGCCTGCACTCGTTCTCAGCATCGACCCGCTGACGGGAATCGCCAAAGGTTCGGCGCGCTCCATAGCCGGATTCGATATGTACAAGGCGCTGACGGCTTGCCGGGAGTGGCTTGACCATTACGGCGGCCATCAGGCTGCGGCCGGCATGAGCTTGAACCGCAGCGACGTCGGAGCGTTCTCCCGGAAGCTGAACCAGCTTGCCGGAGAATGGCTCACGGAGCAGGATTTCATCCCGCTGCTCAAAGCGGACAGCGAATGCAGCCTGCAAAGCGTGCCGATAGCGAGCATCGAGCAGCTTGGCAAGCTGGCGCCGTTCGGCATGGGGAACCCGGCGCCAAGGTTCGTTTTCACGGATTTGACGCTCGGCGAAATCCGCACGATGGGCAAAGAAAAGCAGCATCTGAAGCTTGCGCTTTCGCAAACGGAGGACGAGGTCAGCCGGTCCGTGGAAGCTGTCGGCTTCGGCAAAGGAAGCCTGAGCAGCCTTATTGCGCCGACTTCGCGCATCGACGTGCTGGGCGAGCTTTCCGTCAACGAGTGGAACGGAGTGCGCAAGCCGCAGATCGTGATGCAGGATTTGCGGGTGCCGCATATCCAGCTGTTCGACTGGCGCGGAGCGCAGCAGATGGAATCGAAGCTGTCCGCGCTTGCGAGCTCTCTCGCCGACATGCCCGGGGCGAGCGACGGCATCGTGCCGCCGGCTATAGTGTTGTTTGACGAAGCCGACTTGGCTTCTGCGGCCGTGCAGGCCGGGTGGAATTACCCTCTCTGGATGCTTCAGCGCTCAGGCACGGTGGTGCCGGGTAATGAGCAGGCGGCGGGCTTGCAGTTTGCCCGTATGCAGGATATTGTGCTATATTCAGCTCCGCGAAGCATCGCGGGCTTCAAGCGTTTACTGCGGCAAAGCCCGGGTATGATGCGCTGCTACGCCGTTTTTGCGGAGCTTGGACAGCAGCATGGCGGGGCCATGCCTTCGCGTGACATGTTCAAGCTGCTGTACGGCACTTTGCAGAAGCATGGGCCGTTGAATGCGCAGGACCAGCGCTTCATGCAGTCGTTAAGCAAGCGCACAGGGCTTTCGCCGGCCATGATCGAATTTATTTTTTCCGTATTCGAAGAACTGGGCTTTCTTGAGCGGACAGGCGGCATCGTAAAGCTGCAGCCGTCCCCGGACAAAAAAGACCTGGGGTCGTCCAGGCTTTACCAGGACAAATTGCACCGCCAGGAAGTGGAATCGATCATTTTGTATTCCTCGGCCAAAGAGCTCGAGCAGTGGATCGTGGAGCAATTGAACAATGATAAACAAGCAGTGGAGGAGATCGTATGAATTTTAAAGAGTATATTCGCGTCATTCCGGATTTTCCGCAGCCGGGAATTAGCTTCAAGGACATTACCACCTTGCTGCAAAACGGAGCCGTCTACAAAGAGGCGATCGACCAAATAAAACAACTGGTGGCCGATAAGCAGATCGACGTCATTGCCGGCCCGGAGGCGCGCGGTTTTGTTGTCGGTGCTCCGCTGGCTTACGCGCTGGGCGTCGGCTTTGTGCCGATCCGTAAAAGCGGCAAGCTTCCGGGGAATACGATTGAGGCGGATTACGCCCTGGAGTACGGCAAGGACAAGCTGGCTATGCACCAGGACGCTATCAAGCCAGGTCAAAAAGTGCTTATTGCCGATGACCTGCTCGCAACGGGCGGCACGATTCAAACTTCGATCGACTTGATCAAGCAGCTTGGCGGAGACATCGTCGGAGCCGCGTTCCTGATCGAGCTGTCCTACCTGGACGGCAGAGAGAAGCTGGGCGGTATCGACGTCGTTTCGTTGGTACAATATTAATCATACGAGGGGTTGTCCCAAAAAGGTCACATATGGCCTTAGGGGCAGCCCCTTTAAAATTGTTGACCAGGCAAAGGCCGGAACAAGCTCCAAACAGGGGGCATGTGGTTGACCGTCATGCAATACCCACTGCGCGCCGGGAACCGTGCGCGGCGAAGATTTAGCCTCTGTTACAATATATGGAAAATGCGGAGGTGGTTCTTTGATCGACTTGGCAGCCCTCGGCGGTCCTTGGAAGTCTCCGGAAGTCCTTGGCAGTCTTTGGCGGCGGCAGACTTTGGCAGTCCTCTGCAGCCTTCGAAAGTCCTTGGAAATCCTTGGCAGTAATCGCCAGCTCCTCGGTAGCCCCTCTGCTGTCCCCGATTAACCAAAAAACCTGCAAAAGTACAGGCTTTTTCCAAGGAAATGTCTCGTTTGGCGGAAAAGCCTGCAATTGTGCAGGAATTTCAAGCAAAATGGGCTTGTACCTACTGCAGCAGCAAAAAAGCCTGCAGATTTGCAGGAATTTTTCGCTGCAAGCGTATCCGCAGGCAAAAAGATGTATTTTTGCAGGTTTTTCGGCCGCAGCCTGTTGCTGCAAGTAGATCCGTCAGCTTAAGCAGATGAACTTCTCAATGCTCTCCGGCTTGTGCAGTCTTTTTCGAGGGAAACGGTTCGTTTGACGGAAAGGCTTCGATTTGTGCAAGAATTCCCGGTTACAACGGGGCTGATGTGAAACGAACATCAAGCCTCGGACTGCCGCGCATTTAAATTAAACTTGGAAACCGCTTGTTTTTCAATTTCGTCCCAATGGGGAGTCGCAATGTTTGATTGCAGCTTCAACTTATTGAACGATTCAAACAAAGCTGCAATTTCGCCGAAAGATCCAACCACAAATTTCATAAACGGTAAATTATGCAGCAGTTTTAAACCATAATATACACCGTGTTTATGCTTACGAATCCATTTAACTTGGCTTGCAGGAGTGATCGTATAACCCAATTTTTCCAACACCTGAAACCCTTCGTCCACCGCTGATATAGCTTGCTTTAATAGCTTTTTGTCCTTGGCTGCCCGCTTTAAATCACCGTCGTAAAGATAGCCAATGGAGTTTAAAGGCACAATAGGAACGATATGACTTTTAAGCCAAGCGTCCATATCTTCATGATAAGTTAATGTATACTTAGCATGTTTGAAAGCATTTTCCAGCAAATGTTGAAATGGGATCTCACCGTATAGGCTGCCAAGTACCATATGTCCACCGCCGCGTATGCAGATAATGCGACCGCTCTCTTCTCTGACTCCTCCGCTAAGTTGAAACCCGAAGACTACATGTTTGTTAACGAGGCTATTTTCCTGCAGAAAAATTTGCATTTCGCGGGCATCGGTATTATTGCCGACAAGGACAATATTACGGCTCTGGTTTTTTGCCAAAATCGGCAGTACTGACAGGAAATCATTGTATTTCATAACAACAAAAATGAGATCGTAACTATCATCCGGTTGAAGTGTTTGGATTACTTTTACTTCATCGACAGTAGTTTTTCGCTGAAAATAATGGCGAATGACGAGCCCGTCTTTTTGCAACTGCTCAGCTCGCTTCCCTCTGGCGAGCACCGTTACTTCATTGCTACTCCCACGTACCAAGGCATGAGCAAGATAACTGCCTAAAACTCCCGCGCCGTAAACTAATATTCTCAAGGTATACGCACTCCTTTTTTTACGATTGTTGTTTTTTAACCATTTGTTCAATATAATCAGACTATCAGCTTTCCAAACATGCTTCAATCGTTAATCTTATCGGTAATGTTGGTTTTTCAACAGATTACAATCCATTGTTCAATTAAAGGGGTATCTCGATGGACAGAAGAGTAAAAAAAAACCAAGCAGCCATTATGAAGGCGTTCATTCATCTGATGGCGGAAAAAGATTTTGAAAAAATAACGATTAACGAAATCGCCGAGCGTGCCGATGTAAACCGGGGCACCGTTTATTCGCATTATTCGGATAAATACGATCTATTGGATAAATGCTTGGAGACTCAACTGGGACAACTAATCGAAAGCTGCTTGCCGGTGGACGAAACAGAGACTTATCTCTCGAAGGATTCATTGCTCCGCACATTTGAACAAATGGAGAAGAATGCTCTTTTTTACAGAACTTTTTTAACGAACAGAGGCGTTCCTTCCTTTACAAACCATTTGCAAGAATTAATAAAAAAGGGAATACGGGAACAAATTAAAAACCATTTGAATCTGGATGACCTGAGCAAGGACATTTTAGTGCAATTTTTGAGCTCGGCGGTTGCCGGAGTGATTGAATGGTGGTTTATGCACACAATGCCCTGTTCTGCAGCAGAGATTACGGAAAAGTTATGGCGGCTGCTTGAGCTTAATCAGATGATACCCCGATCTCAACGCGAAACCGCACCTTCGGAAGCTTTATCCTTTGATAAATTAGGTATATCGTGCTGATACTAGTAAAATTTCTAAATACTCCCTGTCTTGCTTATTCGAAATGTGAAAGGTTTGCGAGAAAAGACCGTGTTTTGTCGAAAGTAAGCCGGCGGGCAGTTGACGCGGAGCCTGCCTTGAAGGCATAATGAATAAAAATCGACTAAAGGGAATGGGTAGATGAATGGGTATAGAGCTGCTGCTGGAGAAGGCCGCCACCTATCTGAAGGAGAATGATTTGCAGCGGATTCGGGAGGCCTACGAGTTTGCCGATGAAGCCCATCACGGCCAAGTGCGCAAATCGGGGGAACCCTACATTCTGCATCCTTTGGCTGTTGCTGAAATTTTGGTCAACATGCAGATGGACGTGACCTCCATCATTGCAGCGCTGCTTCATGATGTCGTAGAAGATACGACGGTTTCTTTGGAGGCCGTTCTCGATAAATTCGGAAAAACATGCGCAATGCTGGTTGACGGATTGACCAAACTGGAGAGAATCAAATTCAAGTCGAAGGAAGAGCAACAGAACGAAAATTATCGCAAAATGTTCGTTGCCATGGCGCAGGACATCCGCGTCATTTTGATCAAGCTTGCCGACCGTCTTCACAACATGCGCACACTCAAGTACCAGTCGGAAGAAAGTCAGCGGCGCATTGCGGAGGAAACGCTGGAAATTTTTTGCCCCATTGCGCACCGGCTCGGGATTTCGACGATCAAATGGGAGATGGAGGACATTGCTCTCCGTTATTTGAACCCGCAGCAGTATTACCGGATCGTGAACCTGATGCAGAAGAAGCGCGCGGAGCGGGAGCAGTACATCGAGAACGTTATTCAGAGCATTAAGGAAAAGCTCGAAGAAATGGGCATTCAGGGGGACATTTCCGGGCGCCCCAAGCATTTGTACAGCATTTACAAAAAGATGAGCTCCCGCGGCAAGCAGTTCAATGAGATTTACGATCTGATGGCGTTGCGGGTCATTGTCGATAATATCAAGGATTGCTACGCCTCGCTCGGCATCATCCATACGTTGTGGAAGCCGATGCCGGGCCGTTTCAAGGACTATATCGCGATGCCCAAGCCCAATATGTACCAGTCTTTGCATACGACGGTGATCGGGCCGAAAGGCGAGCCGCTGGAAGTGCAGATCCGCACATGGGAAATGCACAAAACGTCCGAATTCGGGATCGCCGCGCACTGGGCATATAAAGAAGGCGGCTCTGTGGTGCCGTCGGGCACGTTCGAAGACAAGATGAACTGGTTCAGAGAAATTCTTGAGCTGCAGCAGGAGACAAGCGACGCTTCGGAATTTATGGAATCCATGAAAATGGATTTCTTCTCCGACCTTGTTTTTGTCTTTACGCCGAAAGGCGAAGTCATCGAATTGCCGGCGGGATCGGTGCCGCTCGATTTTGCCTACCGCATCCATACGGAAGTCGGCAACCGGACGATCGGGGCCAAGGTGAACGGGCGGATCGTACCGCTGGACCATAAGCTGAAAACCGGCGATATTGTCGAAATTTTAACTTCCAAACATTCGTACGGCCCCAGCCAGGACTGGATAAAAATCGCTCAATCCTCGCACGCCCGCAGCAAGATCAAGCAGTGGTTCAAAAAAGAGAAGCGCGAGGAGAACGTGGAAAAAGGCAAGGAGATGATCGAGCGCGAGCTGAAGCGCTTGGCTATCGATCCTCCGACGCTCATGAGCGACGACAAGCTGCTGGAAGCCGCGAAAAAATACAATTTTAACGACATTGAAGATATGCTTTCGGCAGTCGGCTTCGGCGGCATTACAGCGGCGCAAATTTGCACGAAGCTGACGGAGAAGCTGCGCAAGGAAGCCGAGGAAGCGCAGTCGCTGCAGCTGACCGGCGAGGTCAAAGAAGTGAAGGCGCAGCCGCAAAACGAGCGCAAAGGGCGTCCGACCAACGGCGTACGCGTCAAAGGCGTAGACAACCTGCTTGTACGGTTCGCGCGCTGCTGCAATCCGGTGCCCGGCGATTCCATTATCGGCTATATTACGCGCGGCCGCGGGGTGTCCGTTCACCGTCAGGATTGCTTGAACATTCCTAACAGCATGGGCGAAGAGGAACGCGTCATTGAGGTGGAATGGGCCGAGGCCGTCGAATCCAATTTTAATGTGGAAATCGAGATTACCGGACATGACCGCCGCGGTTTCCTCAACGAAGTGCTGCAGGCCGTCTCGGAAAGCAAAACGATGATATCCGCGGTATCGGGCCGTTCGGACAAAAACAAAATGGCGACGATCCACATGACCATTTTGATCAAAAATATCGACCATCTGCAGTCGGTCGTGGAAAAAATCAAACGCGTCAAGGACGTTTATTCCGTCCAGCGAATTATGCAAACTTAGGAGAGTCGGCAGATCATGCGGGTAGTGGTGCAGCGATGCAAGCAGGCCGCTGTTGCGGTTAACGGAAAGACGATCGGACAAATCGAGCAAGGCTTGATGCTGCTTATCGGCGTTACGCATGAGGATACGGAACAGGATGCGAAATATTTGGCCGATAAAGTTGCGGGGCTTCGCATCTTCGAAGATGAGACTGGTAAGATGAATTTGTCCGTCACGGATACGGGAGGGCAAATTTTGTCGGTTTCCCAGTTTACTTTGTACGGGGACTGTCGCAAAGGCAAGCGCCCGAATTTTATGGCGGCGGCCAGGCCGGAGACCGCGGAGCCGCTCTACGAGAAGTTCAACGAGCTGCTCAGAGCGCAGGGTCTGCGGGTCGAGACCGGCGCTTTCGGCGAAATGATGGACGTAAGCTTTACCAACTGGGGACCCGTTACGCTCATTATCGACAGCAAGGGTTAGATTGCCCGCCGGCTGGCAACACTAAGTGTACAAACCAGTCAGTTAGGGGCACCAGGATGCGGCAATCGATCAAGCATAAAGCGATGACGGCGGCGCAGCAGCAACTGCTGCACGGGACTTTTGCAGAAAGACTCAGCCAGGCGCCCGCTTTGGGCGATGTAGAAATGAGCCAGGAGTTCACCTCCGAACAGGAAAAGCTGAAAAGCGTTCCGAAAAAATCATACCGATGATCCGAAAGCCCCGGTCACTGCCGTCATCTTAGGCAGCGCCGGGGCTTTCTTCGTGCCGGGCGGCATCGCTCCTTTGACCCGTCAGATTTTCGCCAAATTTCTCACGGCTATGAAAATATGGTAAACTAACAAGTGGCGTTACCGGCAGGATCTGCAAAAGCGATACAAACAATGGAGGGTTTTGTTTGAAAATTCAAGTGACCCGTTCCGGTTTTCACGAGCTGACGACGGAAATTTTACATATTAACCGGCTGTTTTTTGAGGAAGTGGAGATCAGCTATCTGCAGGCCGGCGATGCCGAGCTCCAGATCGATATTGTGCTGGAAACGGCTGAACCCGGCAAAGCTTGCGCTTCCGTTCGGGTCCGCGATGCCGCCGCTGCCGAGGAATGGACGGCGCGCAACGAGCGCTCGGCGGATGCTGCAGACGCGGCGGCAAGCAAAGCTGCTGTTCGCCGGGCTGTGTGCACGGCGCTTTTGCAGGCGCTGCAGCGTATGACGGGGCTTACGCAGCCGTGGGGAATTCTGACGGGCGTGCGCCCGACCAAGCTGATGCACAATTTGCTGCAAAAGCACGACCGCGCCGCCTGTCTGCAAATTTTGCTGGAGCAGTATTTGGTCAGCGAGGAGAAGGCGCGGCTGCTTGTGGAGATCGCGGAGCGCCAGCTCAAGGTCATCCCCGATTTGTTCCACCTGGACCGCGAGGTCAGCGTCTATATCGGGATTCCGTTTTGCCCGACGAAATGCGCCTACTGCACGTTCCCGGCTTACGATATCCGCGGCAATAACGGATCGGTCAACTCGTTTTTGCACGGCTTGCACGAGGAGCTTCGCATCATGGGACAGTGGATGAAGGACGCGGACTTGCGCATCACGACGATCTATTGGGGAGGCGGCACTCCGACAAGCATTACGGCCGAAGAGATGGACGCCTTGTTCGTGACGATGCACGAGTCGTTCCCGGATATGAACGCGGTGCGGGAGCTGACCGTGGAAGCGGGCAGGCCCGATACGATTACCCCGGAAAAAATCGAAGTCATGAAAAAATGGAACGTCGACCGCATCAGCATCAATCCGCAAAGCTTTACGCAGGAGACGCTGGATGCAATCGGCCGGCATCATACGGTCGAGGAAACCGTGGAGAAGTTCAAGCTGGCGCGGGACATGGGGCTCGACAACATCAACATGGATCTGATTATCGGGCTTCCGAACGAAGGCATGAACGAACTTGAGCATTCCTTGCGCGAGACGGAAAAGCTTTTGCCCGAGTCGCTGACGGTGCATACGCTGTCTTTTAAGCGCGCTTCGCGGATGACGAAAAACCGCGATCAATACGAAGTAGCGGGGCGCGATGAGGTCGAAGACATGATGAATCGGGCTATAGAGTGGACGCAGCAGCACGAATATGTCCCTTACTACTTGTACAGGCAGAAAAATATTTTGGGCAATTTGGAAAATGTGGGCTACTCCTTTGAAGGTCGCGAAAGCTTGTACAACATCCTCATGATGGAGGAGCGCCAGACGATTATCGGGCTGGGCTGCGGCGCGGTCAGCAAAATTTTATTTCCCCGCGATGCCGCGGAGCAGGAGCCGCAGCGGATCGAACGTTTTCCGAATCCGAAAGAACCGAGTGTCTACAATCAGGCGTATAAGGAATATATCGAGAAAAAAATAATGCTGCTGAATGAAGCTTACAAGCCTTCGGGCGCGAGGCTGCAAGAAACGCAGTAAACTTAAGGCTGGTGTCTAATTACGTATGTCAACCCGTTCCCGAACAAACAATGCTCCGTCCAAAGGATGGATTTTCTGGATGGCGGCCCTTATTCTGCTTGCCGTGCTGGCTGCCGCCGCATCGCTGTATTATCAGTACAAGCACTTGGCGATCGGCGCGCCAAGAGGCCACAAGCAGGCGCTGGAGCCGGTGAAATCGCTCAAAAAAGCGAAGGACTCATACGATGTCATCGTAGTCGGAACAGACCCGGAAGGAATCGCCGCGGCTGTGTCGGCGGCCCGCAACGGCCTGTCGACGCTGCTCGTTGACGGGCGCAACCGGGAAATACTCGGCGGTCTCATGACTTTGGGATGGCTGAATACGCTGGATTTGAATTACGCGCCCAAGACGAATCCGCTCGGCAAACACGAATTTCTGAACAAAGGCTTTTTCACCGAATGGTATGCCAAGGTCGAAGGCAGCTCGTTCGACGTCAATACGGCGGCAAACGCCTTTTACGATATCGTCCGCAATGAGAAGAACATTGATATTTTGCTGAAAACTCAAAAGATCGAGCCGGTTACCGTTCAGGGCGCATCCGGAAATCCGCAGGTACAAGGTGCGGCGATCGTTCTGGAGGACGGCACCAAGCAGACGGTGAAGGCCGGATCGGTTATCGACGCGACGCAGGATGGGGATTTTGCCGCTGCGGCGGGCGTTCCGTTCACGACCGGCCGGGAAGATCTGGGCGATCCGAAGTCCAAAATGGCGGTGACGCTCGTATTCCGCCTGGCTAATGTGACTCCTGAAGTATGGAGCCAGATGGCGAAGCGGCTCAACGGCGACAACAATTCGAACACGGGCGTGGACGATGTAAGCGTCTGGGGCTACGGGGAGATGAGCAGCTATCCGCCGATCAATAAAGAACGCGCCAAAATGCGCGGCCTGAACATGGGCAGAGAGAACGACAACACCGTGCTGGTCAACTCTTTGCAAATATTCGGGGTGGACCCGTTCGATCCGAAGTCGGTTCAGGATGCTTTTGAAATCGGGAAAAAAGAACTGCCGAATGTCGTGGAATACATGAAAAAAACGTTCCCGGAGTTTGCCGGTCTGGAACTGGCGGGTACGGCTCCGGAGCTGTATGTGCGTGAAACGCGCCATATGGAGGGCGAATACCGGTTGAGCATCGTCGACGTTTGCTCGAACAACGATCAGTGGGACCGCATCGGCTTTGGCTCTTACGCCGTCGATATCCAGCGGGTGTCCCCGACGGATTCGGGCAATGTCGTCTGCCATCCGACGCAATACGCCATTCCGTTCCGCAGCCTCGTTCCGCAAAAAGTGGACGGCCTCCTCGTCGTCGGGAGATCGGCAAGCTACGACACGCTGCCGCACGGCAGTGCGCGCGTCATTCCGACCGGAATCGCCGAAGGCCAAGCGGCGGGCGTCGCGGCAAAAATCGCCCGGCAGGATAACATGACGTTCAGACAGCTCTCCGCGTCGAAAGAGGCGGTTGCCAAACTCCAGGCGGATTTGGGCAGCCAGGGAGTAGATATTCAGCCTATCCAGCTGAAGCCGGAACCGTTTATGCAGCATAAAGAGTATGAAGGATTGAAGACGGCGCTCATGCTGGGGCTGGCGACAGGCGCATACGACAACAACTTCCATCTGGACGACAAAGCGAATCCGAAGCGCATGGTCAATGTCGTGAACGGTGCCAAAAAAATGAAGCCGGACGCATTCAAAGGCGATCCGTCGGGAGCGATCGCGAAGCTGGACAATTCCGACAAAATCCCGCTGACATTAGAGCAGGCCAGCTATACGATTACGCAGGCACTCGGCATAAAAACTTCTCCGGCGGAAGCGCAAGCCGAGCTTATCCGCGCCGGTCTGTTGACGGATGCGTCGGTTAAGCTCATATCCGACCAACAAAATCTTACGAATGCAGACACCTATATGCTGATCAAGGACCTGAAGGTCGGCTTGACAGGCAAAGCATTATAAGTCAAGAGCCTTATTACCGCGCAGAACGGGTAATAAGGCTCTTAACCTGTTTGTGGATGGGAATGCTGAGTGCGCTTACAGTTACGCCTCGGAGTCGGAGGCATCCTCTGGGGAATCATCCGCTTCTTCCGCAGCTTCCTCGCCGCTATCCTCATCAGCATCGTCTGCTTCTTCATCCGCCTCTTCAGCATCCGCTTCCCCATCGTCCGCATCTTCGTCCGCTTCTTCTACAGCGTCGTCTTCAGCTTCCGAAGCATCCGCTTCCTCTTCGACTGCACCGACTTCGTCCGCGTCTTCGGAGAAGAGCACCAATAAATCCTGCAGCCGTTCTTGCAATTCGTTTTGTGCTTTCATCGCTATCAGCCTCCTCTTTTTTTCGAGGGGATTCTTCCTTCCCCTGCAATACCATGTATATGTGTAAAGAGACTGAATATACGATGCGCAGAAGATGAAAATTGTTGAAAAACAGGCATTTGGTCGACCGACCGCAGTCATGCAGTGCAACACCGCGCACCGGGAGCGCGACGCAAAGCTTTGTAACCGAAATGTAATTTGTTTTTCATACGCTCTTAATCATGGGCGGATATAATAAAACTCGACCCCCTTTAAAATATAAATTCCTTGAAGGCCTGCAGCTTTGTGCTGCAGGCTATTTTCTTGGGCGAAAGTAAAGCCAACACTCTAAAAACTCAGAAAGCCTGCAAAAGTGCATCTTTTTGCTCCTTAAATCGCTTGCCACGGAAAATTCCTGCGAATCAGCAGGCTTTTGCTGCTAAAACTGTAGAAAGAGGCCGAGATGAGGGTAATTCCTGCACAATTGCAGGCTTTTCCCAAAAACAGGCCCTTTCCTTCGAAAAAGCCTGCACTTTTGCAGGCTTTGCCCGCTGCCACTGTATAGTTAAGCCAAGCCGAGCCATGGAAAGCCAGGCAAAATCAGGCTAAGTCAGGTCAAGCCAAGCCAGGTCAAGGCAGTCAAGCCATGCCATGTGAAGTCAGGCTAAGTCAGGCCAGGCGGTGCCAAGTCAAGTAGATTCAGGCCAGGCAAGCCAAGGTATGCCAAACCGAGCATGTGAAGTCAGGCTAAGGCAGGCCAGGCGGTGCCAGACCAAGCCAGACCAAGTCAGTCAGTGGTCGATCGACCGCCGCCATGCAGCGCAACACCGCAGGCTGGGAGCTGCGCGCCGTGCAGAAAGTCAATGCCGGTCGCAGCCGGCCAAACAAGAAAAGCCGCCCGGGCGCAAACTGCAGCTCCGGGCGGCTTTCATAAATACGCGGCCGCTTATTTTTACATAAGAGCGTCAAGCGAATAGTCGCCTGTGCCGATCAGAGCGACGCCAATTGCAATGGCAATTAACGCAACATTGTACTCCGAACCGTTGGATGTGGACCAGTAGCCGTTCTGGCCGTGCACTTTTACGATAGCGACAAGCATCGTGAGCGCGATCAGCGCGGCGCCGGCGACGGTCCAAAGCCCGGCCGCGAACAGCAGGCCTCCGGCCAGCTCGGCGAGACCGGCCAGCACGGCCATTGTGACGCCGGGTTTAATGCCGATCGAATCGAAGAAACCGCCGGTTCCTTTGGGGCCGTAGCCTCCGAACCAGCCGAACAATTTTTGCGTGCCGTGCGCCGCGAAGGTTAGTCCGATCACCAAACGAATAATAAGTAGTCCTAATGCCATAACTAACAACTCCTTCATAAATTATTTTTGTTTAACAACTTACTTTATGTTAGTATATTATGACGAACACTTACTTTTGTCAAGCAACTATGTTAAAATTGTTTATAAGGAGATGATTCGTATGGAAGACTATCAACTGTGTCCCAAATTCGAAAATGCTTTTGAACTGATTGGCAAACGTTGGACAGGACTTATTATTCGCGTGCTGCTTACGGGCCCCAAGCGGTTTAAGGACATTTCCGAACTCATCCCCAGTATGAGCGATCGTATGCTTTCGGAACGATTTAAGGAGCTAGAAGCTGCAGGAATCATAATCCGTCACGTTTATCCGGAAACTCCGGTGCGTATTGAATACGAATTGACAGAAAAGGGAAAAGGGCTCAAGCCCGTCATGGACGAGCTGCAAAAATGGGCAGACCAACATTAAATTTGCTTACTTGACTTTAACGCTGCCAATGTTTACAATTAGCAATAACGTAATTGGATACTTCAACGATCCGTTGAAGGGACAGAGTAATTCGCCCCCACATATTCAGAGAGGGAAGCCGAGGCTGCAAGCTTCCTTTTGATGAGCGGATGAAAGACTTCCCCGAGGACCGGCAGGGAACCGCATCGAGCCGATGTGCAAGTAGCTGCCGAGCGTATAGCGGGCGTTAACCGCAAAGAGCAGGATTTAGCCGTGATTCGTCTTTTTTTGATGACAGGGCAGTCCTGAATGTGGGTGGTACCACGGGTGAATTTGGCAATCGAATCTCTCGTCCCTGACAGATAATGTCGGGGCGGGAGATTTTTTGTTTGGCGTCGCCTTGGAAACTGAAATTAGGAGGTTGAAACCGATGAGCATTCAAAAACCGAAAGGCACACAGGATCTTCTGCCCGGCGAAGTGGAGAAGTGGCAGTATTTGGAGACCAAAGCCAGGGAGCTGTGCCGAAGATTCAACTACAAAGAAATTCGCACCCCGATCTTCGAGCACACGGAGCTGTTTTCCCGGGGAGTCGGCGAAACGACGGATATCGTGGAAAAAGAAATGTACACATTTCTCGACAAAGGAGACCGCAGCATTTCGCTTCGTCCCGAAGGCACGGCCGGAGTCGTGCGGGCATATGTGGAAAACAAGCTGTACGGGGAGCCTGACGTAAGCAAGCTGTACTATGTGGGCCCGATGTTCCGCTACGAGCAGCCGCAGGCAGGACGCTACCGGCAGTTCCACCAGTTCGGCATCGAGGCTTTCGGCTCCGTCGATCCAAGCATCGATGCGGAAGTGATTGCGCTGGGCTTTACGTTTTACAAGGAGATCGGCTTGAAGAACGTGAGCGTGGAAATCAATTCGGTCGGTACGCCTTCCGTGCGAACCGCTTACCGGACAGAGCTTCAAAAGTTTTTCGCGCCGGTCAAAGATAAGCTGTGCAAAGACTGCCAGTCCCGTTTCGACCGCAACCCGATGCGTATTCTCGATTGCAAAATAGATCAAAAGTACGGGGAAGGGGCGCCGGACATTTTGCAGTTTCTTGATGAAGAGTGTACGACGCACTTCCAGACCGTACAGGATCACCTAAAGGGCATGGACATTCCTTTTACCATTAATCCCCGTCTCGTCCGCGGACTCGATTACTATACACATACGGCCTTTGAATACAAGGCTACGGGGATCGGAGCGATCGATACGATCGGCGGCGGCGGCCGCTACAACGGTCTCGTGGAGCAAATCGGCGGCAGCGATCAGCCCGGCGTAGGCCTTGGGCTCGGCCTGGAACGGATTTTGCTCGTTCTTGCCAGCCAGGGCGTCGAGGTGCCTAAGCCTGAACCGCTTGACGTCTATTTGATCGCTCTTGGCGAAGCTGCGGAGCGGGAAGCGGCCAAGCTGCTTTACCAGTTGAGGCAGCAGGGAATTGCCGCGGAGAAAGATTATCTCGGCCGGAAGATCAAGGCGCAGATGAAATCGGCTGACCGTTTTCACGCGGCGTATGTCGCGATTCTCGGCGACGATGAGCTGGCCCGGGGAGAAATTACGCTGAAAAAGATGGCGACCGGAGACCAAATGACCGTCAGCTTGGCGGATTTGACCGCGAATGCGGCGAAAACGCTGTTTGCATAACAGACAAATTATTTTAGGAGGCTGCACAACCATGTTGCTCAGAACACATCACTGCGGACAATTGACGAAAGCTGAAGTAGGACAAATAGTTACATTAAACGGATGGGTGCAAAGAAGACGCGACCTGGGGGGCGTACTGTTCATCGATCTGCGCGACAGAAGCGGGCTCGTGCAAATCGTCTTCAACCCGGACTTCTCCGGCGATGCGCTTGCCGTAGCCGACCGTGCGCGCAATGAATACGTGCTGGCCGTGCAAGGAAAAGTCGTAGAACGCGACCCGGAAACCGTCAACAAAAACATCGCAACCGGCGAAATCGAAATCCAGGTTACGGAAATCGAAATCATGAACCCGGCGAAGACGCCTCCGTTCTTTATCGAAGACGGCGTTGACGTGGACGAAGCCGTTCGCCTGAAATACCGCTATCTCGACCTGCGCCGTCCGGAAATGCAAAAAACGTTGATGCTGCGCTCCAAAGCGGCGAAAGTATTCCGCAATTTCCTTGACGATCATGGCTTTATCGAGGTTGAAACACCGATTTTGACGAAAAGCTCGCCGGAAGGCGCCCGCGATTATTTGGTGCCGAGCCGCGTGCATCCGGGCGAATTTTTTGCACTGCCGCAGTCTCCGCAAATTTATAAACAGCTGCTGATGGTGAGCGGCCTTGAGCGCTATTACCAAATCGCGCGCTGCTTCCGCGACGAAGATCTCCGCGCAGACCGCCAGCCGGAATTCACGCAAGTCGACATTGAGACTTCGTTCCTGACGCGGGATCAGCTTCTCGACATGATGGAAGAGCTCGTCGCCGAGCTGATGAAAACTACCGCAGGCGTTGAAATTGCCCGTCCGTTCCAGCGTCTGAGCTATGCCGACGCGATCGGCAAATACGGCTCCGATAAGCCTGACCTGCGCTTCGGGCTGGAACTGCAGGACGTCTCCGACATCGTCGGCGAGTCCGGGGTTCAAGTGTTTGCCAACGTGATCAAAGGCGGCGGTCAAGTCAAAGCGCTGAACGCCAAAGGCTGCGGTACATGGAGCCGTAAGGAAATCGACGATTTGCTGCCGTTCGCGGCCAGATACGGGGCCAAAGGTCTCGCCTGGATTCAGGTAAAAGACGGCGAGTTCAAAGGGCCTATCGTGAAATTTTTCAACGAAGCCGAGATTGCCGCTCTGACTGAGCGTCTGGGCGCGGAAGAAGGCGACTTGCTGCTCTTCTCCGCCGACAAAAAGAAAGTAGTTGCCGACGTTCTCGGGAACCTGCGTCTAAAAATCGGCCGCGACCTCGGCTTGATCGACGATTCCGTCTTCAAATTCGCATGGGTTGTCGACTTCCCGCTGCTGAGCTACGATGAGGAACAAAAACGCTACGTTGCGGAGCACCATCCGTTCACGCGTCCGAAAGAAGAGGACCTGCCTTTCTTCGATACGGACCCCGGCCAAATCCGCGCGCAGGCGTACGACCTCGTGCTCAACGGCTACGAAGTAGGCGGCGGCTCGATGCGTATTTACAAGCGTGAAGTACAGGAAAAAATGTTCGCGGCGCTCGGCTTTTCGAAAGAAGACGCCTACGACAAATTCGGCTATTTGCTGGAAGCTTTCGAATACGGAACGCCTCCTCACGGCGGTATCGCCTTCGGTTTCGACCGTCTGGTCATGCTGATCGCAGGCCGCACGAACCTCAGGGAAACGATCGCGTTCCCGAAAACGGCGAGCGCTACGGATCTGCTGATGGACGCGCCGGCGACAGTCGACGATCAGCAGCTTGAGCAGCTGTCGATCCGCGTGTCTTTGAAGCAGCCTGCGGCTAAAGCTTAAGCGAAGGGGCTTCTATCAATAGCAAAAAAGCCGGAAAGCCCGCGTTACAGCAGCTGGACAAGTGTGCAAATCCAAGCTGTAACGCGGTTTTCCGCGCTTTTTATGGTTCATGCATACCAAAGGGGGACCGTATCTCATGCTTCATCAATTTTCCCGTACGGAGCTGGCGATCGGGCCGGAAGGCCTGGAAGTGATGAAAAACAGCACGGTGGCCGTGCTCGGCATCGGCGGCGTAGGCTCGATTGCAGCGGAAGCGCTGGCACGTACCGGAGTCGGCCGAATTATTCTCATCGATAAAGACGTAGTCGATATTACGAATATCAATCGCCAAATCCATGCCCTGACCACGACCGTCGGGCAGCCGAAGGCCGATTTGATGCGCGACCGGATCAAATTGATCAATCCGGAGTGCGATGCGATCGCGCTGCGCATGTTTTACACCGAAGAAACGTACGAGAAGCTGTTTGAATACAAGCTCGACTACGTGCTTGACGCGAGCGATACGATCAGCTACAAAATACATCTGATCAAGCAATGCCTCGACCGGAAAATCCCGATCGTGTCCAGCATGGGCGCGGCGAACAAAATGGATCCGTCGCAGTTCAAAGTTGCCGATATTTCCAAAACGACTATGGACCCGATCGCACGGGTGATTCGTCATAAGCTGCGCAAGGAAGGCATCAAAAAAGGGGTCAAAGTCGTCTTCTCGACCGAGCAGCCGATCAAGCCGCGCGAAGATGTCACCCAGCAGATCGTGCCCGAAAATGCGCCGGAAATACGCAAAGCGCAAATGCCGCCGGCCAGCAATGCATTCGTTCCGCCTGTAGCCGGATTAATTATGGTGAGCGTTGCCGTTAAAGAACTGCTGGAACGGGCTCAAGCGTAAGCCGATGAGCGGATCAAGTTAACATGAAAGCGGACTGACATGGAAACGGTGTTGGTCCTCTTTTTTTTGAGCGAAGGTCAATTTTAGGTTATCGAGGAAATTTTGCGCTTGCGTTTATGGATATTATCGGTAAACACGAGGTTATCTGAGCTTTCTGCGGCGATTGTCGCGAACTTTAATCCACAATCCCCCTTCCTCATCCCGGAAAAATCGAATGCCGAACAGGGCAAGCGGGCTCCACAACTCCTTGTAGTGATAATAGGGCACAGTTATCCACTCCAATCTCTATTTTCTGATACATATTGTATCATAAAAAGGAGACGCGATACCACATTTGCTCATGCTTGCATGGGATATCAACGAGGAATTTGTCGAACCCGCTATCATCTGTTCTGCCTATCTCTGAATGTTTTGACGGATTGCCTTTATTTTTTCCTCTGTAAAAACTCCCGAATCCAACAAATCTAAAATGGAAAGCACACCGCCGCGCGAACCCCAGCTTCCTTCTTCAATGACTTGGAAGGATACCCACCATGCAGGAGATGGCTCCGGAACTTCAAGAGCTTTAGTCAAACTGGCAATAATATTCTCAAGGACCTGTTTTCGGACCTCATTAGGCCAATCACCGTCCATCACTAATACGTTAACGGTAATAACGTCACGCTCAGGCATGTCCGAAAGCAGCTTTCCTCCAATAGCCATGTAATCTGCAGGACGCTCTGTAAAGCGCACTTGAAAACCTTCGCGTGCCGGCGGACAAAATTGGCCTACTTCCGGAATAAGTACGGCATCTGTCAAAGATTCCGCTAAAAGACGACGCTGCTCTTTTGTAATCCGATTTTCGGGATAATTCACTGAAATCATAGTCATTTTTGTTACTCTCCTTTTTGCGTATAGTGTTGTAGGAAACCGCTAATGCTTCGACGAAGTCCGGTAATCCATATGAGCCCACTGCTCATAACCAAACTCTAAACCTGTTCCAAACCTTTGTCAATAATAATTATTATAATAATATATATTAAATAAATATATAAAATTTTAGGCGTGCGCAGAGCTGCCCGAAACCATTAAATTTGAACTCGGGGGTTCCTCGTATAAATTAGGAAAAATTCGACAATATATTTAACAAGAATGTTATCGAAAGGATTTCATCCCGATGAGGACACTCCGCTTGATCAGAAGCCTGTTCAAAAGATTGAGAGTAGAACCGAATCGCAATCATTTCCAACAAAATAGTTCCGAAATGCCGCAGCCGCAAAATCTGAATTCGAATTTGGATCAAAATGAAGACTCACTTCGCGCACTTTATGACAATTGCTCGGACGTGATTTACCGTTCCTTTCTCATCGGAGGAAAGGCGAAAGCGCTCATCATGTATATTGAAGGCTTGTCCGACCCTGAAGGGATCGAGCGGCATGTCATAGCCCCCCTCATAACGGAAGGAATCGATAATAACGACGGTATCGAGCGGCTTATTGAGCGCAAATTATCCGTATCGAAAGCGGATGGATTCACCACATTTGCACAATGCGTAGAGTATCTTTCGAATGGTTACCCGATCCTGTTGTGCGACAACGAGGTGATCGGTTTTGCTTTGGGGTTGGCCAAATGGGAAAAACGCGGAATTGAAGAACCTTCAGCCGAAGTAGGGATCAGAGGACCGCGGGAAGGCTTTACCGAAACAATGCGGACCAATACTTCCCAAATACGGCGCATTATCAAGAGCCCTCTCCTCAAAATGGAATCGATGAAAATCGGATCGTATACCCAAACGAAAGTCGTTGTCGCTTATGTCGAAGAACTCGTGGACCCGACGCTGGTGGAAGAAGTCAAAAATCGTCTTAACCGCATTCAGATAGACGGAATTCTGGAAAGCGGTTATATCGAGGAGATGATTGAGGATCACCCTTATTCTCCTTTCCCGCAATTACTTGGTACGGAACGGCCCGACGTGGTCTGCGGTTGTTTGCTGGAAGGAAGAGTGGCGATTTTGACGGAGGGAACGCCCTTCGTATTGATTGCTCCCATCACTTTTTTTTCATTGATTCAATCTCAGGAAGATTATTACCAGCGTTTTATGGTCTCCACGATTATTCGTTGGCTTCGTTACAGTTTTATCGCTATTTCACTTCTTCTTCCATCTTTGTATGTGGCAACTCTTACTTTTCATCAAGAGATGGTGCCCGGCTCCTTGTTAATCAGCATGGCGAGCTCTCGGGAATCCGTACCTTTTCCGGCTCTGATCGAAGCGCTAATCATGGAAATCTCCTTTGAAGCGCTGCGTGAAGCGGGCGTGCGGTTGCCCAAGCAGGTTGGCGCCGCCGTTAGCATCGTCGGTGCGCTCGTCATCGGTCAGGCGGCGGTTCAAGCCGGTCTTGTGTCCGCGCCGATGGTCATCGTGGTGGCCATTACCGGAATCGCCTCCTTCATGATCCCGCGCTATATTACCGGGATTGCCGTACGGATGCTCCGATTTCCGTTAATCATTCTTGCGGGAACGCTGGGGTTGGTCGGCGTTATGATGGGGATTATCGCGATCGTTCTGCATATGTGCAGCTTGCGTTCGTTCGGCGTTCCGTATCTCTCGGATGCAGCGACTCCTAAAATGGCGGAAATGAAAGACGTTCTGGTCAGGGCTCCGTGGTGGAAAATGGAGACTCGTCCGCGACTTACGGGGACGTATGACCAACGGCGGCAGTCCTCCGGTCTAAAACCGGGACCGGCACAAGGAGGGGAAGACTAATCGAGAACGTCCCGGCAAAGGAGATTGGAAACGATGAATGGCTCGATGAAACCGTTCATAAAAGCAGTTGTCTTCCTTCTGTTGTCAGGCTTGCTTGAAGGCTGCTGGGATCGGACGGAACTCAATGACTTGGCGATCATTACGGCGTTAGCTTTCGATCATGCGGAGAATCATCGGGTTCGAGTGACTGTGCAAGTCATCATTCCTCAAAGCCAAGCGGGCGGAGGAGCGATGGGAGGCGGAATTTCCGGAGGCGGAGCGGCCAAACGGACTACCGTTCGTACGGAGATCGGCATCGATGCTGCGGACGCTCTGTCCAAGCTCCAGCGGCTGTTTCCCCGGAAGCTGTTCTGGGGGCAATGCCAAATTTTTATATTCGGCGAATCGGTAGCCAAATCAGGTATCCGGGACCATCTCGACTTCTTGCTTCGTTTCCCTCAGACGAGAGAGCGGGCTTATATGTTTGTCAGCAAAGGAAAGGCGGCAGAAGCGCTTGAGTTGTTTCCGCCAATCGAGCGCTCTTCGGCAGAAGTTTTGCGGGAATTGGAAGGCTTGCATATCGGGATGCAAGTGACGATGCAGCAGTTGGGCGTCATGTTAAAAGGAGAGGCCCGTTCGGCTGTGCTTCCATTGGTATACATCCTTCCAAAGACTGAGTCGTCAGCGCCTTTTCAAACCATTCCGTATCTTTTAGGAGCCGCTATTTTCAAGGAAGACAAGATGGTCGGAGAAATTTCCGAAAAGACGACACGCGGCGTCATGTGGCTCCGAAATGAAATTGAAGAATATACGGTTGTCTTTAAAATGAAGGACGCGGAAGGGCAAGTATCGTTGAAACCCGTGAAAGCAAGCGTGAAGTTGATTCCGTCTATCCAAGGCGAAACATGGAAGATAACAGTGAAAGTAAAATCGGAAGGAGACATTATTCAGAACGGCACCAACCTGGATCCCATGAATCCCGAATTGCTGGCCTTGATGGAGAAGGCGTTCGAGAATGATGTGACGGAACGCATCCGGCTGGCTCTTCGTGAAGTCCAACATCATTGGAAAGCGGACATTCTTGATTTTGCGAAAGTGTTCCACCGGAAATACCCCGAACAATGGGAAAAAGTGAAAGATCGTTGGGAGCGTCGCTTCCCTGAAGTAGAAGTGACCACGGAAATCGAAACTCGTATACTCAGGCCCGGGACGATCAGTTTTCCGGGGGGAATGCCCAAAGAGGAGGTCAAGGAGAAATGATGTGGGGCTTTTTCTGCGGAGTTACGCTTGCCGCATTGCTGATCGTACGGCTGGAATGGGCAAAATTGAAGGCACTGCCGAAATGGGATCGCGCTGTATTCGTTTCCCTGCTGCTCGTCATTTTGATCCTATCCATGTTGGATCTGCCCCATACACGGGGTCCTACCACTTTTCTTCAGTTCATCTTCAAACCTCTCAGGGGGCTGGTTGAACCGTAGTTTCGGATGCTGCAGCGAAGGAATGAGGATTAATTCGAAGCGTGGTGAATGTTCTTGTTGGAGAAAGGGAAAATTTCAGCTTTTCAAATGGGACTTATGATGGTTCCGACTGTGTTGGCCTCCGGTTTTCTCGTGCTGCCGACCGTTACCGCTCAATATGCTCAAAACGATCTTTGGTTTACGAGCTTTCCGGCCGCTCTCATCGGCCTGATTGCCGTGTATACGGCGACTCGCCTGCATGAGCTTTATCCGAAGCAGACGATCGTCCAATACAGCGAACATATTCTTGGAAAAATACCGGGGAAGCTCGTAGGCATCATTTGCATCACCTACAACCTGCACGCTACTGGGGGCATCACCCGTCAGTATGCCGATTTCGTAGTGGGCAATTTTTTGTTCAAAACCCCTATTCTGATCATCATGTCGTCCATGCTCCTGCTTTGCGCTCTGGCTGTACGCGGGGGAGTAGAAATGCTGGCGAGGAGTACCGTCGTTTTTTTGCCGATGTTTATTGCGCCTGTATTTTTTATGCTGCTTCTTATTCCTGATCTGGATATCAAGAACATATTCCCCATCCTGAGCCATGGGATTGTCCCAGTCGTCAAAGGCTCTTTTTCGATGATGGGCTGGTGCAATGAACTGTTCATGATGTCCTTCTTCCTGCCCTGTCTGACCGATCCGGAGAAAGGGAGGAAGTGGGGCTTCATTTCATTAGGAGGCATTGTATTGTTTTTGACTTATGCCAACCTGATGTGCTTATTTTTGCTTGGACCGGATCTGGGTAATAAAATTTATCCGCTTTTGATGGCTTTCCGCTACATCAGCATCGGTTCATTCTGGGAAAATCTGGAATCCATCGTTCTGGCGATGTGGGTTGTCGGCCATTTCCTGCAGGTCGGCGTTTTTCTCTATGGCGCATCGATCTCATTCGCACAATTTTTTCGACTGTCGGATTACCGGCCCGTCGTCTTTCCGCTCGCGCTTCTTAGTGTGGTGATCGGCATTTGGGATTTGCCCAATTTTTCGGTTTTTGCCACTTTGGTAAAATTGGCGGTTCCGTTTCATATTTTATCGGTTTATATGTTTATTCCGTTGCTTTTGCTTTTAGTTGCCTCTTTACGCAAACGGAAAGCTTTTAATACAAACTAACAGCAAAATTGAAATTGCCGGAATTACAATCTATTTGAATTCGACAGATTTTTCAGATAAGATAGATGAGTTATACCCTAATTCCAACTTTTTTTTATGCGATGATAATGTGCGAATTAATGAATGCGATGAAGGTGGCAGAACATGGACTTGTTTGATTTTGCGGAAAATAATCGATCGGTAACTACCCCACTTGCAGAGCGTATGCGTCCCACGACATTGGATGAATATATTGGTCAGCAGCATATTGTGGGGAAGGGGAAATCTCTGCGGCGTTTGATAGAATCTGACCAGGTTCCGTCTATGATTTTGCAAGGTCCTCCTTCTTCCGGAAAAACCAGTTTGGCGACCATCATCAGTAAAATAACGAATGCCGAATTTATTAAACTTAATGCGGTCTCGCTTGGTATCGCCCAATTGCGTGAGACTTTTGAACAAGCTCAAGACTTAAGAAAGCTTTATGGAAAAAAGACGATTGCTTTTATCGATGAAATCCACGCCATGAAGAGGAACATTCAAGAAACACTGCTGCCATTTGTTGAGAATGGAGTCATTACACTGATTGGCTGCACAACGGAGAGCATCACACACGATATTATTCCGCCGCTCGTATCCAGGTGCCGGGTTTATCAATTGACCGCTCTAGCCCCGGAGGATGTAAAGGGAGTTATACGTTCGGCGTTAAGCGATTCGGAGAGAGGGCTTGGAAACAATCGGTTAGCGATTACCGAAGAAGCGTTACATTATATTGCGGATGTATGCAATGGTGATATACGTACGGCGCTAAATGCGCTCGAAGTTGCTGCATACACGCTTCATGATACAACTGAGATCGATTTGAGCGCCATTCAGGAAGCGTTCCAATTTCGCTTAAACGGCATTAACACTAGCGATATGTATAATTTGACTTCAGCTTTCATCAAATCTATGAGGGGCTCCCAGACGGATGCCGCCCTGTATTGGTTAGCCCGGATGCTCGATAGCGGCGTAGACCCGATTTATATCGCGAGAAGAGTTGTAGTACATAGCTCCGAAGATGTGGGGATGGCAAATCCGCATTGTCTGCAGATGGCAATCGCCGCCCAACAAGCGGTGCAATTCGTAGGGATGCCGGAGGGGCGGTTGGCGCTCGCCCAAGCAGTGGTATATCTTTGTGAAAGCCCAAAATCCAACAGCGTCTATAAAGCTATTAACTCGGCTCTGGAGACGGTTCGGGGACAGAGACAGTATGAAGTGCCTAAGGATATTAAGCACGGCACTACAACCTACTTGTACCCTTTTGACAATCCGGGCAAGGATACGAACCAATACCTTCCCAAAGAATTGGAAGGCATTCGCTTTTACCAGCCTATGGATTCCGGGACGGAAAGTAAGATATTCGCCAAATATCAGAATCGCGATCGAAAGTGAGAAGAGCTGCACAATCCGGGCTGTTGAGAAACGTCCATTGGAGAGGCGCATCACTATTAAACGCGTAGAAAACCTGCGAAGACCAGATTGTTGATAAAGTGACGGGGTTAGAGGAGCCGGAGGGACTGTAGCTGCTATTCCCCGACCCACTCCTGTGCGAGCTGCGAAGCTGAAGTGGGGGAGGGCAAGGTGGCTCGGCCTCGGCAGGGAGAAAACCTGCGAAAGTGCAGGCTTTTTTCGTATGAATGGTTCATTTTGGCGAAAAACCTGCGAAAGTACAGGAATTTTCGGCGAAAATGAATCCGAGCCCATGTTCACGGCAAAAAGCCTGCACAATTGCAGGAATATGTCGTGGCCAGCGTATCCAGCGAGAAAAAGATGTATTTTTGCAGGTTTTCTTCGCGCAACCCGGCAGATGGTGCAACCCGGCTCTGGCGTGTGGGCTCGCATTGAAATTTCACCTAAAGAAAGGACCTCATTCTCCGCTTGGCAGTGGAGTTTGAGGTCCTTTTTGCTCAATAAAAGGGCTGTCCCCGTACTATACGGACACTTTTGGGATAGCCCTGTATGATTTACCGGCTTTTTTATTTATGCACCTTGTCGATGATGCCTCCGCCGAGGCAGATTTCGCCGTCGTAGAATACGACGGATTGTCCCGGCGTGACCGCTTTTTGCGGCTTGTCAAATGCGACTTCGCAGGTGCCGTCCTCCGCCATAGTCAGCGTCACGCCCTGATCGGGTTGGCGGTAGCGGAATTTGGCCGTGCAGGCGACGGGTCCGGAAGGCTTGTCCGGACTGATCCAATTGACGTCGGCGGCGGTAAGCCCTGTGGAGTAGAGGCCTTCGTACTGTTCACCCTGCACGACGAGCAGTACATTGTTCTGCAAGTCTTTGTCTACGACGAACCAGGGCTCTCCCGTCCCGGAGCCGCCGATGCCGAGGCCTTGTCGCTGGCCCAGCGTGTAATACATCAAGCCGTCATGCCTGCCTTTGATTTCGCCTGTGCGGATATCGCGCATATCCCCGGGCTGTGCCGGCAAGTACTGGCTGAGGAACGTCTTGAAATCTCTCTCGCCGATAAAGCAAATGCCGGTGCTGTCCTTTTTCTTTGCCGTAGCCAGGCCTGCAGCTTCGGCGATTTCCCGGACTTTCGGTTTCGGCAGGTGGCCGATCGGAAACATCGCTTTCGCCAGCTGCCGCTGGCCCAGCGCATTGAGGAAATAAGTCTGATCCTTATTCGCATCATTGCCGCGGAGCAGCACGTATTCGCCGTCGCGCTCTTCAACGCGCGCATAATGCCCTGTGGCGAGATAGTCGCCGCCCAGATCCTCGACCTTTTGCAGCAGCTCGCCGAATTTGATTTCCCTGTTGCACATGACGTCGGGGTTCGGCGTACGGCCTTTGCGGTACTCGTCCAAAAAGTAAGCGAAAACTTTATCGTAGTACTGCTTCTCAAAATTCACTGTATAAAAAGGGATGCCGAGCTGATCGCAGACCCGTCTAACATCCTCAGCGTCTTCCTCTGCCGTGCAATGTCCGAATTCATCGGTATCGTCCCAATTTTTCATGAAAATGCCGATGACTTCATAGCCCTGCTCCTTAAGCAGAAGCGCGGCGACCGATGAATCGACGCCCCCGGACATGCCGAGAATAACCCGTGCTTTTTTACTCATCATTAATGACCTCTTTTCTGGCTGCCAGTCTTGAAATGGCGAAAAAACCTTGTGATGCTGTGCTTCCTTGCAGGTTTATCTCATCATTATACATCTATAAAGCTTATTTTTAAAATATTTCATGAGAATGCCATTGTTTTTCACCCATTATAGGAGGAATTATGGTAACATATATATGATACGCGGGTGTTTAGGAATGTTTTGGGCAAAAGTGGAAACGCTGTTTAGGAGTTATAGCCCTGTTTTGGACAAGATGGGGACAACTTTGATGGCATAAATGTTAAATGAGGTGTTATTTTTGAAAATATCGACAAAAGGCCGCTACGGCTTGACAATTATGATGGAGCTGGCCAATCGATTCGGCGAGGGCCCGACCTCGCTCAAAAGCATTGCGGAAAAACATCAGCTTTCCGAGCATTATTTGGAGCAGTTGGTCGCACCGCTGCGCAACGCGGGTTTGGTCAAGAGCATCCGCGGAGCTTACGGCGGATACATTCTCTCGAAATCTCCGGAGCAGGTGACTTCCGGCGAAGTTATCCGCGTTCTGGAAGGTCCGATCAGTCCGGTTGATTTTACGGAAGAAGACGACCCGGCCAAGCGCGACCTGTGGATCCGCATTCGCGACAGCATCGCGGAAGTGCTGGATTCCACGACGCTTTCCAACCTGATTTCATTTCACGATGAAGGCAAGAACGACAACTATATGTTTTACATCTAAAGGTGCGATATGATTCCTATTTATCTCGATCACGCGGCTACGACGCCGCTGCATCCCGACGTATTGGAAGCGATGCTTCCTTTTTATACGGAGTTTTACGGAAATCCGTCGAGCATGCACAGCTTCGGAAGGGCGCCGAGAACGGCGCTGAACCGGTTTCGCGACTCGATGGCGGACGCCTTAGGCTGCCGGCCCGCGCAGCTTATTTTCACAGGCAGCGGGACTGAGAGCAACAATATGGCCATTTTTGGTGTATTGAATGCACAGCGGGACGGCAAGAAGCATATGATTACGACGCAGACTGAGCATCATGCCGTTCTTCATCCGTTCGAACGCCTGGAGAGCCTCGGCTATGAGGTGACCTACCTTCCGGTAGATCCGACCGGTCTTATTCAGCTGGCCGATCTTGAAAGGGCCATTCGCCCGGATACGGCTTTGATCAGCATCATGTACGTCAACAACGAAATCGGCACCATCCAGCCAATTGAGCAAGCGGGACAGTTGGCGCGCGAGCGGCAAATCGTTTTTCACGTCGATGCCGTGCAGGCGCTGGGCAAAATACCGATTCATCTGGAATCGCTGCCGGTTGACCTGATGAGCTTTTCCGCTCATAAAATCAACGGCCCCAAAGGAGTAGGAGCGCTTTATATGGCTCCGAACACGCTGCTCGCTCCTTTCATGCTCGGCGGAGCCCAGGAGCGCAAACGCCGCGCAGGCACGGAAAACATGGCCGGCATCGCCGGATTCGCCAAGGCGGTAGAAATTTGCCTGCCTAAGCTTCAAAAAAGTCAACTAATTGCCGCTGAGCTCCGTCAAATTATTGTAAGCAATCTGGAGCGCCACTTGGGCAGCGGCGGTTTCGTCATAAACGGTAACCCGGAACAGAGCATTCCTCATATTTTGAACATCAGTTTCCCCGGCATCAGCACCGAAACTTTGCTCATGAGCCTCGATTTGGATGGGGTTGCCGCCGCAAGCGGGTCGGCATGCACCTCGGGTTCGCTCGAAATTTCTCACGTCTTAAAAGCGATGCATCTTCCAGAAAATATCGTATCCTCCGCCGTTCGGTTTAGCTTTGGAATGGGGAATTCTAAAGAGCAAATCGAAATAGCCGCCCACAAAATTGCAACCATTGTGGATCGTTTGCGTACTAAATAGTACCGGGTGGTTCTAGGAGGAAACCAGCTTGCGCAAAGCGCGTGATCTTATCGGCCTTCCCGTTCTTACGGTAGACGCCGGTAAGCAGATTGGCCAGGTAAAAGATGTATGCATGGACCCGAATTGGAACATAATAGGCATCGTTCTGGAAACGAAGCAATGGTTCTCCGCCGCAAAGCTGATTTTGTGGAACGATATCATTGCCGTCGGAACAGATGCCGTTACCATACCGAACGAAAGCGTACTTGTCGAGCAAGCCGGCGACAAGGAGCTGATTGTTTTGAACGACGTAAGCTGCGGGATTAAAGGGCTTCCCGTAATTACAGTGGACGGCCGCCAATTAGGAATGGTAGAAGATGTTTATTTAAGCCAGGATTGGGGAACACAAATAGTAGGTTATGAATTATCCGAAGGTTTCATTTCCGATTTAAAGGGAGGGCGCAGGTGGCTTCCCGTACCGGAGTCGGCTGTCAAAGGGAAGGATGCGGTTATCGTCCCGGCACATGCCGCTGCGGAATTAGAAGAACTCTTCGTATCCAAAGAAGAATAGGGTGAGTAACATGATGCGTTGTCCAAATTGCAATTCCAAAGATATCGGGAAAATAGGTTCACATCAATTTTATTGCTGGGGATGCTTTATCGAGTTGAGCGTTAACGGCGATAAAATGTCCGTTTATCAAGTTGAAGAAGACGGAACGTTGAGCTCGCTTGACGATTTGTTTTTTGAGGAAGAGATTTCCGGGTCGCACGTACATGCCAATTAGTATTGCACAATGAACGATAAACGCCGTCCTAATCCGGTGCCTTGCATCCGGATTTGCGGCGTTTTTTTGCGTGGAGCGTACGTTCCCCCGGGTTATTTTGCACAGGTTGTACATATACTGTATATCGAATGTACTAGCCTGAAACAGGGGTGAACAGGATGGACCGCTTTTACAAAAACAAATGGTTTGCTTCGCTGGTTTATGTGCTGCTGGGTCTTGCTGTTATTTTCATGCTGGTGCAGATCAAACCGGTGCTGCTGAGTGTGGCGCAATTCATCAAAGGCGTTGCGGCTCCGTTTTTTATCGCCATGATCCTTTCCTATCTGCTGAATCCCGTCGTCAACATGCTGAACCAGCGCAAAGTGCCGCGCACGATTGCCGTGCTTCTCATTTACAGCGTATTCATTGCGTCGTTGACCGTAATTATTATGAATGTGACCCCGATGTTTATGAATCAGCTTGCCGAGCTCAACGAGCATTTGCCGCAGATGGCGATGAGAGCCCAGTCGCTTGTCGACGGCTTTAATCAAAACCGGCTGCTGCCGGACAGCGTCCGCATGGGCTTCAATCAATCGCTTACTAAAATAGAGGAAGGCATATCTTTGGCCATTTCCAATTATGTGAATCAGATCGGCAGCACGATCAATATGGTGTTCATGGTTTTTATCGTGCCTTTCGTCGCGTTCTACATTATGAAAGATTTTCAGCTGCTGGAAAAAACGGCGCTCGCCATCGTTCCCAAAGATCATCGAAGAGTAACGGTCAAGCTGCTTCTGGATATCGATACGGCGCTCGGCAACTACGTCAGGGGCCAGCTTCTCGTATGCCTGATTGTCGGGGTTTTGGCCTACGTCGGCTATTGGATCATCGGAATGCCCTATCCGCTTTTGCTGGCAAGCGTCGTTGCCGTTTTCAACATCATCCCTTACCTGGGCCCCTTTTTCGGGGCGGCGCCGGCTATTGTTATGGCTTCAACGGTTTCCTTGAAAATGATTCTGTTCGTCGCGCTGGTGAATCTTGCCGTGCAAATTTTGGAGGGCAACGTGATCTCTCCCCAGGTTGTCGGCAAGTCCCTGCACATGCATCCGTTATTTATTATTTTTGCGCTGCTTGTCGGCGGAGAAGTGGCGGGGGTCATGGGGCTGATTTTGGCTGTTCCGTTTTTCGCCGTTATGAAGGTGATCGTCCAGCATCTGTTTTTGCACTATGTTCACAGGCCGACGTTGTAAAAAGCGGACGCGCAAAACCCCTCTGAGCCATGACTTGCGGGATCATGGTCCAAAGGGGTTTTGCACGAGGGTTGAGGTGAGGATATTGGGTGATTTGGCAATCATTCGTATTACTGTCGATCAGCCACGGAAAAAGTGGTCTTGCTCTTGCTTCTTTCGATAATGAAAATCATTATCAATGACCTCATTATATATTCATTGAGAATGATTGTCAACTGCGTTTTTCGATCTTTTTTGCATGCTTCTCTTTGTCGTCGCCCTGGTCGTCATCTTCTTCTTTTTGTTCTTTTTGCTCCTGGAATTGGACGACGGTTTGACCGGTGATATAATCGAACGGGTTGTACCGGCTGTCGGGGATTTGCTTCCTGATCAGCGTTCTTGCCATAATGTAGATGATAAGAATAAATACGGGACCGATTAAGGACAACAGGACGAGCGAAGAGAAATTCAACAAAGGCAGCCTCCTTACCTAATTAGGTGGTACTAACTTGATAATACGGTTCCCATTGCGGCCCGGTTTCAATCTGTTTGCGCTTCTCGGTTGTTGCCCAGAATTGCGGCCTGAATATTGACAGTGCGAATTCCTAAAGTTATAATTTGCCTATCTGTGACTATGACAAAACATTGATGGAACTAAAGTAAGCCATAGCCCGTCGTCAGAGAGAAGGTTTCGGATTATAACTGTTCGCAGCAGGTGTAATTAGGCTGAAAGAACCTTTCGATGCAAGAATGGCCGAACGCTCGTTCCGGAGTGCGGACGAACTCCGCCGGGTGAATCCGTTAACATTCATATAAGGAGATTGTGACACATTTCGGGCGGCAGCGTCCGGCACAATAACCAGGGTGGTACCGCGATGATTCGTCCCTGTTTTGCAGGGGCGTTTATTTTGTTTTGATATCAATTACACTGTGGAGGCGTAACACTTTATGAAAGCAAGCGAAATTCGTTCCAAATGGCTGCAGTTTTTTGCTAGCAAAGGCCACAAGATTGAACCGAGCTCTTCGCTCGTTCCGCACAACGACCCGTCTTTGCTGTGGATCAATGCCGGGATCGCCCCGCTCAAACCGTACCTGGACGGCCGCGAAATTCCGGAAAATCCGCGGATCACGAACGCCCAGAAGTGCATTCGTACGAACGACATCGAGAATGTCGGCAAAACCCGCCGCCATCACACGTTTTTTGAAATGCTCGGCAATTTCTCGATCGGCGATTATTTTAAAAAAGAAGTGATTCCTTGGGCCTGGGAGTTTTTGACGGACCCGCAATGGATCGGCTTTGACCCGAACCGCATTTCCGTTACCGTGCATGAGGACGACGAGGAAGCTTTTGAAATTTGGAACCGGCAAATCGGCATTCCCGAGGAGCGCATCTACAAGCTGAAGGAAGACAACTTCTGGGATATCGGGGAAGGCCCGTGCGGTCCGTGTACGGAAATTTTTTACGACCGCGGCGACGCGTACGGCGATTTGTCCGACCCGGAGTGCTGGCCCGGCGGTGAAAACGAGCGCTTCCTGGAAGTGTGGAACCTCGTGTTCACGCAGTTTAACCATAACAAGGACGGTAGCTATACACCGCTTCCCAACAAAAATATCGATACGGGGGCGGGTCTGGAGCGGTTTGCCTCGATTTTGCAAAATGTCGATTCCAACTTCGATACCGATCTGTTCCTGCCGATTATTGAGCAGACGTGCGGCCTGGCCGGCGTGCAGTATCATGCCAATGAAGAGCACGATGTCGCGCTGAAAGTGATTGCCGACCATATCCGGACGGTAGCGTTCTCGGTCGGCGACGGCGTGCTGCCTTCCAACGAAGGCCGCGGATATGTCATCCGCCGCTTGCTGCGCCGCGCGGTCCGTTACGGCAAAGTGCTCGGCATGGACAAGCCGTTCCTGCATTCGCTTGTGCCGACCGTAGGCGAAATTATGGGCGTCTACTATCCGGAAGTAGTGGACAAGCGCGAGTTTATCGAAAAGGTGATCCGCACGGAAGAGGAGCGGTTTCACGAGACGCTCAGCGACGGGCTGGTCATCCTCGCGGAGATGGTTGAGAAAACCCGCCAAGCGGGCGGCGACCGGATCAGCGGGCCGGATGCTTTTAAATTGTACGATACGTATGGCTTCCCGTTTGACTTAACCGAAGATTTCGCTGCGGAAAAGGGCATGAGCGTCGATCGCGAAGGTTTTGACGCTTCGATGCAGGAGCAGCGGGAACGGGCCAGAGCGGCCCGTCAGGAAGAGGGCGGCATGAAGGTTCAGGGCGGACCGCTGGCCGATTTCACGGTTAAAAGCGAATTTGTTGGATATAATGAATTGGTAGTTGACGCTGCTGTCATCGCCATCGTTCACGAGAACCAATTCGTCGATATCGTCGGTGTCGGCGAGACGTGCCAAGTGGTGCTGGACCGCACGCCTTTCTATGCGGAAAGCGGGGGGCAAGTGAGCGATACCGGATACATTCGCAGCGAGAGCGTGCTTTTGAAAGTCGAAGACGTCAGCAAAGCGCCTCACGGCCAGCATGTCCATTCGGTAACGGTGGAATCCGGCGTGCTTCGCAAAGGCGAATCCGTCCGGGCTGAAGTGACCGGTGCGGAGCGGGCGGAAACGGTCAAAAACCATACGGCCACCCATTTGCTCCACAAAGCTTTGAAGGAAGTGCTCGGCGAGCATGTCAATCAGGCGGGCTCCCTGGTGGAACCGGGACGTCTGCGTTTTGACTTCTCGCATTTCGGAAGCATCAGCAGCGAGGAGCTGCAGGATGTCGAGCAGCGGGTCAACCGGCAAATCTGGAACAACATTGATGTCGAGATTTCGCTTAAAGCTATCGCCGAGGCGAAAGCGATGGGCGCTATGGCTCTGTTCGGCGAAAAATACGGCGACATCGTGCGCGTCGTGCGCGTCGGCGATTACAGCCTGGAGCTGTGCGGAGGCTGCCATGTGCAAAATACCGGGCAAATCGGACTTTTCAAAATTGTCAGCGAATCCGGTATCGGATCTGGCATTCGCCGGATCGAAGCCGTTACGGGACGCAGCGCCTACGAGTACCTGGACGGGCAGCTTCTGCTGTTGAAAGAAGCGGCAGGCTTGCTGAAAGCAAACATCCAGGACGTTCCCAAACGTCTGGAAAGTTTGCAGCAGCAGCTGAAAGAGCTGTCCCGCGAGAACGAATCGCTGCGCGGCAAGCTCGGACGCATCGAGGCTGGCTCGCTCACCGATCAGGTGAAGCAGGCTGCGGGCGTCAACGTGCTGGCAGCGCAAGTCAATGCCGCGGACATGGACTCCTTGCGCAACATCGTCGACGAGATGAAGACGAAGCTGGGCTCGGCGGTCATCGTGCTTGGCGCTGTCGCCGAAGACAAAGTCAACCTCGTTGCGGCCGTCACTCCGGATCTTGTCGCAAAAGGCTTCCATGCCGGCAAAATTATTAAGGAAGTGGCCGGGCAGGTAGGCGGAAGCGGCGGCGGGCGCCCGGATATGGCGCAGGCAGGCGGCAAAGACGCATCCAAGCTGCAGGCGGCGTTGTCGGGCGTGGAAGGACTGCTCTCCCAATTCGTTTAATAGCATGATAAAATAAATATTTTTTGGCCGGACAGGAATTTTTCGCTGGGCAGAGAATATATGACAATATACACTGAGCAAAAATATGTATTTTAAGCGGCAGCAAACGGAAAGTGGGGTGCTCCTGATGAGTTCCATGGATAAAACGATGAAGTTCAACGTGAAAGCGGAAGAAATCGAGACATCACCGAAAGAAGTGTTGTTAGCGGTCTACGATGCTCTTCAGGAAAAAGGGTATAATCCGATCAATCAGATTGTCGGTTACTTGCTTTCCGGAGATCCGGCGTACATTCCCCGGCACAATAACGCCCGAAGCTTGATCCGCAAGCGCGAGCGAGACGAGCTGATCGAGGAATTGGTACGTTCTTATCTGGGCCAGCATAAATAAAAGGAAAAGAGAACCTGCATGAGATGGATGGGCCTGGATTACGGGGACAAAACGATCGGGGTGGCGGTCAGCGACGAAATGGGCTGGACGGCCCAGGGGCTGGAAGTCATCCAGCGCCGCAAGCCGGAACAGGACATGGAGCGTCTGGAAGCGATTCTGCGCGAATATAACGTTACCGAGATTGTCGTCGGTTTGCCTAAAAATATGAACAATACGATTGGTCCGCGAGGCGAGATCGCGATTGCTTTTTCCCGGGATTTGCAGCAAAGATTGAATGTGCCTGTGCATCTGTGGGATGAGCGGCTTACGACCGTAGCCGCTACGCGAACGCTGCTCGAAGCCGATGTGAGCCGGAAAAAGAGAAAGGCGGTCATCGATAAGATGGCCGCGGCTCTTATTTTGCAAGGATATATGGATGCCAATACGAAGAGGTGAAATGAACATGTCCAAAGAAGAATTGCGTGAGGAAGAACCGGAAATCATTTATATCCCTGACGATGACGGCAACGAGGAAGAGTTCGAGGTCATCATGAAATTCGAAGTGGACGGTTCCGACAAGAAGTACATGATGGTCGTTCCGCTTGACGGCGGGGAAGAGGAGACAGACGAAGTATACGCTTTCCGTTACGAGGAAGACGACGACGGAGAAGATCTGAAGCTGTTCACCATCGAGGACGAAGAGGAATGGAACATTGTGGAAGAAACGTTCAACACCTTGATGGCCGAGTTTGAAGAGGAAGAAGAGTCATGAGCGTAACGCAAACGGATGTGTTGCGGAATGCTTATGGGGATGATATCATTTTGTTTGACGAGCAAAACGAATCGACGGTTTATCGTCTTCTGACGGAATTCGTTCACGGCGATGTGATATATGCCGTTCTGCAATCCGGCGAACTGAAGAAGGAAGATGAAGTCGCCATCTTTAGGGTGGTTCAGGGAGCGGATCAGCAATATGAGCTGGAAACGATCGAAGACGACGATGAATGGGAAACGGTATCGGAGCTCTACGACGAAATGATGTTTCCGGTGAAGGATGACTTGTAAGAGCGTACACCCGAGCGGAGTGCATCCGCTCTTTTTTGTTTTGTCAAACAGGGCATAATGTAGGGAGAACTGCAGGAGGATGGTCGTGAACCAGATGCTGGATGAACAAGGTGAATTTAGTAAGCCACAGCGCAGCAAGGTTAAGGGTGTGCTGCTGATCGGCGGATTGGTTTTGCTGCTTATCGCCGGGGGAGCCGGGGGGATCGGCTTGTATATCTCGAATGCGCTGCAGCCCGTGGCTCCGGCTGACCAGGATGTTAAAATAACGATCCCGCAAGGCGCCGGTTCTTCGCAAATCGCAAGCTTGCTGGAAGCGGACGGGCTGATCAGGAACGGTTCGATATTTACTTATTATTTGAAATGGAAGAAGCAGGGGGCGCGTTTTCAAGCGGGAGAGTACAGCATGAAGCCCGGCATAACGCTGGATCAAATCATTGACAAGCTGAACAAAGGCGAAACGGTAAAGGAAGACGTCATCCGTATTACGATTCCCGAAGGATACACCGTCCAGCAAATCGCCGCGAAGCTGACTGAGCAGACGTCATGGAGCGCCGACGCTTTCCTCAAGTTGACCGATACTCCGTCCCAGTTTCAGGCGAGCTCGATCGCGTCTCTTCCGGACAACAAAAATTTGCGGCACCCTCTGGAAGGATATTTGTTTCCCGAGACTTATGAATTTAAGCAGGGGACAACCGAGCAGGAGTTTGTAGAGCGGACGCTGGAGGAACTTGATAAAAAGCTGGCGGCGCTGCCGCCGGACTGGAAGGATAAGCTGAAGGAGCGGAATTTGACGATCCATCAACTGCTGACGGTCGCTTCGCTGATCGAGCGGGAGGTTGTTGTCGATGAGGAGCGGCCGCTTGTGGCCGGCGTCATTTACAACCGCTTGAGCAAAAACATGCCGCTGCAGATCGACGCGACGGTGCAGTATTTATTCGATAAGCCTAAAGAACGGCTGCTGGAAAAAGATTTGCAAATTCAAAGCCCTTATAATACGTACTTGAATCCGGGGCTGCCGCCGGGGCCTATCGCCAGCCCGAGCCTGGCTTCGATCAAGGCTGCCCTGTATCCGCAGGAAACCAAGTATTTGTATTATGTAACGAAGAAAGACGGCACGAAAGGCCATTTGTTTGCAGAAACGTTTGAAGAACATAAAAAGAACATTGCGGCAAGCAAAAAAGCCGCCAATTGACCAGGATCGCCATGATCGGACAGATGTTCGGAAAGAAGGGTATACATGAAGAAACCGGAGTTATTGGTTAGCTGCGGCTCCGTCGATGAGTTGAAAAGATTGGTCGAAGCGGGCGCGGACGCCGTCCTCGTCGGGGAAGAACGCTACGGCCTGCGCCTCCCGGGCGAAGTGAAGCCGGAGGAATTGGGCCAGGCGGTACAATGGGCGCACGATCGCGGGGCGAAAGTTTACGCCGCGGTCAACAACATTTTTGACAACGACAGCCTGGAACAACTGCACGGCTATATCGAGCAGCTGCAGCGGATGGGAGTCGATGCGATCGTATTCGGCGATCCGGCTGTGCTGATGGCCGTACGGAATTTGCCGAAGCCGGTGAAGCTGCACTGGAATGCGGAGATGACATCGACGAACTATGCCACCGCCAATTATTGGGCGAATCAGGGAGCTTCGCGCGTTGTTTTGGCCAGGGAGCTGAACATGGAGCAGGTGCTTGATTTTAAACGTCATGCGCTTTTGGAAGTGGAAGTGCATGTGCACGGCATTACGAACATTTATCACTCCAAGCGCGAGCTGGTGAAAAATTATATGGAGCATCAGGGGAAAGCGGATGCGTCCCGTGAGGACCGTTCATTGGGCCGCGGCTTGTTTCTTATCGAGCATGAGCGGCGCGATCAGCGCTATCCGATCTACGAAGACCGGAACGGCACTCATATTATGAGCTCTGAAGATGTTTGTATGCTGGAAAACTTGCCGGAGCTGATGGATGGCGGCGTGGACTGCCTGAAAATCGAAGGCTCGCTCAAATCGCCGGAGTACAACGAAGCGGTTGTACGAAGCTACCGCGCGGTAATTGACAGCTACGCAGCCGATCCGGAACGCTATGAGTTCAAGGAAGAGTGGCTGGACAGCATTCGGAGCTTGCAAGATCCCGAACGCGAACTGTCGTATGGCTTTTTTTATAAAGAACAGGTTTATTGAGAAAGGAAGGTGGCATCATGACTATGGCGGCTGTAGCAGCTAGAGCCAGAGGCAAGCGCGTAAGGCTGGACAAACCGGAGCTGCTGGCTCCGGCCGGAAGCTTGGAAAAGCTGAAATTTGCGATCCATTACGGAGCGGATGCCGTATATATCGGCGGGCAAAAATACGGACTGCGCTCCAATGCGGACAACTTTACTTTGGAAGAAATGCGCGAGGGCGTGCAATTTGCTAAGGCTTATGGAGCAAAAGTGTTCGTTGCGACGAATATTTACGCGCATAATGAAGATATTGACGGGCTGGAGCCGTATTTGCGCGGCTTGCAGGAAGTCGGAATTTCCGCGATCATTGCCGCGGACCCGATTATTATGCAAACGGCCAGGAAAGTGGCACCCAAGCTCGAAGTGCACCTCAGCACCCAGCAGTCGACGATGAACTGGCAGGCCGTCAAGTTTTGGAAAGATCAGGGCATCGAGCGCGTCGTATTGGCGCGGGAAGCCAGCATGAAAGAGATCGATGAAATCAAGCGGCATGTAGATGTGGAAATCGAAGCGTTCATCCATGGCGCGATGTGCAGCTCCTACTCGGGCAGATGTGTGCTGTCGAACCATTTCACCGACCGCGACTCCAACCGCGGAGGCTGCTCGCAATCGTGCCGCTGGAAATACGATTTGTTCGCCAAGGACCAGCCTTTGGCAGGGCCTTTGGCAACCGATTTGCCGCTTTTCGGAGCGGAGGACGACGCTTTTACGATGGGCTCCAAAGATTTGAGCATGATCGAACACATTCCGGAGATGATCGAATCGGGAGTGGACAGCTTTAAAATCGAAGGGCGCATGAAAAGCATCCATTACGTCGCGACGGTTGTAGGCGCGTACCGGCAGGCGATTGACGCCTATTTTGACGATCCGGACGGCTATGAACTGAAGCAGGTTTGGCTTGACGAAATTCATAAAGCGGCCAACCGTCCGCTGAATACAGGATTTTTCTACGAGTCCCCGGGACCTGAGGACCATATTTATGAGCCTGAAGATAAAGCCGTAGGATTTGACTTTGTAGGTTTGGTCATGGACTACGACGCAGAGACGGGCACGGCGGTCATCCAGCAGCGAAATCATTTCAAAATAGGACAGGAGATCGAGTTTTTTGGGCCCGAGGGCACTCATTTCAAGCAAAAAGTCGAAGCGATCACCGGCGAAGAAGGCCAGCTTCTGGACGCGGCCAGACATCCTTTGCAAATTGTAAAAATCAAAACGGCCCAACCCGTGAAAAAATGGGACATGATGAGAAAAAAAACAGGTAAATAACTTGATGGAAGCTTCCTCCGGCTGTATGGTTCAGGGGGATGCTTCTTTTTTTTCAGCTTCGAAAAACTTCCATGGAAGGTTATCTCATTTTTTGCTCGTTAATTAGAGGATATTGTTAAAAAGTGTCGAAAATTTAGTGTTATAATAAGAGTGAAACCCTTTTCAAACAGATTTTGAATTCCTAATCAAATCATGCTAATCAGAATCTAATGGTGGTGACCTGTGTGAAGAATGGACCTAATCAGTTTACGTCAGCTTTAGTCAAGTTCGGAAAGTCGTGTTGGAAAGCCATTCGTCAAGTAAAATGGGGACGATTGGGCCAACTATTGAAGCGTACGGGGGTGAGCGGATGGAGAATGATGCGGGAGCTTCATTTTGAAAATCCGGTGAAATCCGTAGGGATGAAGCTTTTCCTGATGTTTTTTGCAAGTATTTTGTTCTTTGTCCTGATCGTCGGGATTATTTCTTACTCCGTTTCGAAAAATGTTATTAAAGGCAAGGTTTCCGAATCCAACGTTGAGACGCTTACACAGGCCGGACAAAAGCTCGACTTCCTGTTCCAGACTTTCGATGATGCGTCGCTGCAAATTATGCTGAACAAGGATATTCAGGATATTCTCGATAAGCAGGCGAAGGTCGACCCGAGCACTTATGATTATTTAGACCTAACCCGCCAACTGTCGGAGAAATTAAACGTCATTATTTTTTCCAACAAATCGATTAAGACGCTTCACCTTTATAAGCCTGATGGCTCCCTGATTACGATAACCGGAGCGGGCGGCAGTACGCTGGTCGGCAATGTGAAGGATCAGGACTGGTTCGCAAAAGTTAATGAAGCCAACGGTAAAGTGGTCTGGCTGGACAGCAAAGTCAACGGATATTCGACGAACTCCCCGGGCACGTTTGCCATCGGAAGGGTGCTGCGCAATACGTTGACGAACAACTCGTCTGCGATTCTGCTTTTGGAAATCAGCACCGATCTGTTGTATAAAGAAGTCAACGAAATCTCTCTCGGCGATGACAGTAAGATCGCTATTACAAACTCCTCGAACAAAGTGATCGCTTCGATCGCTAAGGAGACGGTGGAGAAAGATTCGGACATTCAGCTGACGAAAGAACAGATGGATAAAGATGCCGACTCGTTTACAACCAAAGACGACCATCTGGTTTCTTTTTACCGTTCGACGGTGTCCGGTTGGTATTTGCTCGGCGATACGCCGGTAAGCTCGCTGGTGAAGGAAGCAGGAGTCATTTTCAAATATACGATCTATGTGGCCATCGGTGCGGCTATCGCCGCCGTGCTAATCGGATTGTTCGTCGCAAGAATGATCGGACGGCCGCTCATTAATCTCCGCAACCTAATGCGGCAAGGAGCGCGAGGCAATCTTACGGTACGCGCCAATTATCAAACGAAAGACGAGATCGGCCAGTTGGGCGAAAGCTTCGATGTGATGATGCAGCAGATTACATCGCTCGTTCAGCAGACCAGCGCTTCGGCTCAGCAGGTGGCTGAAACCGCTACGGAGCTTTCGAATTCTTCGAAAGTAACGGCTACGGCCGCACGTGAAATTGCAGTAGCGACGGACGAAATTTCGGGCGGAGCGGCAGGGCTTGCCACCGAATCGGAAAAAGGGAACGAGCTTACGCAGCACATCGGCGTGCAAATGAAGCAGGTCATCGAGGCGAACCTGGAGATGGGAACGGCAGCCGCGGACGTGCAAAGCTCGAGTGAGCAGGGTACCAAGTACATGGGCGAGCTTATCGGCAAGACGAACTTAACGGAAGAAATGATACGCTCCATGGTCGATAAGGTCGACAGACTTAAAGACAGCACCCGGTCGATTCGTAAAATTCTCGAAGTGCTGAACAATTTAACCAAGCAGACGAATATTCTTTCGCTTAATGCAACGATCGAAGCCGCCAGAGCCGGAGCCGCAGGAAAAGGATTCATGGTCGTGGCCGACGAAATCCGCAAGCTGGCGGATCAATCCAGACAATCGATCGATATCGTTGGTCAAACGACGGAAACGATTCAAAAAGAGATCGATGAAACGGTAAAAGCGCTCAACAACGCCAGACCGATTTTCCAGGAGCAAATTTTGGCGGTTAAAGAAGCGGATACGATTTTCAAGCAAGTAACGAGCCATATGGGCGGTTTTATTACGCAGCTTAGCGCTGTGAGCGATTCAATCAGCACGCTGGAGCAGTCGCAGGTCGTGCTGTCGGATGCGATGACCAACGTAAGCGCAGTTGCGGAGGAATCGTTGGCAACATCCGAGGAGGTTGCATCGTTAAGCTCCGAGCAGCTCGGCATCAGCGAAGGGCTGGTGAAGCTGTCCGACAAGCTGGACCAGCTCTCCAAAACATTGAACGAGTCGCTTTCCAAGTTTGAAGTTGAGTAAATATACATAAAAAAGCTATCCCCTTGCGGTATGACGAGGGGGTAGCTTTTTTGTTGAAAGAGCGGCGCAGCGGGCTGTTGTAGGCTAGGCGGCTTTGTAGCGGGGAAAAGCCTGCTCAGGCTTTCTACGTGCATGCCGGCCGGTGAGGCGACGGTGCGAGCAAATTGTCGTACGGCGGCTTGTGTACTGGCCAAAAACCTGCAAAAGTGCAGGCTTTTGCGTAGGAAGCAGCCCGTTTTGAGGAAAAGCCTGCGATAGTGCAGGAATTTTCGTCCATGAGGAGGCTGAGCTTGAATTTCGGCAGAAAATCCTGCACATTTGCAGGAATTTA